>JADHWH010000002.1 GCA_016783555.1 Candidatus Omnitrophota bacterium | reverse complement strand
AAGGCATCCTACTTCGCTAAGTACTTACGTATTTAGCTTCGAAGGATAGTCCTCCGAAGCCCAAAACATCTATGAAATTCTTTTATGGGCGAAGGAGGACACTGGCGTAAAATTAAGTCGAGCGGGCAATGGCTGGAAAAATACAGAGACTATGGCGCCTTTTTATACACAATCTTCGAAAAGATGATGCTGATTTCGTATAAGGCCAAGAGCGGTACAGCCATAAGGCATTGTGTTACTACATCAGGGGGCGTAAGTATGGCGGCTAAGATGAAGATGCCGATTATCGCCTCTCTTCTCTTGGATGACAAGAAGCGAGGCCCTATCACGCCGAGCTTCGTAAGAAAAAGACTTATTAAAGGCAGCTGGAAGATTATGCCGAAGGCCAAGGTAAGTATCCCTAAAAATGATATATATCTGTCTATGGTTATCATCGGCCTTACTATATCGGTAGCGAATCCAAGTAAAAATTTAATGCCGATAGGCACGATGATGAAGTATCCGAAGAGGCCTCCCAGCGTAAACAGCAAAAAAGAGAAGGGCGCGAATAAAAGAACTAGTCTCTCTTCTCTTCTCTTTAAACCGGATTTAATAAATTGCCACATCTGGTAAATAATTAAAGGCGAAGAGAGAAATATCCCGCAGAAGAGCGCTACTTTGATATTTGCGAGAAATGCTTCGGCGGGTGCTATAAAGACAAGCCTTCCGACCGGCTCTGCGAGGTTTCGTATAATCTCCTCGACGAAGCTATACGCAAGGACCGAGGTGATGAGAATAGATATGATAGATTTTATAAGCCTCGACTTAAGTTCTTCCAAATGCGCGATAAGGGGGAGTCTCTTTTCTGCCATCGGGTCTATTTGAATATTACGCCGGTCTCCTTTGACCACAATAAAAGGTCTAATTCATCGAGGGGTATATCTATCCGTTTTGAGAATCTTCTCATCTTCTCTTCTATCTCTAAATATCTCTTTTTTGTCATCGATGAAGGAACTTTGGTTATAACTCCGAATCTCTTAAGATTTTTCAAGATGTGGACATCGAGTATGGCAAGATCGCGTCCAAGCCCTATATTCCTTAAAAAATGGCTCGCCTCTTTATAACCCAGCCCCTTTACATTATCCACAAGCCACTCCCTGCTCCGGGCTATATCCCTTAAATCAAGCCTTCCCTTTATATCAAAAGAACCTCCGTTTCCAAAGAGCCTTCGCGCATCTACAAGAAAAGAGGCCTTCTTATTCGGAAACCTAACATTTTTTAGCCTGCTCCTTATATCGCGCCTGCCTCCTTTAAAGAGAAGCCCGCACGCCCTTAACTCACTTATGGCCCTGTCGCAGGCCAACGCCCTGGACTGAGGGGTCAATATGCAGAAAGAGAGCTCCGCAAAGATATCCTCATCGGGCGAGCTATATAATCTCCCGAACTCCTTAAGCCTCTTTTTTATTAAAACTCTTTTTTTCTTGTATTCCGAAAGAAGCTCTTTCATTTTACTAATCCTATAAGCTCATTAGCCAGCTTTATATGCCGGATCTCATCATTGCGTATAGAGATAAGCTTGGCCTTTAGCTCTTCGTCATCAACCTGGCTTGCGTAATGGTCATAGAAGTGCCTTGCCCTCTCTTCGAGCGCTAAAATACTCTGAAATTCTTTAAGGAGCATCTCAGTATTCATCTCTCGCGTCCCTGGCTACCTTTTCTATTAAGTCGTCGACCAGCTTCCCATGTCTTGTGGAATCTTTATATAACTGCGTAAGTATCTTTTCGATTACCGTCCTCTTTTCTGTATCGATATCTTCCGCATGCCTCAAGAGGGTCTTCGTAAAATTTGCGTAGAGCGTAACCGCCCCTTCCTCGACATGCACAAGTTCATGTAGACCGTTAAGCAATCTTTTCTTTGAAATCATATCCTTTATTTTTGCTGCGCCAGATATTTAAAGGCCTGAAGCGCCGCCTTAGCCCCTTCGCCGGTCGCCACTATAATCTGCTTCTCCGGCACATCGGTGACGTCGCCTGCGGCAAAGATACCGGGTATATTGGTTTCATTCCTTTTGTTAACCTTGATCTCCCCGTCTTCGTTCTTATCCACACCCTTTATAAACCCGGAATTCGGCACAAGACCTATCTCCACAAAGACTCCCTGGACTGAAAACGTCTTCTCATTCTTCCCGCTTACTATCTTAATACCGCTTACCAGTTTATCCCCAAAGACAGATGCCACCCGGGAGGAGTTAAAGGTCGATACCTTATCGCTCTCAATCACCTTCTGCCGTATTATTGCGTCGCCGCCGAGAGCGGGCGTGTTATTAATAATATAGATGCGGTTGGCTATCTTTATAAGCTTGAGGGCCGCGTCCATGGCGGAGTTTCCGCCGCCTATTATCGCAACATCCTTCTTCGCGAACAGCGGGCCGTCACAGGTTGCGCAATACGTAAGACCCCGGTTTTTAAATTCCTTCTCACCCGGCACGTTAAGCTCTTTTGATCTCTTTCCCGAGGCGATTATCGCTGTCCGCGACTCATACTGACCTTCCACAGTCTCAATCGTGACACCGCCACCGGTCTTCTCAAGTTTAGTTACCTCCTCCTCATTTTTCAGTTCGATCCCATATTTGCGCATATGCTCTTCGAACTTGCCCGTAAGCTCGGGGCCTGAAATAAATTGATAGCCCGTATAATTTTCGATGTCGCCGCTCCAGACGGTCTGGCCGCCGATATCTTTCGATATAACCAGGAGATCAAGCCCCTGGCGGATAGCGTATATGCCGGCTGTTATGCCGGCCGGCCCTGCCCCTATAATAATCAAGTCGCGCATTTAATAAGACCTAAACTTACGAAAAATCTCCGATTTTTCGTAAGTTTATCTCCTCTGTTTCTCTTCTATGAAAGGTCGCATTAAACCCAGCACTAATTTTATTCCTATTTTTTAATACATAGACCCAATATTTCATAAAATTAGTGCTGGGTAAATTCGGCCATATGACTTACGTTCACTTCGTTCCGTAAGTCATGGCCTCATTTAAATATATTATTGGCTATTATGCCCAATAAGACAACCTGCGGTACCGTAATTATCGGCAGCCAGATAGCTACCCTTCTTCCCACATTATGCCACAGGAGCCCTATCTCCGTATAATCAGTCACGACGCCCGCCATAAGGAAGACAAAGCTGTTTCCCAGCGCGCCGGTCTGCCTGAATATCTCAAACGCCATCGGCGCCGAACCTTCGGAGCATACCTCTATGATTGTAGCGACGATAAGCGTTACGGCGAGTCCGAGCATGGTTGGCCCCATAAATCTCTGGAATATACCTGACGGGACATAACCCCCAGCTAAGCTCGCAATCCCCACACCTATCAGAACCCACCATAATACCATATTGCTTAACGAAAGCGCCCCGTTTAAAATGCCTCTTATATCAGATCTAACAGCATTAAAGGAGAATTCATAATCGCCGAATCTCTTCCTGATATCATTAACGATAGAAAAGGTTTCTTCGGTATTTACGATATTATCATTCTTTTCGATGAGATTCTTCGACTCTAAAAATTGGAATATAAATCCTGTGATCACGGCAATTACAATAGCCGAAACTATAATATATAACGCCTTTAAGCCGAAAAACCCTATCAGCATTATCGTAAGAGTAAGATTGGCCCAGGGGCTCGCGAGAAGGAATGCCACCACCGCTGGATTCGACGCTCCTTTCTTGTGGAGCTCGATAGAAAGGGCGAGTATCCCGTGCGAGCATGCGCTCATAAAAAAGCCCAGGATTACAGAATAGAATATCGTCCTCTTCCTCGGCCTCGCTAAGATATGCGATATATATTCACGCGGGACATAGTGGTCTATCGCGCCGCCAAGCAAAAAACCGAGGAGGATCGCCCACCATATAGTCTTAAAATATACAAAAAGGGATCTTCTAAAAGGTTCCATGATAGGTACGATATAAGATAAAAGAGCCGCCGATATCAGTATAGAGGATACGATAAAAGTCTTATTTTTGTATAATGGCGTTCTCTCTTCGCAGTGGGGGCAAGTCGGTTCTCTCTCCATCTGTAGATCCTTCTTATCCGATCTTCCTCTTCAGACCGTACAGCTTTCTTAAATGGGCCTTCTCCTCTGTTATTAATGTATCTACTGTCTTCTGGTCGTATTCCGGCACGACTCTCTTAAGCCCGTCGTAGAAGATAATCGAATCCTTCTCAAAGCCTATGCCAAGATTTACCGCATCCTTATCATCCTTTACCCCGGCGGCCACTTCCTGGCCTTTCCCTTTCTGGGTAAAGATATACTCTCCGGCCAAGGCGTTCATATATTCGTAATACTCGCCTGGATAGGTCTCCTGCGGCTGGAATTTACCTACCGCCTCCAATATCTTTTTGAATAGAACTATGTGCTTCTCTTCCTCTCCGGCCAAAAATTTAAAAATATCTTTGGCTTCACCATTGCTGGACTTTTCGGTCAACCTGTCATAAAAGGCCTTGCCGTTCTTCTCAATCTGGATTCCCATCTCTACTATCTCGCTTCCAGAAAATATGTTGCCCATAAAGTCTCCCCCCTCTTTTATAGATTTGCCTCTTTAACCCAAGCCCCATGTATATTGCAGAGCTCTATAACCGTAAGCCTGCCGCTCTTTGCGTTAAGGTGGAGCGCGGCTGCCGGATTAAGTCTATCAGGAGTCAATATAACCCTCGATATAAACTCGTTCTCTATATAGAAGTCGATGTGTACGATGTAATGGTCGGCCTGCATAGGGTGTTTGATCTCTCCCATCTTTACATGTACATCCATGCAGCCTTCGGGTATTAAGCCGCACTCTTTTAAGACGGTAATAACCGGTATGTGCTTCTTCTCCAATTCGGTCAGGTTATTTGTGTCTTTAGCGGCCGATGCGGCGTTATCCTTCTCTTCAAAAGCCGTCTTCGGCGCCCCGCAGACCGGGCACTTATCCGGCGCGCTTCCGTTTATAGAGATATATTTACATACTTTACACACATACCCTTTCATGATTCGCACCTCCCTCGTATAATATGTTTATCTGCTTGTTAAATTCGAAGCACGAAATCCGAAATTCGAAACAAATACGAAATCCGAATTTTCAAATGACCAAAACACTTGGTTTGGAACATTCGAATTTCGGTAATTCGATATTGTTTCGGATTTCGATATTCGGATTTCGAATTTAATCATTCCTTTTCACCGCATTACTTTTAATAATTCTCGCACAGAAGTTCGTAGTACGCCTGTGGATGGGCGCAGGCGGGGCACTCTTCCGGTGCCTCTTTGCCCTCATGGAGATATCCGCAGTTTCGGCATTTCCATTTAACGACGGTCTCTCTCTTAAAGACCTTCTTCTCTTTTATATTCCGAAGGAGCCTGCGGTATCTCTTTTCGTGCTCTTCTTCTACTTCGGCAATCTCTTTAAACTGTTCGGCAATCTCTTCAAAACCCTCTTTGCGCGCTCTCTCTTCCGCCTCCTTGTAAAGCTTTGTCCATTCGAGGTTTTCGCCTTCTGCGGCGGCCTTAAGATTTGCCGGGGTATCTCCTATCACCCCCGCAGGGTATGAAGCCGCGATCTCTACTTCCCCACCTTCCAAAAGCTTGAAGAACCTCTTGGCATGCTCTTTCTCATTATCGGCGGTCTCTAAGAATATGGCCGCAATCTGCTCGTAACCGGCCTTTTTGGCCACACCGGCAAAATATGTATAGCGGTTTCTCGCCTGCGATTCACCGGCGAAAGAAGCGAGTAGATTCTTTTCTGTCTTAGTTCCTTTCACGGACTTTCCCATTATTATCCTCCTATCTTGCGAAATCAAAATAGACCGCCTCACTCAAGATCAATACCCTGAAAAATTCTCATATTTAATACTGCCTTCTTTAACGCCGAGATCGTCTCTTAAGATATTTTTTAAACCCTCTACCATATTAGGCGGGCCGCATATATAAAAGATCCTTTTATTGTAATCGGGGATTTCTTCTCTTACCATCTTACTATCTATGTAACCTATCCTCCCGGCCCAAGTAGAGTTATCAACGTCTTGAGAGGTCAAGGTGTATAGTACGCGGATATTCTTAATTTTCGAGCTTATCTCGTCTAAATCCCGCCTGAATATAATATCCCTCTCCTCACTGTTGCCATAGAGTAAGACTATATCTCTCTCTAATTTCATGTCTCCGGCATACTTACACATAGACCTTATAGGCGTTACGCCTATGCCGCCGGAAAGAAAGGCTATTCTATCATGCCCTCCCTCAAACGTAAAGTTACCGTACGGCATCCTCAAGTGCGCCCAATCGCCTCTTTTTAATCCGTCAAGCGCTTTAGAAAACGGGCTTCCGGTAATCCTCTTGGTAAATTCTACATAACCTTTTTCCGTAGGCGAATTCGAAAAAGAGAAATGTTTCGTCATATCCCGGTCTTCAGCTTTTATCGTAACAAAGAAGAACTGTCCGGGCCTAAAAACCGCATCATCTCCGGCTCTAAACCTGAAGCTCTTTACATTATAGGTCATCTCTATTACATCTACTACTTCTGTATCGAATTCGACCATTCTCTTTAAAACTCTTATCGCCGTTATACGGCAACGACCTCTTTTACCTCAGGTATCTCTTCTTTTAATACCCTTCCTACTCCCATCTGGAGTGTCATCTGGCTCATGGGGCATGTGCCGCATGCGCCGGTTAATTTCACCTTGACCACACCGTCAGTAGTGACATCTACCAGCTCGCAATCCCCGCCGTCCGCCTTAAGCCACGGCTTTATCTTCTTATTCAGCACACCCATTACTTTTTCTTTTAATTCCATCATACCCTCCTCTTTGCTTTATCTTATGATTATATACTACTTATCTGATTTGTTAAGCCTTTTATTTTTTAAGAATTTCTTAAATTGCTCCTCTCCTACGCACTCCTTTGCGTACCTGCACCAGTCGAGACAGCTCTGGCCTTGGTCGCGCAAAACGGTCTTTTTGCACCCCGGGCATTTCGTCTTAGCCTCATCCGACCATATCTCCACTTCGGCCTTGCAGAAAGGACATCTTATAAAATCCGGATGGGGCTGGCTAAAGGTCTGTGAGCCGGGACATTTTACAGTCATTTTAGCCTCTCTCCCTTTATGCTTATAGTAATCTCTTTGAAGGGGATTTTTTTACCCGATAGAGAAATAGCCGATTCAACGGCCTTTATCATACCAGAACAGCATGGAACTTCCATGTGGGCATACGTCACAGATTTTATATGATTGTTTTTAAAAATTTCTGTAAACCTATCTTTATAAAATCCAATGTCATCCAGTTTAGGACAGCCTACAAGCAAAACCTTGCCTTTCAGTAAATCGCGATGGAAATCCGCATAAGCAAACGGAACGCAATCGGCCGCTATTAAAAGGTCTGCGTTGTTTAAATACGGCGCGGACGGCCGCACAAGCATTATCTGGACCGGCCACTGTCTTAATTGCGGCATTCCTTTGGCTCCCGGTTTATCTTTGCCGGCCTTTGGTCTTAATTCCACCATCTTCGAGCCGGGGCATTCAGAAGAATCTCCATGGTGTGTATGCGCGCCGGCGGGTCCCTTTTCCAAGTCAGGGACTTCTATACCTTTATCTTTCAAGGCCTGTATCGCTTCGTTAAGATAAATGTTTTCGCCATGTTCCTTAAGATGCTCCAGATGCGCTTTTATAGTATTCTTTCCCTGTTTGGCTATATTCTCCATGACCCTCTTTTCGTTATACGGCTCGGCTTCTCTTTCCTCTATAGTAATAGCGCCTTCGGGGCAGTGGCCGATGCAGGCACCCAACCCGTCACAGAAGAGATCGCTTATAAGGCGCGCCTTATCGTCTATTAGCTGTAAGGCCCCTTCTGGGCAGTTCGGTATACAGAGCCCACAGCCGTTGCATTTATCTTCATCGATCTTTATAATCTTCCTCTTTGCCATCTCTAAATCCTCCCTGCTTCCTCAATCAAAGTCTCTAATGTAATGGCTTCTAATCTAGCCTTAACGTACTTCTCAATATTATCCAATCTCTTTTTTAAAAGGCAGATCTTGGCCTCTGGACAGATCTTCTTCTTTAATTTATGCTCACTAAGTCTTATCGGCCCCTGGAAGACCTCTATTAATTTAACTAATGATATCTTCTTCGGCGAAAGAGCTATCGTAAAACCGCCGCCTATACCTTTATATGATTTTAGCAGTCCTCTTTTATTTAAAATCTGTAGTATCTTCCTTAAAAACGGTCTCGGAACCTTGAGGTAATCGGTCAAGTCTTTGACAGAGACCACCTTATCTTTCCGCTTAGCGATAACACACATGGCCCTTATCGCATAATCCGTATCTCGCGTAATAAGTTTCATAATAATTCCCCCATGTTTTGCGCCGCTTGCTTATTTTGCATATTAAAGAAGCGAGCGGCGCAATCATAGTGCTAGGGGCGGTTTAACGTCATGCCCGGGACTTGCTACAACACCCTTCTTTGCAGTGCGCAACCGGCCTCAACATATATCTTATTCCGAGATGCATTGTTTACCTCCCTCTTTTTTGCTTCCTTTTAAATGATACCATATTAGTATCATTATGTCAAGTTAATTTTTATTTAAACAATTAACTTGATCCTGAGCCCTATAGGGCGAAGGATCTTTAAAGTAAAATTTTATTTAAAAATTTAAGCGGAGGCAACCCCCGCCAGCGCTCACAGTAAATGGACCAGGAATTCGGTAAGCACTACTATATCCTCGGTGCAGAATATCTCGGCTATGCCGGCATCGAATAGTATATTTGCCTCAGGGCCGAATTCTTCATCCCCTTTCCATAAGGTTATAAGGATAGGTACTTTTTCTAAGGCCTCTATAACAACCCCGAGATCCCCTATCTGGACCCTCTTTGCGCAAAAACGGCCGATTAAATCCAGTATGGCCTGTGGATTGGCTCGGTATTTCCTTAATACGACATCTATGGTTCGCTTTTTAAAGGCGGGGTAATACCCGTCACCTCCTTCAAGCTGCTTGAAATTTATCCATTCCCCTGTAGGCGCAGGCAGGATCTTAAGCTTGAGCCTCTTTTTAAGGTAGTGCAATAGAAGTACAATTATATATTCTTTTGCAGGCGTGTTGCAGGATAGAGAGATGACCTCTCTTTTATCCAGATCCACATCGTAAGTATCTGCTAAAAATTTTACTGAATATTTGTTATCTCCGGCTAAAGCCGTAATATCATTCCATGCCTTTTCTACAGCTTGGGCGTAGCCCATATCCTAGACCTCATCTATGTCTTTGTGGCAGTTATAATAAATTAGCTGTATTAGCTATATTTGTCAAGTCAAATTTGCATCAGCAAATTTGACTTGATCCTGAGGCCTATAGGGCGAAGGATCTTTAAAGTAAAATTTTATAAAAAAATTCTTGACAAACCTTACCCATTGATATATAATTCCTATTAATCTAATAAGATTAGTAGGTTATTGTAACCGGAGGTAAATAGTAATGATGCGACTCTCAACTAAATCGCGGTATGGCGCGAGATTAATGATAGATCTCGCCTCACATTATGGCAAGGGCAATATCTTATTGAAAGATATCGCCAGGAGACAGGAGATATCTGTAGGTTATCTGGAACACCTTCTGCCTCCTCTTAAAGCAGCGGGCCTGGTGACTTCGGGCCGTGGAGCGCATGGCGGGTATGCCCTTGCAAAATCCCCATCTAAAATAAACTTAAAAGATATAGTGGAGACAATGGAGGGGTCGCTGGCGCCGGTAAGATGCGTCGACAACCCCGCCCTCTGCCATAGGACTAATTACTGTATTACCATAGACGTATGGAAAGAGCTGAAAGAGAATATAACCCGCACCCTGGAATCTATAACCCTTCAGGATCTGCTAGGGCGCCGGAAGGAGAAACTCGAGACCTCTTTAATTTATAATATTTAATGCCGGAGGAAAATATGCCAAAGATAGCCAAAGACGTAACCGAATTAATAGGAAACACGCCGCTGGTAAGATTAAACAGGATAACCGAGGGCTTGAAAGCGGAGGTAATTGCCAAGCTTGAATCATTCAACCCCCTTTCCAGCATAAAAGACAGGATAGGCGTATCTATGATTCGCGATGCGGAGGACAGGGGACTGATAAAGAAGAATACAATTATAATAGAACCTACCAGCGGAAACACCGGCATCGCCCTCGCCTTCGTCTGCGCGGCAAGGGGTTACCACTTAATCCTGACGATGCCGGATACTATGTCTGTTGAGCGCAGGCATTTACTATCTATATTAGGCGCTGAACTAGTATTGACGCCCGGCCATGAAGGTATGCTCGGAGCGGTTAAGAAGGCTGAAGAACTGGCAAGAGATAACCCTGATACCTTTGTGCCCCAGCAATTTAATAATCCGGCCAATACTAAAATACATAGAGAGACTACAGCCGAGGAGATATGGCGGGATACGGACGGCAAGGTTGACATCTTGGTAAGCGGTGTCGGCACGGGAGGCACTATTACGGGGGTAGCCGAAGCCATAAAGAAGAAGAAGCCGGAGTTTAAAGCGGTGGCTGTCGAACCGGCAGATTCTCCCGTCTTATCAGGCGAAAAGCCTGGACCGCACAAAATTCAAGGCATAGGAGCCGGATTCATTCCTAAGATCTTGAACACAAAGATAATTGACGAGATTATAAAAGTCACAAACGATGACGCAGGCAGGCTTGCCGGAAGACTGGCCAGGGAGGAAGGGATATTTGCAGGTATATCAAGCGGCGCGGCAGCATGGGCGGCTATAGAAGTAGCCGGGAGGCCTGAAAATAGAGGCAAGATGATCGTTCTTATACTGCCGGATACGGGGGAACGATACTTAAGCACATGGCCTTTTAGAGGATAATTTTTTTAGTGACGTAATAACAATTTGTTGTATAATAAACCTAAGCGGAGGTTGTGATGGCCAAGACCATAAAAGAGATTAATGAAAAGATTAAAAAAGGTAAAGTAGTAGTTGCGACAGCGGAAGAGATAATAGAAATCGTCAATAAGAAGGGGTCGAAGCAGGCGGCTGAGGAAGTCGATATAGTTACTACAGGCACATTCGGGCCTATGTGCTCATCCGGCGCTTATTTCAATACAGGCCACTCCAAACCGAAGATCAAGCTGGGCGGAGGTAAGGTATATATAAATGACGTCCCTGCGTATGGCGGTTTTGCCGCGGTTGACATTTATGTCGGCGCCACCATCCTGCCTGACGATGATCCCAGAAACAAAGTCTATCCGGGAGAATTCAAATACGGCGGCGCCCACGTAATACAGGACTTGGTAGCGGGAAAAGACCTGAAGCTGACCGCTACCACCTACGGCACCGACTGCTATCCCAGAAAGAAGCTCGAGACTCTTATTAACATAAAGGATTTAAACGAGGCGGTCTTGTTTAATCCCAGAAACGTCTACCAGAATTACAACGCAGCGGTAAACCTCTCTGACAAAATTATCTATACCTACATGGGCGCGCTAAAACCCCACTTAGGCAATGCCAATTACTGTTCTGCCGGACAGCTTTCTCCCCTCTTAAACGACCCCTACTATAAGACTATCGGCATAGGGACAAGGGTATTTTTGGGCGGCGGTGTAGGTTATATCGTCTGGCACGGCACGCAGCATAACCCCGGTGTTAAGCGCAAGGGTAACGGCGTGCCTCAAGTACCGGCAGGCACATTGGCCCTATTGGGAGATCTAAAGAATATGTCGCCCAAATATCTGGTGGGAACCTCCTTCCAGGGATATGGCGTAACGCTTACCATAGGTATAGGTATCCCCATCCCGATACTAAACGAGGAGATATGCCGATATACCGCCGTAAGCGATAAAGAGATATGGGCACAGATAGTCGATTATGGTCAAGATTATCCGCAGGGGAAATCCGGGAGTCTGGGTGAAGTCAATTATGAAGAGCTTAAAAGCGGCACAATAAAGGTTCAGGGCAGGGATGTGCCCACGGCTCCGCTTTCCAGTTACCCGAAAGCGCTTGAGATTGCAAAGACATTGAAAGAATGGATTAAAAAGGGTGATTTCCTGCTGGTTGAGCCTGCGGCGGGCCTTCCTTCTGCCGACAGCGGTTATGCATTTAAACCCCTGAAAGAAAGACCTATAAAAGAGTAGAGCTTACAATATTATATTAAGCAATCCTCCTACCAATAGCGCCACGCCAATCATGATAGCGGCTGATTTCAACATATCCCTTATGCCCAACTCGCGCACCAATACAGCAAAAGTGGCAATGCAGGGAAAGTAGATGGCCAGGACCGTAGAGCCTATGACAAGCTGTTTGGTAGTAAGGTCAAGCGGCCCCAGCATTCCGACAGCGACATCCTTCCTCAAGAACCCGATAATAAGCGCCGATATCGCCTCTTTTGGAAGCCCCCACACATTTGTTACGAGCGGACTGAATAGTCTTGCGAGATAATCTATGATCTTTAGCACATGGAGGACATTAACAAAGAGTATGCCTAAAAGCACGTAAGGAAGGGCCTCTTTCAAGAAACCAAAGACGCGCATCCAGACTTTTTTTACAACCGCAATAGGCTGAGGGATTCTATACGGGGGGATCTCAACCAGTATCTCGGGACTCGGGCCTTTCATGACTCTATTTAAAATAAGCCCCTTTATGATTAAAACCAAAAAAAGCGTGCCGAATACAATGGCTAGATACCTTCCTCCCCTCTCGCCTACCAATCCTACAATCATGGCAATCTGGGCCATACAGGGAACGGCGACCGCCATCAAAGTCGCCGCGATAAACTTCTCCCTCTTTCCTTCCAATAACCTGGTGGCTAAGGCCCCAGGGACATTGCAGCCCAATCCCAGGATGAGCGGTATTATAGCATATCCGTGAAGCCCCATTCGATGCATAAGATTGTCGAGCAGTACGGCAAGGCGCGGCAGATAGCCGAAGTCTTCCAGGAGTCCCAATACTAAATAGAAACTGAATAGATACGGTAAGACCATGGCTATAGGCACAAATAACCCTGTGGTAAAAAGCCCGAAGGACTGCCCGAAATCTATCCCGCCATTAATAAGTTTGCCTATAAATATATGGTGCAAAAATGTCTCTCCGCCTAATATCAAGCTTAGTCTCGTCATCACTGGAAGCCATATATTATTAAACAGAGGCTCAAATAGATAGCCTATTAAGCCTTCGCCTATAAAACGGATAATTAAAAACGCGCAGAACATAACACCCGCCGCTATAGGCAGCCCCGTAACAGGTTTTATGCTTAACTCCTCCAGTCTCTGCAAGAATGTATGGTGGTGGTGGGTAAGCCGCTGGACCTCATTAACTATTCTTCCTATGCTCTCCCATTTCTTTCTCTCCGTAAAGAGGTGTCTCTTTAAAGGCCTTGCTTCCGATATGCGGGCTACAAGCTCTCTTATCCCTTCCCCCGTAAGGCCGCAGGTGGGGACTATCGACACACCCAATCTCTCTTCCAGCCTCTTAATATCTATCTCTATCCCCTGGTGCTTCGTCTCATCCCACATATTTAAAGCCACAACGAGGGGAATACCTTTCTCTATAAGCTGTAATGTAAGATAAAGATTTCTCTCGAGGTTCGTAGCATCGACGATGTTAATAACGAAGTCTCCCTCCTTTAACATCTGGACGGCTACCTCTTCGGCCTTGCTGGTTGGCTCCAATGTATAAGTCCCGGGAACGTCTATTATCATGGGCCTCGCGCCGTCAATCTTCACATGGCCCTGGGTAAATTCCACCGTTGTGCCGGGATAGTTAGAGATCACCACCTTAGCGCCTGTAAGCCTGGAGAATATGGCGCTCTTCCCCACGTTAGGATTACCCATCAATAATATCTTATTTATCTCTTTCACCCCGTTAGACCTCCCGCCCCGTCGACCTCTTATTAGGTCTAACGGGGTTCATCTCTCGACTTCTATTAAAATCCTTCTCGCCATACCAAAGCCTATGGCAACTTGGGTATTATCGACCTGCACGGTCTGCGGCCCCCTCCAGAAATGCGAGCTGATCTTGGTTATTCTCTTTCCCGGCCTTACACCCATGGCCTGGACTCTCTCTGTCATACCGTGGCCGCCTTGAATATCCGCTACAATGCCGCTTTCTCCCGGCCTTACCTGTGTTAAATCTACCGTCATATCTTGCTCCTGATTTTAGTTTTATTATTATATCTTATGCGCCGAAATATCTCAAGGTTAATCTCAATCTGGCAAACGCTTCTTTTATTATCTCACGCTTCTTTCGTTTTTTATAATATCAAATGTCTTATCTACAATAACACCTATCTCGTCTTTTGTTATAGAGAACGGAAGATAGAAATATACAATATCCCCAAGCGGCCGCAGTATAAGGCTCTCTCTTAATCCCTTCTTATAAATCCTCAATCCGATTCTCTCGTTAATGCCGAACTTTTTTTTGCCCTTTTTATCCCTAACCAGCTCAAGCGCCCCTATCATGCCTATGCATCTTACATCCCCCACTATATCAAGGCCGCGAAACCTCTCAAGCCTATTATGAAATATCGATATGAGCCCCTCCGCCTTCCTTAGGGTATCTTCCCTTTTAAAGACGTCGAGGCTGGCCAGCGCCGCCGAGCATGAGATGGGATTAGCCGTATAAGTGTGGCCGTGGTAGAAAGTCTTTCCCTTCTTATAATCATCATAAAAGGCGCCGTATATCTCATCTGTGGTCAATGTCGCCCCTAACGGAAGAAAGCCTGCAGTTATGCCTTTTGAAAGGCACATAAAGTCCGGTTTGACCTTTGCATGTTCGCATGCGAACATCTTGCCGGTCCTGCCGAAGCCGGTAGCAACTTCATCCAGTATTAGGTGGACGTTGTATTTTCTTGCGAGATGCGCTGCTCTCTTTAAATATTCCTTAGGGTATACTATCATGCCGCCTGCCGCCAAAACGAGCGGCTCTATAATTATAGCTGCGATTTCAGAATTCCTTCTTCGCAATAACCTCTCTAACGGTCCTATGCACTCTATATCGCAAAAGGTCCTCTTCTTCTTCATCGGGCATCGATAGCAATAAGGAGAGGGTATTTTATAAGATTTAAAAAATAACGGCGCGAATATTTCGTTAAATAGATCCACGCCGCTTACCGACATAGCTGCTATAGTATCGCCGTGATAGCCATAATCCAAAGAGATGAAATTTTTCTTTTTTTCCCTGCCCGAATTCTGCCAATATTGAAATGACATCTTGAGGGCGGTCTCAACCGCCGTAGAACCGTTATCGGAAAAAAATACCTTCTTAAGGTTTCCCGGGGTTATAGAGATGAGCCTCTCGGCCAGGAGTATCGCCGGCTTGTGCGTAAATCCGGCAAATAATACGTGGTCTAAAGAATCGAGCTGCCTTTTTATGGCATTCTTTATCCTGGGATGATTATGGCCGTGGACATTGCACCACCAGCTTGAGATTGTGTCGTAATAGAAACTGCCTTTATTATCATAGAGCTTAAGCCCTCTGGCTTTCTCTATAAGAATAGGAGGAAGTATCTTGCAATCCTTCATCTGCGTATAGGGATGCCATATATGCTTTAGATCTTTTTTAATCCAGCTATCCATTTTTTTATTATGCGTATATTATCCTTAAGGATTTTTCTATCGGTCTTTCCCCGCCAATCATTGAATATTACCCCTACTACTTTCATCTTTCTCGCTTTTATCGCCTCGATTGTAAGCAGCGTGTGATTAATAGCGCCCAATCTATTTTCCGCAACGACTATGACGGGCAATTTAAGCTCCTTTGCTATATCTATAACCAATCTCTTCTCGTTATAAGGAACCAGCGCGCCTCCTACCCCTTCTACTATTACAAAGTCATGTCTCTTTTGCAAAACCCTAAAACTCTTTTTAATCTTATCTTTATTAATCCTCTCTCTTTCAAGCTTCGCCGCGAGGTGCGGCGATGAGGCGAACTTAAATACATAAGGAGATACGTGAGGCAGAAAATCTTTTATATCCTTCCTTCTCTTTCCCATCAGTTTAAGGTGCATATCTATATCTTTCGAAAAGCCTTTGCTGCCTGTCTCTATCCACTTCTGCGTAATAACGCTATATCCTCCGTCAGAAAGATACCGCGCCAATAATCCCGTAACCACGGTCTTGCCGACACCCGTATCTGTCCCCGTAACGAATATCCCTCTCACCCCGTTAGACCTCCTATCAATTGTATTTCCTCCCGGATTTGTAGCCCAGGTTTAAACCTGGGCTACAAATCCTGAATGTTATCCCCTCTTAGCCTTTGTTAGAGGTCTAACGGGGCTCATTTTACACCTTTTAAGTAAAATACCTGATATGTTGCCGTAATGCCTTTAAACCTCTCTCTGTAGATATCTTCAAGATTATTGATAACCTTTGGAGTCCAGAGGTTCCCGTTATTTAATCCCCGCCCCCTTGTGCCTGTATACCTTATCTTCGTTAAGAGCTCTCTTAATGAATTGTGGCTCTCTCTGTATATCTCTTCAGCTGCCTCAACCATCTTAAAATGGCGCTTAAGCAGGGTCTCTATCTCGTCTTTCTCTACAAAATTATACGCGCTTATTGAGACGTCTTTACCAAAAAGTATCCTTAAAGAGCTATTAAGCTCATAGAATGTCTTTGGGCCGAATTGAGAAAAGGCTATAATGCCGCTTTCTTTAAGTAGACCGCTGTATCTTGACAGGGGATCCTTTAAATCCTCAAACCATTGAAAACTTACATTGGAGCTTATAAGATCGAACTCATCATCTAAGTCTATCGCTTCGGCGTCTCTCACAAGAAAATCCACTCTTTGGCCGTCTAGTTTCTCCCTGGCTACATCAACCATCTCTTCTGATATATCTACCGCCTTAATGCTTGCTTGAGGATACCTCTCCTTTAATAGCCTTGTGTAGTTACCGGTGCCGCAGCCTATATCCAGGATCTTTCTGAAGCCGTTGGATTTAATCTTTGCAATCAGCCCGGCCGCGCAGTGATCCTGAACCGTGGAATAAGTATCGTAAGATCGCGCGTATCTTGAAAAATTTTTCTTTATAGCCTCTTTATCCATGGGGAGTGGCCGCCGTCTTTCAGTGTTATCATCTCTGCCTGGGGAAGCTCCGCCTTAATCCGGAACGCCTCCTCAATAGGAGCGATCTTGTCGTCCCTCGCGTGTACTATCTTTATCTTTCTTACCTCTCTTAACTCCTCCGGCTTAAACTCGCAAGTCCCTAAATAATCCAATGTCCTTAATAAATAATCGAGATCCATCTCTTCCAGATAGTATCTAAGCAGATTCTTCTTAAAATAGCGCATCTCTTCTTCCTTAACAAAAGACTGCGCATAGAATTTATAGAGATACCCCTTCTTACTTCTTCTTAAGCTCGCTCTTACCATATCGAGTTCCTCTTTATTGTACTTCACTCTTATCCCTACCAGGATAAGCTCATCGATAAGGGCCGGGTATCTTGATGCAAAGCGGGATGCCAGAAATCCTCCCAGGGAATAACCGAATAGAGAGAGGTTCTTAATATTATGTTCTTTTAACGCCTCGATGAGGTCTTCTTCGAAGCTATCCGGGGAAAAGCCCACAGGTACCAGATAATTAAAATCTAAATCCAGAGAGTCGAATATCCTGTAATCGGTCGCCCAGCCGGGAATTAAGGCCATCGACTCTCTCTTTCTTCTCTCTACATATTTAAACTGATTTGGCTTCCGAGATATCATCTAAAAATTTTTTTAATATCCCTTTTGTGTGGTTATAGTTCAATGAAAATCTTAGTCTCGACTCCCCGGCCGGAACTGTCGGCGGTCTTATCGGCAGGGCCCAATAGCCTCTCTCTTGAAGCCTTTCGCCAAGCGCGATTGTCTTCTTTGCCTCTCCTATAATAAGGGGGATTGTCTGGGATGAGCCCTTCGTCTCAAATCCGCATTTCTCCAGCCCCTTACGAAAATATCCCGCATTCTCTAAAAGGGTCCTTCTCCTAAAAGGCTCTTCTTTAATCAATTCCAGGCCCGCCAGATTTGCCGCTATTACCCCCGGTGGCAGGGCCGTAGAGTATATAAAACTCCTGCAGGAATTCACCAGGTAATCGACCATCTTTTTAGATGACGCCAGATACGCCCCGAAACTGCCGAGCGCCTTGCTAAAAGTCCCCATGATTAAATCTATCTCCTCCGCCAAACCCTCTTCCTCAACGACACCGCTTCCGTTCCTGCCGAATATGCCCGTTGCGTGCGCCTCATCCACCATCAGCTTACAATCGTATCTCTTCTTTAGCCGGACGAGTTCTCTAAGAGGGGCTCTATCCCCGTCCATGCTGAATATCGTCTCTGTTACGATAAGTGATTCCTTGTATCTTCTTCTTTCCCTTTTAAGAAGCCCTTCGAGATGCCCCATATCATTGTGCTTAAACCTAAAAAACCTACTTTTCGATAAGAGGATCCCGTCTATAATGCTGGCATGGCTCAACCTATCGGTAAAGATTACATCGTCTTTACCAAAAAGAGAACTTATTATGCCTAAGTTGGCCTGATAGCCGGAATTAAAGACTAAGGCCTTCTCTTTCTTTTTAAACGCGGCTGTCTTATCCTCCAGCCTCTTGTGCAGTTCTAAGCTCCCGCTTAAGAGTCTCGAGGCGGAAGAACTGGTTCCAAACTCATATGTCGCTTTTTTCGATGCCTCTTTGAGCTTAGGGTGGTTCGACAACCCCAAATAGTCATTCGATGAAAAATCTATATATCTCTTATCTTTAAAATAGATAAGACCCTCATTCCTCTGTCTTGCGGGACGTAGCACCCTTAATAGATTTTTGGTATTCCTCTCTTTCAAGAATTCATCTATTCTGTCCATACTCTCTTTATCTCTCTTATTAGTTCCTGGTCGGCTTCGACGTCTCTCCCCTTCACTGTGAGGTATCCGCCGATGAGCATGCCGTTCGCGCCGGCTAAGAATCCCAATTTTTGAGAATCTTTCAATACGGTCTCTCTTCCCGCTGCTATCTTTATGGTCTTCTCTTTTAGGATAATTCTAAATATAGATATCGTCCTTATGGCATCGTTACAGGAGATAGTCTCTGCAGATTCAAGCGGCGTGCCTTTCATGGGAATGAGAAAATTAATAGGGACAGAATCGACATCCAGATCCATCAATAGGTTCGCTATATCTATCCTGTCCTGCCATGTCTCGCCCATACCTATTATGCCGCCTGAGCAGACTTCAAGGCCTCTCTCTTTGGCGGCATTGATTGTGTTTATTCTCTCTTGAAAGCCGTGAGTCGTTACGATTTTTGAATAAAAATTGGGTGAGGTCTCTATATTATGGTGATAGCGCGATAGGCCTGCGTCTTTTAAGACTGCCAATTCGTCTTTCTTCAACGCGCCTAATGAACCGCATACGGCTATTCCGACATCCCTTTTTATATCTCTTACCGCGCCTGCGATCTCATCCAGTTCTTTAGGGGTAAGCTTGTTTCCGCTCGTTACTATGCCGAATCTCCCGGCGCCGATATCCTTCGCAGTCTCTGCGGCCCTCACAATCTCATTCTTGCCTTTAAGGGGATACTTAGATATGTCGGCGTTGTGACGGGAGGATTGCGCGCAGAACTTACAATCCTCGCCGCAGAGGCCGGATTTGGCGTTTATTATACTGCAGAGCTCAAGCTTCTCGCCTATCGATTCCTTCCTGATCTTATGGGCCTGAGCCATCAGCTCTGTAAGGGACGTCTTTAACACTTCCATTGTAAACCATTTTATCATTTCTAGTTTACAATTTCCACAAAAAAATAAAGAGGGGACGTTTCACCCTTATATTACTACTTATATGGTAAGAAGTTACAAATTCAACCGGTACATCTTTTCAGGTTAAATCATTTTGTCGAAAAGTGTACCGCTTACTACCGTAACTGCTTACGGATAAAGGAGTAATAACAAGGTGAAACGTCCCCTCTACCCTTTTGCTTAAGGTTGGATTACCCCTTAAGGACCTTATCCGCCTCTTCGCGGTAGGCGTCCATCACATAAGGGATACCTGAGATCTTGGCTGCCTCTTCCGTCAAAGACATAAGGTCTCGACGCGAAATCGTATCTATCCGGAAATTTCTGCTTCCCGCCATAAGCTGCTGCAATCCCACCTTTATCCTCTGCGTAAATGTATAAACCCCCACAGCCCCGAGAGGTATATTCTTCATATCCTTTCCGTATTTATCTTCCAACTCATCGTAGCAGACAAATATCTCTTTGGGCTTTCTGCCGAATTCCAGCACGCTTTTGGGCAGGTCGTTCTTCGATATCCACTCACTTATATTTCTCCCCACAAAACCCGGTATCATAAGGGCCCTGCCCATACATACCGCCTTTACATACGGCGCGCCCATCGCTATGGCCTTAAAGAGATGGTCCTCTAAAGAAAAACCGCCCGCGATGGCAATATCCGGTACCTTCATACCCTTCCTGGAGAGCCTTTCGCAAAATTCATAACTCAAGGATTCAAGGTAAAAAGTAGGGATTCCCCATTCGACCATCATCCTCCATGGGCTCATGCCGGTCCCGCCGGGGGCTCCGTCTATAGTCAGTAAATCTATCTCTGCCATAGACGCATACTTAATAGCCATGGCAAGCTCACGCATTGAATAGGCGCCGGTCTTTAAGGTGATTCTCTTAAAGCCCATCTCCCTCAATCTCTCTACTTCTTTAATAAAAGACTCTTCTGATATAAAACCGAGCCTTGAGTGCCTCTCATACTCTTTTAACCCGCCGTCTTTAAACGCTTGCTGATTCGCATGTACACTGGGGTCAGGCGTGACTATGTATCCTCTTCTTTGCAATTCCAGCGCCCTCTCAAGTGAGCGGACCTTTATCTCTCCGCCTATACACTTCGCGCCCTGGCCCCATTTAAGCTCTATCGATTCGAGTTTATGTTTTTTTCTGACGTACTCCGCCACTCCAAGGCGCGTATCTTCCACATTCATCTGGACGAGCATCTCCCCATAGCCCTCATGGAATCTTTTGTATACCTCTATTCTATGATCCATGTCGGGTGCCTTTATAATCTTACCCTTGGAATTCGATTCCAGTTTGGGGTCTATACCGCAGACATTCTCTCCGCAGACAATCGTTATCCCCGATATTGCCGCCCCTATTGCAAAATTATCCCAGTTCTTTCTGGCTACATCCGTTGACCCTAGCGCCCCCGTAAAGATGGGCACTTTCATCTTAACCTTTCTCTTCCATCCATATGAGATTTCCGTATCAACATCCGGAAACTTTGTGGAATCCGGGCTGGGCCTGACACCTTTAGGAAGACCTTTGGCGCCAAGCGCATAACCCTGAATGTTTAGATGCGAGTAATCCACAGGGTAATCTTTGTCTGCCCCGGCAGTGCCTTCTCCGAAAGGCCCCGGGTAGATGACCTCTCTTCCTCTGAATGAAGACTTAAATATCTCGCAGTTTCCCCTGCATGTCTCAAGGCATCTCGAACACAACCCGGAACAAGGTACCACGTTTTTCGAACGGTTGTAAGTTCTCGTGACATCATTTGCGTTTGGCCGTTGTAAATTCATTTTTTACCTCCTTTTTTTGATTTTAAAAAATAAAAGCCTTTTCGGATATCGCAATATTAGGATATCCAAAAAAGGCATCTTTGCCCTTAAGGCCCCTACAAAGGCCTACAAATAAAAAAACCCCGAAATTTAATTCGGGGCTGCTTCGCCTTCTATGACTTCACTGTCAATACAATTATAACATATAAAAAATTTTTGTCAAGTCTTTTCCTTAAAAGTGCTAAACCAAACCCTGCTCCAGCATAGCATCCGCTACTTTTACGAAACCGGCGGTATTTGCGCCTTTCACGTAATCGATGTACTTACCTTCTTTTCCGTACTTGACGCATTTCTCGTGTATCTTGGTCATGATATCGTGAAGCCGGCTGTCCACCTCTTCCCTTGTCCATGATAATCTTTCGCTGTTCTGTGACATCTCAAGGCCCGATACAGCGACCCCGCCTGCGTTGGCGGCCTTTCCGGGGCCAAATAGGATTTTGGCCTCTTGGAATACCTTAACCGCTTCCGGCATTGTCGGCATATTGGCGCCTTCGGCAACAGAGATGCAGCCGTTCTTTATGAGTCCCCTGGCATCGTTTGCGCGTATTTCGTTTTGAGTAGCGGAAGGAAACGCCATGTCGCATTTTACTTCCCACGGCCACTTGCCGTCTTTCGCGGAAAAATAGTCGCAATCAAACTCCTTGGCGTATTCCTTAATCCGTCCACGCTTAACTTCTTTAAGTTCTTTGACAAACGCCAATTTTTTCCCGTCTATCCCCTCGCGGTCGTGTATATATCCCTGGGAGTCGGATAGGGTAACAGGTTTAGCGCCCAGATCGATCAATTTTTCCGCTGTATACTGCGCGACGTTTCCGGAGCCGGAAATCGTGCAGACCTTACCCTTCATAGATTCGCCTCTTGTTTTGAGCATCTCTTCGGCAAAATAGACGCAGCCATAACCGGTGGCCTCGGGCCTGATCAGGCTGCCGCCCCAATTAATGCCCTTACCTGTAAGGACGCCTGTAAATTCGTTTCTTAGCCTTTTGTACTGGCCGAATAGATAGCCTATTTCGCGTCCGCCTACCCCTATATCTCCGGCGGGCACATCAGTATTGGGGCCGATGTGCCTCGAGAGTTCCGTCATAAAACTCTGGCAGAACTTCATCACTTCATCATCCGATTTCCCTTTTGGGTCGAAATCCGAGCCGCCCTTGCCGCCGCCCATAGGAAGTGTGGTAAGGCTGTTTTTAAAGACCTGCTCAAACGCCAGAAATTTCAATATCCCCAGATTAACCGTCGGATGAAAGCGCAATCCCCCTTTATACGGCCCTATGGCGCTGTTCATCTCTATGCGATAACCTCTATTGACATGTATATCTCCTTTATCATCCATCCATGGGACGCGAAACATCACAACCCTTTCGGGCTCAACGATTCTTTCCAGGATTCTGGCCTTAACATAGTTCGGATTCTTCCCTAGAAAAGGCATTATGGATTCTACTACCTCGTGCACAGCCTGATGGAATTCAGTCTCGCCGGGATTTTTTTGTATAATTTGTTTCATAAAATCTTCGATCTGCCTTGACATAAATCTCTCCTTTTGTAATAAATCTCTTTTGCTTACAGAATAGCCAGGTACTTCTCTATCTCGTGCTTGGTAACCTGTTTCCTGTATTCGTCCCACTCGTCTTTTTTGTTGCGGATGAAGTATTCAAAGACCTTATCGCCCAGCGCCTTCTTGACCAGGGAACTGTTCTCCGTGATCTTTATCGCCTCAAAAAGATCGTCAGGCAGGCACTCTATTCCGGCCTTTGCCCTCTCCTTATCAGTCATCGTATAAATATTATCGGTCACCTCTCGAGAGAGCTTATACTCCTTCTTAATACCCTCGAGGCCGGCGGCGAGCATTACTGAAAACGCAAGGTACGGGTTGCAGGCCGGATCGGGATTTCTTAACTCTACCCGCGTGGCCTTCTCTTTTCCCGGCTTATATACAGGGACCCTTACTAAAGCGGACCTATTCCTCTGAGCCCATGATACATATACCGGCGCTTCATAGCCCGGCACAAGCCTCTTATAAGAATTCACCCACTGGCAGCAGACAGAACAAATCTCTCTTGCGTGCTTTAAGAGCCCGGCTATGAAATACTTGCCGGTCTTTGAAAGATGAATTTTATCCTTTCGTTCGAAAAAGGCGTTCTTCTTTCCCTTAAAGAGTGACATATGTGTATGCATCCCGCTTCCGTTTATTCCATATATGGGTTTCGGCATAAATGTGGCGTATAGATTATTACTTATAGCCACTTCTTTTACTATGGTCCGGTACGTCATGACGTTATCGGCCATTGTAAGAGCGTCTTTGTAGCGCAGGTCTATCTCATGCTGCGAGCTCGCCACTTCATGGTGCCAGTACTCAACCTCTATACCCATCTTCTCAAGCGCTAAGACGGTCTTTCGCCTTAAATCCTGCCCTATATCCATAGGGGTAAGGTCAAAATAGCCGCCTTTATCGAGAATCTCGGTGCCGCCCGCGTTCCTGAAATAAAAATATTCAAGCTCAGGTCCCACATTGTATATGTAACCCATCTTCTTGGCTTCAGCAAGATTCCTCTTTAATACATATCTGGGGTCCCCCTCGAACGACTTCCCGCCGGGCTCAAGAACATCGCAGAACATCCTTGCTACGGGGTTCTTCTCCTTGATCCACGGCAGTATCTGGAATGTACTGGGATCGGGCTTCACTATCATATCTGACTCTTCTATGCGGGAAAATCCCTCAATTGACGACCCGTCAAATCCCATCCCGTCATAAAGGGCGCCCTTCAATTCCTCTACGGGAATATCGAAACTCTTCAAAAACCCCAAGACGTCCGTAAACCAAAGCCTTATAAAGGCCACTCTCTTTCTCTTGACAAGTCTCAGTATCTCCTGCTTGGTCATATTAATCCTCCGAGTTTAATGTTAAAATTATACCAGATGCATAAAACTTAGGCAAATATTATAAAAAATAAGGGCTTGTGGGGCTAGCTATTCCAGTCTGAGTTCGAAGTCGCCTGTCCCGTCATTCAGTATGACCTTATCAGGCCCTATATCTACAATGGTATTTCCGTCCACAACATCGCCTATCTTTACAATGCTCTTATTTAATATAGCGCTGGGGTAATCTTCATCCCAGAGTATGCCGTTTAGGGTAAGCTTTACAAGCCGCTCTTTCGGGGTTAGTTCCGGCACAAAGGGGTTTCTACCCCATACGGTATATTCGGTCTTCCTGGCCCTGCGCTTAACCGAGATAGTCCTCTTTGCCATCTCGATTCTTTCCTCAACTGATGACGGCGCTCTTTGGACTCCATATTTTGTTTTCGGCGGGGCGTTTATGCCGTATATCAGGCTGGCTATGGCCCCGATAATCAATATTACCAGTATTATTAATTTTTTATTCTGCATAAACTCTGCCTATAAGATACATATTTATAACCAACTTTGATTTAATGTTTGATAGATCACCTTCGTCGCTTATCTCCTTTGCCTTATGGGGAGTGATTCTAAAACTATCTACTGTGATTAAACTGTGCTCTAGTTCATCGAGGGAACCCAGGAATTCACCCAAGTCTTCATAAGTGGACTCCGTCTCTATCTCGATAGGTAATATCTGGTAATGTAAGTGTTTCTTCTTCCGGCCCTCTTTGGGCGTCATAGAAATATAATTGACGTTTTTTAACCTGCCGAATCTGGTAAGCTCGTCTATTGCAAGCGAGATGTCTTCTTCGGCCAGGACCGTGCTCTTGGCCCGCGTTATCTTAACAGACTCAATAAAACCCCGGGCATCGAGCACCTTGATCTCCCAGTTTCTGCTCTCCCGGTATGCCTTCTTTAAGTCTATTACCAAGGGTTTGTATAAAAAGAGGTATATCCCCAAAGCGCAAATTAAAGAAGTGCCTGCTATAATCATTTTTAATTTATCTTTTTCAAGCCTCATCTTAATCCGCCCTGCATTTTATCTCAAACCTGCTTTTTGTATCTTCTATATCTTTTGTCGTAATAAGTTTTACGTTTTTAAATATCCCTTTTTCCAGGGCAAGGATAAAGTCTGAAAGGACTCCCTCGCCTTCTTCTATATCTACAATCCCTTTTATCTCAATAGCTCCATCCTTAGCTCCATCCTTCATGTTTAATTCCGTAAGATAAATATTTCCTGGTATAACATTGCTTATCTCCATAAAGACGTCTTCCCAATAAGGCTCGTTTGTCAATGTCTTGTCGGCCATCGCCTGCGTCTCGGCCAGCTTAAGCTGAGGCATGATGCTTATATACTCTCTCTTTGCAGCGCCGATCCTTCTTTGAAAAGCTGTGAGTTGTATCTTCATGCCTACATACAAAAGAATCAAAGAGAGAATAACTGCCGTAACAGCACCAAACGCGGTTACGCGCTTAACGGTGCGCTTGGTCTCTTCTTTTACCTCTACGGGAAGCAGGTTCATCCCTTTAGCAAAACTTAAAGCCGCGCCTATTGACGTCGCTAATCGGTTGGATATGCCCTTCTTCTCAATTACCTTGCCGGTCTTGATCTTAAGGTTTTTGAGAGGATTGCCGAGCTTGACCTCTATGCCAAGTTCCTCAGTTAGAAACTCCGGCAGGCCTCTTAAAAACGCCCCTCCTCCGAATAGCAGCATAGAATCTATCGTTCCGCCGCCCGATTCTTCCCTGTAATAATCAAAACATCTATCTATCTCGTTGGCCATATTTTCTAACGGGTGCCTTACCATGGATAAGATCTGTTGTGTGGAGATTTTATTTTCTATAATCCTCGCGTCGCCCTCCCTGGGTATTCCATGCTCGCGCTTCAACCTCTCTGCATCTTCCATGGACAATGATGTCTTTCCTATATCCGAAGCCAAGACATCCGTCATCGCCCTGGTAATATCGCTGCCCGCTACCGGGATCTTACGGCAGAAGACTAAATTTTTGCCCGTGAATATGGCCAGCTCCGTAAAACACTCCCCTATGTCGAGCGCCGCCTTAACATCTTTCTCCTCGGGGCATGCCCGCTCTATCACCTTCTGCAGCGCCAAAGGGAGAGGTATAAATAAAGAAGGCCTTATGCCGGCCTTGCGCAATAAAGCAATATATCTATCGACGGTCGTCTTCGGCGATACGGCCACAGACAACTGGTATTTCCTAACGCCCTTTTCTAATATCTCGCCCAATATCTCAAAATCCATCAATACATCATCCACAGGAAACGGAAAATAATTCTTTGCCGCAAGCCTTATCCCTTCCTGCAATTCATTCTTCGGCATGTAAGGGACAACGACTGTCCTCACGCATGTCTTGGGGCAATTAATGGCAACGACAAACTTAGACCTCTTAATATTAACATCCCTTAAAAACTCATTAAGAGAACCTACTATTATCCCCTCATCAAGGGTATCATTACCAGTGGTTTTAATCTCTTTTAAATCGGCTTTTACAAGATAGAGGCCATCCTGCCTCTTTACAAATTGAGCCAGCTTTATCGAGGAACTACCTATATCCAGTCCTACAATATAATCTTTCTTAAATATTCCCATAAGTAATCTCTAGGAGACTGGGATATTCTCGTCCCAATCTTTTGGTGTAACATTGATCGTTGTCGTGACGCCGAGATCTACGCCCGGCGGCATGGGATCATAAATATCTTCATTGTAAATAATAGTAAAATTGGTGCCGTTCTTTATTGTAATATTACTTCCTGCGATTATAGTGCCGTCGATGGTGACGCTGTTCGCAGTATTCTTATTCATATAATCCAATGTAATATTCTGCAAGGCATAGACCATGCCGTTTATAGTAGCGTCGTTCAAGCCGGTCCTTGCGGCAGGCGGGCCGGTATCGGAACTGCTAATGCTGGACTGCGTAGCGAGTGCGGGATAATTATTGTTGGGGTTTATGGTGATATTAGTCGCGCTGTTGACAAAGTCGATGGCCCCTTCGGCAAAGACGGAGCCGTTAATGGTAGCGTTATTACCTATAGTAGCCTTTTTCGTTGTGTACCATACTCCCGCATAAGTAGCGTCTTCAAACGTAAGATTAATCGTCACAGACTGGCCGACCGCATCGGCGAGGACCTCATAGGTAGGGAAATCTACCGTAGGGTTGAGTTTGACGAGACCTTCATATATGGTGCAGTTTATCAATGTCAGGCTCTCCTCATTGGCCACCTGAACATGGCAGCTCATATCTCCGTTTATGGTTCCGTCGGACCCTTCAAAATCTAATAGGCTTCCGTCGGAATGTATGGCCCGGGTCAGAATAGCTTCCGTTGTCGTTACTGTAACGTCCTGCGCTACCTCTCTATCCACGACCCCTACTGTCCCGGTCGAGGTAATGGTAAAGGTACTCGTCCCCGCATTATAAGTGGATGTTACCTCATAATCTCCGATTGTCGTGCCGTCTACCGATATGCTATCGCTTAAATCCGGATGATTGCCGCTATCATATGTCCCGTCGCTAAGAAGATATATATATCGCTGCAGCCCCCCTTCGGCTATCCATAGCGCCTGGGAGCCCTGTTTATCAAAAGCCGAGCGTCTTAGTTGCGTCGATGTCATAAATAGAAAGAAGACCGTAAATATGACAAGCGTTGCCATTATCATAAAGGTGAACAATAGCGCCGCGCCTTTTTCATTAAAAGTGATTATCCCCTTCATAATCTCGGCCTTACCTTTGTGCTCGATTCTATCTTCTCGTCGTCGCTTTCGACGCATAAATCTAAAGTAATAGTGCTGTAATAAAAATATGGGGGTGAGACAGATTGTATATCAGAATCATAGGTACACGTAAAGGTCCCGTCGGTCATAGTAATGGTGCCGCCCGCAACCATCGTACCATTAAGGATAATGTTCGCCTGATCTAAATCTACGTTACCAGCAGCATAGACCAGGCCGTTTATAGTGCCCTCTGCCCCGCTTGCGTTAATACTGCTCCCTGCGACTAGGGCGGGATAAGGATATGCCGGGCTTACGGTCAAACCCGTGGCATTCCGCAGGGTAATACCTTCCGTAGCGATAATCGTTGCGTTGTCAATAGTCACGTTGCTCGTTATTGTGACATTGCCGTCTATGTAGTGTATCCCAGCCGCCGGATCTGCCGAAAATGTCTGGTTGGTTGTGTAAGAATAATCAGCGATACTCCCGTAGTAAGAGAGTCCCACGATAGGCAGAGTCGTATTGGAGTCGCCCATCTCGTATATAGTCCCGTTTATCGTCATGCCGCTTTCTTGTGATACTTTATCAGAGGCACTTAAATCACCGGTGATCGTTCCGCTGGAACCTTGAAAAGTAATATCGTCGCCTGTATAGAGGTTGCCTGCGTGGAGTACATAATAAAACGCCTCCGGCACCCTGAACGACAGATCCGATGGATCATCCGCGTCATTGGGCGATATCACATCGGTTGTGATAATATCTCCCTCGCCATAGGTAAAAGTCCCCGTTGACAGATCCCGGCCGCTTACGCCGGTTAAGCCGGCCTTTCTTAATTGGTATGTATCCTGGTCAAAATCGGGCGGATAGGAATCACTGGAGTCATAAAGGTAATATATGTAATTATTAGTGTCGTCGTTGAGGCCTTGTGTAAATCTTATCTCATCGGCATTGGCAAAACCTACTATCTGGGCCTCCCTCAGGTCCCGCACCATATTCTCCACTGCAAAATCGATATCTATATCGATACCCGCCCTGGTCTCCTGGCTGGACCAGCTTAATAAAATCGTACGGAATAGAAAGATTGAGACTACGGTTAAAATGACAAAGAGCACAATCGTCATCATCAATTCTATAATTGTGAACGCGTGATTCGCACCCCGCATCTTCTTCATTAATAGTCGGCTGCTAACGTTGTTAAGATAAGTTCTGCTGTTCCGCCTTTTACATCCCATTCAACCTTCACATCTATCTGCATAAGATCTCCTGAATCAAGATCATCTTCATATAAGTCTACGGTCACATCGTATCCCGAAACCGTGCCGCTCTTTCTATCTTCAAAATCCTGCACATTCTGGTCAGTCAACACAGAAAAATTTATATCTTTTAGTTCGGCGAAGACCTCCTCCATCTTCAACTGGCCGGCATTCAGGGTATCTTCTACATTCTCGACGTCGCTTATGGCGAATATCCCCGCACTAAAGGCCCACATTATCGCCAGCATCCCTGCCGTCATAATGACAGTAGCGATAAGGACCTCCAATAATGTAAAACCGCGAATCGAGTCCCCCATATATGTCCGATCAGCCGCCTATAGTAGCAAAGGCATTAGAGGCGTATATATCATCGCCGGTTGTGCCTTCAAGAGCTCCATTCGTATCAATCCCGGAAATGGTCGCCGTGCCGCCGGGGCCTACCGACCATATGATGTAATAATTTCCCGTGGTATCATATCCATAATCACTGCTGGTGGTAAATGGATCCGTAGGAGCAGTGGCGCCGATAATATTAGGGGTTGCCCCTTCGACATCATCGGGAAAAGTAGAAGGATAAGCGCCATTGTGGATATAATAGCTCTCCACGGCGGTCTGGAGTGTGCGCAATTCTCCTTTTGCCTGCGCGTAGAGCCCTTCCACCTGCATGCCCCTGAATCGCGGAAGCGCTATGCCGACCAGGATGGATATTACAGCTATGACTATCAGAAGTTCGAGAATCGTAAAGCCTCTCTTCATCCTTAATCCTCCTTTTTATCTCTTTTTTTATAATAAATTCCCTTAACGCGGACCTGGAAAACCAATATACCACAACACAATACTCAAGACAAGAAAGAATGCCCCGACCGCCCTCCGCATCCTGTGCATCTTTTCATCTATGGTAAATGCGGTCAGATTTAAAAAATTAGAGATCTTGACAACGGTCTGTGGAGAGAGCAAAAAGAGTGCGCCGACAAGCAAAAAGATTAAAGACGCAACCGTTAAGAACATTTCCATAAATACTTGCATACTTCACCCCCTCTTCCATCTCAATGGCGCAAGGTCTTTATCATATCAAAAATGGGCAGAAGCATCGATGCCATTATAAACCCTATCATAACGCCCATTATGACTAAAAAGAACGGCTCGATAAGAGTGGTCAATCTCCTTACAGCGTATCCAACCGTCATATCATAGAAGTCCGCGATCTTATTTAACATCGTATCGAGACTTCCGGTCTCTTCCCCCACATTGATCATCTGAATCACATCTGACGGAAATTCTTCGCTTATCTTTAAAGACCCGGCCATCCTATCGCCCTTCTCGACACAGCCTCGCATATTATCTATAACCCGCGCCAATATTTCATTCTCTATAACGCCCCTTGTTATATCCAACGACTCCAATATAGGGACACCACTTCCGACAAGCGTCGCCAGCGTCCTTGAGAATCTGGCGATAGCTACCTTGCGGTTGAGCGGCCCGATGACGGGTATCTTCAATTTCAATCTATCAAATTTAAGCGTGCCTCTCTTGGTCCTTGAATAATATTTAATGCCGGTTGAGATAAGGAGAAGAGCTAAAACGAAGAGATACCAATAATGCCTGATCGCTGTGCCGATATTATAGACGATCAGCGTCGGTATCGGCAGCCTTATGCCTGCCTTCATGTAGATCTCGGCAAACTGAGGGATAACAAAAGTAACTATGATAAGAATAACGACAAGCCCCGCGCATAAAAGTATTATAGGATATATAAGCGCCCCCTTTACCTGCTGTCTTAAATCCTCCTGATGTTCAAAAAACTGGGCGTATCTTGCCAAAACAGTATCGAGCTTTCCGCTTGCCTCGCCGGCCTTTATCATATTTGTAAATAGCCTGGGAAATATAAAGGGAAATCCCGCAAATGCCTGAGAAAGACTATCCCCGCCTTCAACGTTATTTGCCACGCCGCGCACGGTCTTCTTTAAGACTACATTCTCTATCTGCGCCTCGAGCGTGTGAAGGCACGTAAGAATGGGTATACCCGCATTTATCATGTTGGAGAATTGAATAAAAAACAGCAGCATGTCATCACTTCTAACCCTCTTTAACCCCTGGAGCATCGATTCTAACTTCGTGCTGGGTCTGATTTCACCAACATACGTCGCCATATAGTTCATCTTATTAAGCCTGTCTATGACTTCTGTCTTTGTATCTGCTTCTATCGAGCCCTTGACGGGTTTTCCCATAGTATCACGCGCCCTGTAGGCAAATCTGCTCATTACTCCTCCTGAGTCACCCGCAGCACCTCTTCCGCTGTGGTAAGGCCTTCCACAATCTTATCTATGCCGTTCGCTGTCAATGTAACCATTTTCAACGAAAGCGCCTCTCTTCTTATATCTTCTACGGGGGCCTTGGCAACGATTAGATTTCGAATCTTATCGGTAATAGGCATCAGCTCAAAGATCCCTATTCTGCCCTTGTAGCCTGTATTCATACACTTCTGACACCCCTTGCCCCTATAGAATTTTATTTTTTTCTGGCTTCTTTCTAATAACCCGATATCTCTCAACTCTTCTTCGGTAGGCGTATATTCCTCTTTGCAATCCTTGCAGACTGTCCTTATAAGCCTCTGGGCCAGGATGCCTATTATAGAAGAGGAGACTAAAAACGGCTCCAGGCCTATATCCAGCAATCTCGTTACGGCGCCCGGCGCGTCGTTAGTATGGAGCGTGGAAAAGACAAGATGGCCGGTAAGAGCGGCGTGGATTGCGATCTCAGCGGCATCATAGTCTCTTATCTCGCCTATCATTATTATATCCGGATCCTGTCTCAATATGGACCTCAGCCCATTGGCGAAGGTAAGATTCACTTTCTCATTTACCTGAATCTGCCTTATGCCCGCGAGTTTATATTCAACGGGATCTTCAATAGTGATTATATTTTTCTCAACGGTGTTTATCTTGTCTAAAGACGCATAGAGCGTAGTTGTCTTTCCGCTGCCGGTAGGGCCTGTAACCAATATTATGCCGTGCGGCCGCGAAATGAGCTTCTGATATTCAAGGAGAATCTCTTTGGAAAACCCTATATCCCTAAGCGTCAAAAGCGTCGTGGCTACGTCCAAAAGCCGCATGACTACATTCTCGCCGTATACGGTAGGCACACATGATACGCGGACATCGATCTTTCTACCCGCTATATTTATGTCGAATCTTCCGTCCTGGGGGATCCTCCTCTCGGCGATGTCTAAATTTGCCATTATCTTAATCCTTGAGATTATAGCAGACTGCAGATGCTTAGGCGGAGACTGGACCTCATGAAGCATGCCGTCAACCCTGAATCGCGTCTTAAGCGCCGTCTCTTCCGGTTCAATATGTATATCACTTGCCCTTTCCCCAACGGCCTTCATGATTATCACATTAACCAATCTTACGACAACAGGCTCCTCAGCTACCCCTTCTAACCTCCTGACATCCGTCTCTCCCGCTTTTATCTCGACTTTCTCTTTCTCGACACTCTTTATTACATCCTCCATCGTCCCCTTTGCGCCGTAATGCTCATTCTGGGCCTTCTTGATTTCGGACTCGGTAGCCACCGCCGGCTCGATAATAAGATTGGTCCTCAACCTTATCTCATCGAGCGCAAATACATTCCAGGGGTCGACCATGACGCAGGTAAGGCGGTTTCCTATCTTTAATACCGGGATAAGTCCGTGCTTTCTTGCGAGTTCCTCCGGTATTAATTCCACTATCTTTGAGTCTATTAAATAGTTGCCCAGTTCGATTCTCGGCACGCCTAATTTATCGCTTAAGAACGCCACAAGGTCTTCTTCCGCGATTAACCCCGTCTTCACTAAAACCGTGCGCAGGCGCTGGCCGGTCTTCTGTTCTTCATCCTGCGCCTCTTTAAGCTGGTCGCGCGTTATAATCCCCGCATCTACCAGGCTTTCGCCTAACGCCTTCTTGACCTTCCTCGCCATATGCTATTCTCCCCTGGAACCGGAATATATAAAACTCCTGAGTTTCTTTAAATCCTCATTGCTCACTTCAGTAAACTGAAAACCGGTTCTATAACTCTCTCTTCCTTCTTCTTTTATTGCCCATATCGCTTTGACCTTCGTCTTTATGGTTCCAAGCCCTCTCGGCAAGTCAAAGATAAATTCGTGCATTGAGCCTTTTTTGACCGGCGAATCAGTAAATATACAGACTCCCCCTTCGCTTACATCAACCGTCTCAAGCTCCATAAGCTCTTTCTCCTCCTTAACAGCCCTCGCGTCAATCTTGCAGATCTTACGGTAATACTGCCTCCTCTCGGGGCCGGTATACATGGGGATTAATCTAACACGGGCCTTAAAGAGCATCTCTTCGCTCGTCCTGGCTTCTTCGGGGTAGGTGGATATCCCTATGCTGATTTTAAGTATGGTCTTACGCTTTTTTTGAACCTGGTCTATATATCTTCTCGCCGCTTCTATAACCTTGTTCTTAACGACCATAACCCCGCTTCTGTCCGTGCCGAAAAGCACTATTACGCATTCGCCGGTGTCTCTTAAGAATATGTCTGTATTGCTTCTGAGTATCTTCCTTACATCTCCTTCCAGACCGGTCAATATAGTTATGGTCTCATCGGACTTTAACTTCTTCTGTAGTTCTTTATAGCCCTCTAGCCGCAAGACCACTATGGATAAGAAAGACTCCTTATTAATGGCTTCTTTAATTCCGTAAGATATATATTCCCTGAATACGGTTTCGCTGCTTAACCTGGGAATCATAAATATAAACGTGCTTCCTTTGCCCAATGCCGATTCTGCCCAGATGCGGCCGTTATGCATCTCTACTACCCCCTTAGCGATAGCGAGGCCCAGGCCCGTGCCTTTTTCTTTGTAGCCTGCGGGGGCTTGGCCGAATTGAGAATATTTATCAAACAACTTCGGTACATTAGCCTTCGCAATCCCGATGCCGGTGTCCTTTACCGACATAATCATATGCTTACCTTTATCCTCCAAGTCAACTGTAATCTCCCCGCCCTCTTTTGTAAACTTGAATGCGTTTGAGAGAAGGTTTGAAATAACCCCCCTGATGTTCTCTGCGTCTATAAACATCTCGAAATTTTCTTCAGGCCTGTTGTATTTTAAACTGATCCGTTTGCTCTCGGCAAGGCGCCGGAATTCTTCGACTACGCCCTCTACGACTTCAGGCATATCTACGTGGGTCCTTCTGAGCTCAACCCTTCCCGCATCAAGCTTGGAGATATCCAAGAGAGAATCCACCACCTTTGACAGCCTATCGATACTATCCCACGCAATAGATAAGGACCTCTCTTGATCTTTGGCGAGGCTCCCCAGTGTCCCGTCTAATACCTGCGTAACCCCCTCTTTGATCAAGGCCAACGGCGTGCGGATTTCATGAGAGACCGCTGATATGAAATCGGATTTCATCTGATTTATTTTGTTCAGTTCTTCATTCGCCTTCTTAAGCCCTTCTACAAGCTCTCGGTAATCATCGCCTCTCTGTTTTACCTTAGCGCGTGCCATGTAATCTCCTTATTTTTCTAATAACTCTTTGATCTTTGCAAGCAAGACCTGCGGTTCAAAAGGCTTGGTGACATACGCGTCTGCGCCGACTTCTTCACCCATCTTCCTGTCTGAATCCTGGGCGCGGGCGGTAAACAAGACTATAGGGATACTCCTGTATCTGGCATCAGCCTTAAGCAGGCCGCAGACTTTATATCCGTCCATCTTGGGGAGCATTAAATCCAATATTATTATATCCGGTTTTTCTTTCTTCGCCTTGTCGAATGCGTCCTGTCCGTCATAGGCCGGGATTACTTCGTAATTATTTGCCTTCAGCCTGAAGGTCAATGTCTCAACCAGGTCTTTTTCATCATCAACCAATAATATTCTCTTCTTATCCATCTCGTAACCCCCTATCGCCCAATTTCTTTGTCGCCATCTCGATAGCCGCCTTTAGCGTAGCGTGAGTATCGGAATATGCGCTCATCTTGGGTATATATGAAGATACCCCTAATCTTTCCGTATGACCTAATGATTTGCCGTCGGGGTGCGCCGTAAACATGATAACGGGAATCTTTCTGTCGATTCTCCTTATTTTTTTGAGCGTAGAGAGTCCGTCTAAATCCGGCATTATATAATCTAATATTATGATATCCGGGCTCTTTTTTTTCACCGCGTCTATTCCGTCCTTTCCGTTTAAGGCCGTAATCAGATCATAGCCCCACATCTTTATAACCCTGCCCATAAGCTCGAGAAAATCTTTTTCGTCATCTATCAATAAGATCTTCAATTTTGCCATATCTACCCCCTCGTTTTCAATGCCGGTTCACTTCCTGCCGTCAACCGGCAATGTAAAACTGAATATCGAACCCCCGCCTGGTCTAGAGTCTACCCACACACGCCCGCCGTGCATCTCGATAAGCTTTCTGCATATAGCAAGCCCGAGGCCTGCCCCGCCGGGTCTTCTCGTAAGAGATTTATCCAGCTGTTCAAATCTGATAAAAAGCTTGGGTATATCTTTCTTGGCTATGCCTATACCGGTATCCCTAACAGAGATCTGCATGAATCTCTTCTTTTTAACAACGAGCTCCGAGGCCTTAATATTAATGTTGCCGCCTGCCGGGGTATATTTAGCAGCGTTGTCTACAAAATTAAGAAGAACTTGTTCTACTCTGTCGTGATCGCAGTAAACCTTAGGCAGCGCCTTTGGTATATCCAGCTTCAATTTAAGCCTATTCTCTCTGACAAGGGGCTTCATGGATCTTACTGTGTATATCACAAGCCCGGATATGCTGCATAATTCTTTTTTGAGCTTTAGCCTGCCGCTCTCTATCTTAGATATATCGAGCAGATTATTTATTAATTCGGCCAGTCTATTTATATTCTTCCTGGTAATATTCAAAAAACGTATCTGCTGAGGGGATACCTTGCCTGCGGTGCCGTCCAATACAAGCATAACCGACTCTTTTATCGCTGTCAGGGGCGTCCTTAATTCGTGAGAAGTGGCAGAGATAAATTCCGTCTTCATCTTATCGACCTCTTTCTTTGATCTTATCTCCTCGGAGGCAATATCTAATAAGAGGCCGGCTGTCTTTAAATCTATTATCTTGATATCCCTCTTTTTCAGGTCCTTAAGCGCTTTTTGGAATTTTTTGCAGCCTGACGTATTGATTATAATATCGGGTCTTTTTTCGGATATGCACGTCTTAAAGTCGGTATAAGTATCGAGCGCTATCTTGCGGGCGTAGTTCATGCCGGGAGAGTCCTCTCTTTTATCACAAAGCCCCTCCAGCTTAATACCCCTAAGCTCTCTCAGTGCCTTAAGGAGATTCACTACCCTTTCATCACCGCCGATTATAAGTAGACGTGTGTTCATAAGTTACCTATTTTCTTTTCGCTCTTTTCTCTTTTGATAAAGACGTCAAAATCTTTCCCAGTGAAGAACGTCTCTTAACTGCCGGGTCTTATTCTGTTTGATCTTCTCCGCCGGCCAGCCCAGTGAGATTAGACTTATTAATCTTGAGCCTTGAGGAGCCGCCAAGAGCCTGGAAACTTCACCTATGTAGGGCTTCTTATCACCGGCTACCCAGCATGCCCCCAAACCCAGGTCTTGAGCGGCAATGAGGATATTTTCGGTAGCGGCGCAGCCGTCTTCGAGATAATATTTGGTATCCCTGCAGAATATTGCTATGCATGCGGCCGCATCCTTAATAAAGCTGCCGGAGTTTGCTATTCCGCCAAGCTCTTTTAGGGTCTCCTTATTTACAATGACCACAAATTCCCAGGGTTCCTCTCCCCTTGCGGTAGGCGCCCGCCTTCCGGCGTCGACAACTCTTTCCAACAGCTCTTTTGAAACAGCCTTGGACTGATACCCCCTTACACTTGCTCTTCTTTCTATGGAATCGAACGTCTCCACTTTATTTAATCCTCTTTAGAAAACCTCTTGGATTATATGTCATTATATAACGTTCCCGTTCTTTATCCACTATAAAATTCGGGTGATCTTCCAGGAAGTCATTTACCGCATTATACGGCCCGTCTACATATGTCCCTATGCCGTCGCCCGGTTTAAACAGGTCTATTATACCATCCTCTACAATAAGATAACTTCCCATGCTTACAAAATTCGAATAGGCCTTCAGGTCTTTAAGAACCTGGCCCTTCGAATGGTCGCCGTCATGTATTACCATAACGGATCTACCCCGGCATAGCCTAGATACCTTGGCAACTGTTTCAGGGCTTGAGCTGTCGCCTGTAATCACATCAATCCTTCTATGCCTTACATTAAATTTTGACCTCTCGATATCAATTGAGACTATCTTTCCTTTTCCGATTATATCAAGGAGATGGGCAAAATAGAGCGTGCTTCCGCCTTCTGCGCTCCCTATCTCTATTATAAGATCGGGTTTGACCTCATAGATTATCTCCTGATATATCCACGCGTCGAATGGGTTCTTGAATGCGCGTTTGCCCATCCAGTGACACTTATCAAAGACTATCTCCTTTTGGTGATATAAAAGCCAATCCTTCAAACTCATGCTGGACCACTTCCTGTATTCTCCGGGCACAGGGCGCAGGAATCTGCGGGCATCCTGAATGAATTTACGGGGATCCTGGATGAAAAGTTTCGTCCTTTTAAATAATATGTTTATCGCTTCTATTCTGGGCATCTTCTGCTTTCTACAATAGTTACTACTCGCGTTTACCTTTGCACAGATTAAGCAGGGTTCTTATATTCTTCGAAAGCGTTATAATCTCGACCGGTTTGGATACAAAAAAATCCGCTTCGTCTTCATAGACCTTGGTGATCTTATCGAAATCATCTACAACTGAAGCTATGATAACGGGAAGGCGCTTGTCTACCCCTTCCCTTATCTCCTTTAGAACTTCAAAACCGTCTTTCAAGGGCATCCCTATATCGCAGACCACTAAATCCGGTTTCTGTTCTCTAACCCTCTCTAAGCCCTCAATACCGTTTGAAGCGGTGATGACCTCATAGCCCTCCGCCCCAAGCCGGCTCTCAAGCAGGCTTAAGAATTCTTTTTCGTCATCGATAACGAGTATCTTCTCTTTTGCCATCTCTTTGGTTAGATATACCTCTTAACCAGACTGAGCAATTCAGTCGAGTCAAACGGTTTTATGATATAATCTGTCGATCCCAGCTTCTCTGTCTTAAATATACTCTCTGTCTCTCCTTTACAGGTAAGCATAATCACGGGTATGGTCCTTGTCTCGGACGTCTCTTTTAATACCTTCAATGTCTGAATGCCGTCCATCTCGGGCATCATGATATCCAGAAGTATTAAATCCGGTTTCCATTCAGCGGCCTTGTCCAGCCCCTCTTTCCCGTTAAATGCGCAGGTGACTTCAAAGCCTTCGCCCTGAAGCCTGGTTGTCAACAACTCAAGCAGATCCTTTTCGTCATCGATTACCAATACCTTTTTTGACTTCATATCTTCTCCATTTTTTTTCTGTTTCTTGTTAACTTTCGTAAAAAATCAAACACTGGGGTGGGTGAGGAGACTTGAACTCCCGACCACTTGAGCCACAGTCAAGTGCTCTGACCAACTGAGCTACACCCACCGTAAATTTCCGCCTTCGGCGAAATATCTTAAGGTCCTTCGCTTCGTACTTGACATCTTCGATGTCAAGTACTCGCTCAGGATCATTTCCGCCTTTGGCGGAATTGGTACGCCTGGCAGGATTCGAACCTGCGACCCTCGGCTTAGAAGGCAGATGCTCTATCCAACTGAGCTACAGGCGCACGTTACCCTGGTCGGGGTGAGAGGATTCGCCTACTACGCTCGCGCTTATGCGCTCGCTGCGTAGGCTCCCCTCACTCGCTTACGGCCTCGCCGCTTCGCGGCTATCGGCCTTATCCTCGCTTTGCTCGGCGCTCGCTCGCTTCGAATCCTCTCACAACACCCGATGAATTTCAAAGTAGCAATTCTGGTCGGGGTGAGAGGATTCGAACCTCCGACTTCTTGCTCCCAAAGCAAGCGCTCTAAGCCAAGCTGAGCTACACCCCGTTTTATATGGTAATATTATAGTAATATTGTATGGGATAGTCAACGTTTTTAATCTTGAATTTTCGGCGCGCATATGCTATTCTTGTAATAACAAAAAGGGGTCTTCATGTTTGGGATAGGCCTTCCCGAGATTATAGTAATATTGGTCATCTGCCTTGTCTTGTTCGATGTTAAAAACTTGCCTAAAATAGCAAGGTCTCTGGGGAAGGCTATAAAGGAATTCAAGAACGCGCAAAAGTCGTTGACCGGCGACGACAACGAGAAGCCCGCCGGTTAAGTTGAAGTTGATCCCGCGCCTGTAGCTCAATGGATAGAGTAGGTGGCTTCGAACCACTTGGTTGCAGGTTCGAGTCCTGCCAGGCGCGCCAATTTATAAAAATAGGGACAGGTCCATTTTTCAATGTCTCTCTCGGGAAAAATGGACCTGTCCCTATTTTTTACTCGACAACTTCGCCGGCAACGGCGCGGTTGACCTTAAAATACCTCTTGGCTGCCTCTTCGTATTTTCCTTCGTTAAATAAGATATCTCCTTCTTCAAGCAGCAAGTCAATGAATCGGTGTGAACCTCTATGCCTTATGGCATAGGCCATCTCTTCCTCGGCAATCTTTTTCAGATCAGCCTGCTCTTCTCTCTTAACTTCTTCTAACCCTCTCTCTTCCTCGGCCTTATCTTCTTCTCTCTCTTTTCGTTCTTCTTTTATCTCTTTCTTTTCGGGCTCAGGTCTTTTCTCTGCTTCTCGTCTTTTCTTTTCTTCTTCTTTCTTCCTCTTCTTCTCTTCAAGCCTTGCTTTTCTCTCGGCCTTTCGCCTCTCTCTTTCTTCTTTCAATCTCTTCCGCTTCTCTTCTATCTTAGCCTTTTTCTCGGCCTTCTTTCTCTCCCTTTCTTCTCTCAATCTCTTTTTATCTTCTTTAAGCTGGGCCTTTCTTTCGGCCCTCTTTTTAAGCTTGGCCTCTTTCTCTTTACTAATCTTCTCTTCCCGCGCTTCTTGCCTTTCTCGCTTCCGCCTCTCAAGCTCTTTTTTAAGCTTATCTCTCTTCTCCTGTAATAATTCTTTCCTTTTTCGGCGTACCTCTTCTCTGCGAGCTCTTTTCTCCGGGATCGACTGCTTCTTCGCCTTCTTACGGGCCTCTACCGCCTCCCTCGTCTTTCTCTTCCTCTCTTCCCTTTCGGCCTTCCTCTCTTCTTCAAAAAGCTCTCTCAATCCCGCGATCCTGGTTTCAAGATGCTTTTCCAGATCTGACTTTTCTTTTTTTTCGGGAAACTTTACATCGTATAGATTGCGAGCATCCTTCTGCCGTTTGTAAAGCGCCTGCTCTTCTATTTCGGATTTTTTTTCCGATCCCTTTCCTTCTGCGGTAAATACAGGTAAAAGGATAGAAGATAAAAAAACTGCTGCCAAAACCGAGTATCTAATATTTCTCTCTATTCTCACATGCACCTCTTTTCTAAAAGTATATATTGAAATCATATATTTGTCAAATGATCTTAGAGGCCGGCCTGACAATTTTACCCGGCTTAGAGGCTGCAAAATTGGCTTGAATATGCGTTCTATGTAGTATATAATAGATTGATTTTAAAGAAGATCGCATTATGAAAACAAAAATAACCGTTATAATCATAATATTGACGATATTGTTCGGCCTTCTTATTGGCGTCTGGTACATAAATAAATACGTACTGCCCGTCAAGATAAAAGGCCTTGTTACAAATTTCCTGGAAGAGAAGACCGGCCGCAGTGTCTCCATCGGCAGCATTAATTATCTGCCGATCAGCCAATTCTATCTCAATGACATCACTATCTATGATAACACGCCCTCCAGTAATCCGTTAATAATCCTAAACGAGCTATCTTTCAACATCAGCCTCTGGCCGCTTTTGAAAGAAAGGGATATCAAGGCGCGTGTGGGGCTGAAGGATCTCACACATAATTCCACAAAGTTAAGCGGTGTTGTGTATATATCATTAAGAAAAAGCGAGGCCGCGGAGCAACGCTTATTTTTTAAAGGTCTTGATGGGACTGTGAAATTCGCGAATTTTTCCGTAGAGGCCCCCGGCCTGCCCACTGAAATAGAGAACATCTCAGGGGAGGTAAATTTAGACAAAGAGACCATCCGCCTGGATGACACCTTCCTTAAATATAAGAACACGGTCTACAATATAGAAGGCAGTATAACAGATCTGGATAAAGACTCCCCGCAGGGCCGGCTATCTCTTACATCTCCTATGCTAAAATCTGAAGGGAACTTCATCCTTAAGTATGACTACCTGAAGATAGAGAAGATCGGCGGGACGTTTCTCGGATCCTCTTTTGAGATCATGGGGGAGATTAAAGGTCTGACCGACCCGCTAATCAATATCTATGGCGAAGCCAGCTTAGATCTTGCGGATTTAAAGAAGGCCCTCCCCAGATCCGGATATATACAGGATTCATTAAATCCCGCCGGGTTGTGTCATGCCGCCGTATTTTTTAACGGGAACTTAAGCGAGATTGAGGCTTCCGAGGCCAGTGTGAAATTAAAGTCCAATAAGGTCTTTCTGCATGGGCTCGCCCTTGATGACCTCAACTTAGACCTGAGGTTAAAAGACGGGCGTCTCAATACAGAGAGGTTTACCCTAAAGCCGTATCTTGGGCATCTGGCTGTGATTATATCCGCGGAGCTCGATAAAAAAGATATTCCATATTCCGTAAGCTTCGAGCTAAGAGACCTAAACCTGGCAAAATTTTCAGCTGATATGAATTTCGGGCAGGAGAAGATGAAAGGTTTTATATCAAGCAAGTTCTTCCTTAACGGAAAGGCGGCTTCGACAGAGACCCTGCGCGGCAACGGCTGGGTTAAAGTTATAGACGGCCATCTCTGGGAATTGCCGTTATTGGGCGGTGCAGCGGAATTGCTGAAGCTTTCCGGTCTTGATTCCGTAACATTCCAAGAGGCGTTTGGCAACTTCATCGTGGGCCAAAGAAAGATATCAACCGAAGACCTTACTTTTTTCAGCGAAAAGGTAAATATGACCCTTATGGGCTCTGTCGATTTCGATCAAAATATAGATCTCTTGATGAAGACGCATATAATACAGGATTTAGTAGAAGGGACTTCGGACGCCTCCCAGATAGCCAATCTTCTTATTTCAGAGGCCGGTAATTATATGGGGAGGGTGAAGATTACCGGCACATTGAAAGAGCCTCAATATAAAATGAGTTCAGCGCCCGTCAAGGAAATCTTCAAGGGTGAGTTTAAAGAGGTCGAGGGGATCCTGAAAGATATTTTTCGATAAAACCCTTTGCCCGCCGTAATGCCTTTCCTCTGTGGCTCAGCTTATCTTTTACCTTCGAACCTAATTGCGCGAAACTCTTTTTATAGCCGCGGGGTATAAATAGAGGGTCGTATCCAAAGCCGGATCCACCCTCCATATCATACCCGATCTTACCCGAGCAAGATTTCTCAATAACTTTGATAAGCCCTCCCTCATCTGCTATCGCTACAGCGCATCTGAAGCGGGCCTTTCTTTTGCCGGGTGGCTTATTTCTCAAAGCCCGAAGCAGTTTAAGGCAGTTGAGCCTGTCGCTCTTTCCCGGCCCTGCGTAGCGGGAAGAGAAGACTCCGGGTCTTCCGTGGAGAGAATAGACCTCAAGGCCTGAATCATCCGCCAGGACCAGTCTCTTAGTGCGCCTTGATACAAGAAGCGCCTTCTTTACGGCGTTGCCATTGAAGGTCTTCTTGTCTTCAATGACCCGGGGTATGCCTGGAAATCTATTTAAAGAGGATATCTTTATATTAGAACCTTTAAAGAGCCTTTTGATCTCTCTGAATTTCTTCTTATTTCTAGTAGATATTACAAGCTCCCGCTTCATAAGGCATCTTTGCCCAAGGCCTTCTTTTGGGCGCTCACGATTCCTTTTATACCCTTATTGGCCAGATTGATCAATCCGTTAAGCTCTGTACCACTGAATGGCGTGCCTTCGGCCGTTCCCTGCACCTCGATAAACCTGCCCGAATCCGTCATAACAATATTCATATCAACTTCCGCCCTGACGTCTTCGTCGTAGTCAAGATCTAAAAATTTCTTACCGTCAACTATGCCCACGCTCACCGCTGCCACATAACCGCACAGCGGGATGTCAGTCAAAACCCCGTCTTCCTTTAAAGACTTCAGGGCGTCTACCAGGGCTATAAAGCTGCCGGTTATACCTGCGGTCCTCGTCCCCCCATCAGCCTGGATAACATCGCAATCCATCCAGATTGTCCGCTCGCCAAGGGAATCTAAAGAGGCGACTGACCTCAAGGACCTTCCTATAAGCCGCTGGATCTCGTGGGTCCTTCCGCCGACCCTGCCTCTCGAAGATTCTCTTGCAACACGACTTTTACAGGAACGCGGAAGCATCCCGTATTCCGCCGTAAGCCAGCCTCTACCCTTACCCCTTAAAAATATAGGCACGCCGGCTTCGACAGAGGCGGTACAGACAACCTTTGTCTTACCGATCTCTATAAGACAAGAGCCCTCTGCGAAGTTCATATAGTTGCGCGTGATCTTAATCTTTCTTAAAACGTCGTGTTTTCTTCCATTATTTCTCATCATAAATATCTCTCCCTCTACTGTCTATGGCCACAATTACAGGAAAGCCCTCCACTTCCAGTTCATATATCGCCTCGGGCCCAAGATCGCGAAAGGCCACGATACTCGCTCTCTTTACCTTGCCGGAGAGAAGCGCCCCCGCTCCCCCTGTGGCTATTAAATAGACGCCCCTGTGGCTCTTTATCGCCCTGCGTATATCGGGCGACCTTCTACCTTTCCCTATCATGCCGCCCAACCCTTTCTTAAGAAGCGGTATGGTAAAAGGGTCCATCCTGGAGCTGGTGGTAGGGCCGCAGGAGCCGATCGGCCTTCCCGGCGGAGGCGGCGTAGGGCCGCAATAATACAGTATCTCGCCCTTTAAAGAAATAGGAAGGGGCGATCTTTTTCTTATCATCTCTCTAAGTCTTTTATGCGCCATATCCCTGGCTGTATATAACTTCCCGTATAAAAGGAGTCTCTGGCCTGTTTTTAAGGAGACTCTCTTCTTTCTGTCGAGTGGCAATTCTATCTTTATCATAATACCTTCTTGGCGCTTCTTGTGGCGTGGCATGATACGCAGACCGCAACGGGCAATCCCGCGATATGCGTCGGAAATTCCAGGATATTCACGGCCAACGCCGTCGTCTTGCCGCCGAGCCCCATCGGCCCTATATTCAGCCTGTTAATATCGCCTAAGAGTTCTCTCTCTAATCTCCCGATATGCTTTTTAGGATTTCTTTTGCCAATAGGGCGCAGTAATGATAATTTGGCAAGCCCTGCCGCCTTTTCAAAAGTCCCTCCGATGCCGATACCTAAGACTAACGGGGGGCATGCCTCGGCGCCGCAATTCCTTACGACATCCAGCACAAAATCTTTTATATCCTTAGTAGTCGCGGTTGGCTCAAACATCCTGATATCGCTCTTATTTTCACTGCCGAATCCCTTCGGGCAGACCGTTATTCTTAATTTGTTTCCCGGCACAATCCGCGTATGAATAACGGCGGGTGTGTTTGTGCGCGTATTCTCTCTTTCGATAGGGGAAGAGACGACGGACTTTCTTAAATTTCCCTTCCTGTAACCTTCTCTTACCCCCTCATTAACGGCCTTCTCAAACTCACTCCCCACAATTGAGACATCCTGGCCTATCTCGCAATAGACTACGGCTACGCCCGTATCCTGACATATGGGCAGTCTCTCAGTCTTCGCTATCCTTGCGTTATCGATAATCTCTCTTAATATCCTTTTCGCTCTTTTATTTCTTTCAACCTTAAGGGCTTTCTTCAATGCATTGAGGATATCTTTTCTTAAGTTCATATTCGCCTCAATGCATAGCTGACTAACTATTTGTTTTATCTTTCTTGTATTTATTTTTTTCATTTTTAGTTTTACCTTTTAGTTTTGCGCTTTGCGCTTTGAGTTTTTCGCTCTTGGCATACTCCGCTTCTACTGTAGTCGTTATGCCTCCTCTGGGGTTAAACACCATCTCAATGTGCGCCCAGCGGGGCGAGCATGCCTTGACAAAATCGTCCAAGATCTTATTAACGGCGTGTTCGTGGAATATACCCACGCCGCGATAAGAGATTATATAGAGTTTAAATGACTTAAGCTCTACGCACCGCTTATCCGGTCTGTATTTTAACTTTATAGTCGCGAAATCCGGGAGCCCCGTCTTCGGGCATATGCATGTAAACTCCGCACTCTCTAGATTGACCGTGTATTCCTTTTCGGGATATTTGTTCTCCCAGACGTCTATTTTTGGTGTCCTTAAATTTCTGATGTCTGCTTGCAACCCTTCATAATTTGAAATTTGCGATTTTGGATTTGTTTCGGATTTCGGATTTCGGATTTCGGATTTTCTCATATTATCTTACCCTAAGAACTTTGTGCATCTGCGGCATTATCCTGACATTGTTCAGCCGTCTCTCCGCCAAAAATAGATAATCGAACAAAAGTGAGGTCTTTGCTCGTTCTATATTCCTTACGGGCCATACCGGCTGAAGCACTAATAATAAATCTTTGTCTATGCCGCAAATTACGTTTACCGCCTTCTTAATATCACTTTCTCTCGTCTCGTTTGTTATTACTACCTTGACGAAACAGTTCTTCTTGCGCGCCACGCTTAAGAACTCTTTATGCTCCTTCCAGTAATCCTTAGTCCCTGTAGAAGTCGGCAGTTTAAAATCCATAGCTATTATATCGACAAAGTCTATTATCTCTTTTAAGGAATGAACAAGCGTGGAGTTGGTCTCAAGGTAGACCTTTAAATCCTTATGCTCCTTTTTAATCCTCGGAAGGAAATCTTTTAGAAAGTTTTTATAGAGAAGCGGTTCTCCGCCGGTAAGAGACATGGAATGGTGATCGCCTGAATTCACGCAAATCTGTTTCACGACACTTAAGAGTTTCTCGATGGAAAATTCCTTCGGGGGTAGATTGCGCTCTAAATCGCAGAATTTGCACGTTACGTTACAAGCGGCAAACTTTATAAATATCTGCTTTATGCCGACGAACGGGCCTTCGCCCTGGACCGAAGAGAATATCTCAAGTACATCCGCTTTCGGGCTTCTCTCTTTTTCCATTATTCTACAAGCGGGTCTTTTATGCCCGCCCCCTCAAACCCCTTCTTTCTTATGATGCAGGAGTCGCAATTGCCGCAGGGGGAACTCTCTCCGGCATAGCACGACCATGTATATTCATAAGGGACTTTAAGCCTCTCTCCCTCTTCTATGATCTGCGATTTGGTCTTTAATATAAGAGGCGCTTCGATGGCGATCCGCTTTCCTTCCATGCCTCTTCTTGTCCCGTCTCTTATGACGTTTTCGAAGGCCTTTAAAAACGCGGGCCTGCAATCCGGGTATCCCGAAAAATCAACGGCGTTTGCGCCGATAAATATCTTGTACGCGCCTATGGCCTCGGCGTAACTCAACGCAAAGCTCAAAAATATCGTATTTCTCGCAGGTACATACGTTGAAGGAATACCTTTTTTTATCTCTTTAAAGGATCTATTGTTCGGTAACTTCTTCTTCTTGTTTAGAAGGGCGCTTCCTTTCCACGGAAGTTCTATCTTTAATACCTTATGCCTGCAGCCGGCGCTATCCGATATCTTCTTGGCCGATTCAAGCTCTCTCTTGTGCCTCTGGCCGTAGTCGAAGATAAGGGGAAGGCATTCGTAGCCCTTCTCTTTAGCCATAAAGAGAGTTGTGGCCGAATCTACGCCTCCCGACAATAATACTACCGCTTTCTTTTTCGTCATCTACCGAAATATGTTGCGCAGGATGAATCGCTCTCCCATACCGAAACCCTCTGGGGGGTTATACCGTCTTTCTTGAGCATGTCGAAGATAAACTTTGCTATATTCTCCGACGTAGGGTTCTTGGTCTTAAAAGGCGGTTCGTCATTCAGATTGGTATGGTCGAGTCCTTCCAGGATCTTGTTTAACCTGCTCTTTAGTATCTTAAAATCGATTAAGAGCCCGTCTCTGTTTAAAGTCTTTGAAGAGACGGCTGCTTCTATGATCCAATTGTGCCCGTGGAGCCTTTCGCATTTGCCGTGATAATTCCTCAATTTATGGGCCGAGCTGAAATCAGATTTAACCATAATCTCGTACATAAACACCTTCTTTCTGCGAAGCCAAGCTTGCATCTAGCAAAAGCTCGGCGAAGCAGAATCAAATGTTGACCTTCTTTATAAAACCTATCCTGGTACCCAAAAACATCTCACCGACTTTCTTAAAATTCGCCGGTTCATCAGTCACAAAATACCTATGAGACCGAGATTTGGTTCTATCCGATAAAAGGGAGCTCTCTTTTAAAACGCGCTTAACCGTCCTGGCGGTCTCATGCGCCGAATCCACAAGCCTGACGCCCTTACCCATAAATTTATTTATGGCGCTTTTTAAGAGCGGGTAATGCGTGCAGCCTAAGATCAAGGTCTTCACCCCTGCCTTCTTAAGATCGCCCAGATACTCACTTACTATCCGTAAAGTAATATTATTATCAAGCCAGCCTTCCTCTACCAGCGGCACAAATAACGGGCAGGGCTTACTTATAATCTTTACCTCCGGTATACGTCTCTTTAAGAGCCTCTTATAGGCGTCGCTTGATATCGTAGCGCGTGTCCCTATTACCCCTACGGCGCTTCCGTCCGAGACCTCTAACGCCCTTTCAACGCCGGGCCGTATAACCCCTATGACGGGGACGTCGAATAACCTTGCCAGCGCCGGCAGGCTCACGCTCGAGGCGGTATTGCAGGCAACCACTATAAGCTTAACCTTAAATTTCAATAAGAATCTTACGTTCTCTTTCGAAAACCGCGTTACGGTCTCTTTTGATTTGTTGCCGTAGGGGAGCCTCGCGGTATCGCCGAAATATACTATATCTTCGCCGGGAAGGACCTTCTTTATCTCCCTTATTACAGTAAGCCCTCCAAGCCCGGAATCGAATACACCTATAGGTCTTCTATCCATCAACGAGTAAACCCATCTGCCTTTTCATACTCACCCTTGTATGCCAGTATGCCCCTCTTTAATCCTTCGGCGATCTTGTCTCTGTAGGAAGAGAGTCTAAGCAGCCCTTCTTCTTTTTTGTTCGACAGATATCCCACCTCCACCAAGATGGCGGGCATATCAGTCTTTATGTTCTTAAGGACATGGAACCTCGCGCTTCTTAAGCTATTCTTTCTTACGTATGCGTCTTTCCTGACAGCCTTTAGTAGACACCTTGCGAGATCTTTCGATACAATCCTATTTTCGGTGAATTGCAAATCGTATGCTATCGCATTTGTTGTCTTGTCATACCTGCCTATAGAGCCGTTCTCTAATTCGAAACCCTGGTTCTTAGCGGCCTTTTTGGCGCGCTCATTGTCATCTGTCCTCTCCGAAAGATGATATACCTCAAAACCCCGCAGCCACTTTGACCTTGATGAATTTGCGTGTATGCTTATAAAAAAATCAGCGCCTTTTCTCTTGGCGAATGCTGCCCTCTTCTCAAGAGACATAGAAACATCCTTCTCACGCGTAAGATAGACCTTCATGCCTCTATTTGAAAGCAGTCTCTTTAGGCGCTTTGCGATATCCAAATTTATGTCCTTCTCTCTAAGTTTGTGATACCTCCCGATAGCGCCGGGGTCTTTCCCCCCGTGGCCCGGATCAAGCACTATGGTCCTTATGGTGTTGTGGGAGACTGCGCTTTTTCTTGCAGTCGCCCTCCTTGCCCGGTATGCAGTCCTCTTCTCCTTAAATATCCTATCGATACCTCTCTTCGCAAACGAGCTGGGGATTACTACCATGCCTTTGTGAAAATAAATAGGCGGGCCTATGTCCTCGAGCTTCTTTCCGTCTATTAAAATTCTATCGCTTCCTATCCTTATCTTCGCCTCGACGCCGTTCTTCTTAAGCGTCGCGATCCTGCCGGATGAGTCCCAGTCATAATCTATATCCTTCCCACGGCATACCGAGTACAGGGGATAGTATTTATAGCCTTTTATCCAGAAGTACTGCGCCTGTGCCTGCGCCGTCCCGACTAGCAACAACAACATTAACGAAACAACTATGATTTTTCTCATTTCCCACCACATTTTACATATATAGGCAAATTATAATATACACTAATTACCCCATAATATCAAGATAGTAATTCCCTCATGATTCCCTCTCCCCAAAAAAGCGAAGCTTTTTGGGGAGAGGGTTAGGGTGAGGGGCAAGGTAATGCCCCCGTCATTGCGAGGCCGCCTTATACATTTATAGGGCAGACTTTAGTCTGCCCTTTCCCATTCGGCGGCCGAAGCAATCTCAAAATCACAGATATGTAGGATAAGGTTAAGGAAGAATGTATTCGAGATTTACGTCAGGGAAAGTCTTGTTGGGTAACGCGATGTCTTATCCCTCGCTTTTTTTGGCTTCCTTGGTAAGCCTTCTTTGGATTACATCTCGCGAAACGACAAAATCTTCGCTTAAAAGTTCTGTTACCCTGTCATTTATTACGTCTTTATTTTGAATGCCTAAAGATTTGATTTCCTTCGTATGGTAAATAACCCTTTTGTTTAAATGAGCGGGTGGCACAAGAACCAAACCTGCAAATTCATATGCTTGCCATTCAAACCATGAATATTCCTTCTCCGGAAACTTATTGATAAATTCTTTCCATTCCGCGACATTCTCAAATTCATACCGTTCATATATATCTTTATGCAAAACAAGATGCCCTATTTCATGAGCTAAAGTAAAACGATAACGTCCCGGTCTGCTCTGATAAACTCCTTCGTCAATTGATATGCTTTTACGATCTGACGATAAGAACCCGTCTACATCAAACGCTCTGTGCAAACCAGGAATAGGAATTATATCCAGTTTCAAATGGAATTCTGCGATCTCCTCTATTGGGATAGGATAAGATTTTCCGGGGTGGTATTTCGCAAGAAAACGGTCTGCGGCTTTAGCAATATAATTATGGTTCTTATAAGGCGCTGTGATCTCAAAACTCAACTACGACTCTTTGATAATCCTGATTAATTTATCAAGTTTCTCTTTCGTTAGTTTCTTTCCTCGAAGCGTCCTAAATAGAAGAGGCATTCTTTTTAAGACGTCCTTTTCCATAAGCTCCCTGGGGAACCTTCCTGTTTCAGCGGCAGCCAGATCGAAGAAAAGATACCAATCATCTGTCCCTTCTTTAAGATTAAGCAATTTGGCATACTTTTTTAAAAGTCCTTCTGATTTTGGGGGAGGGAATATGCCTCTCTCCATTTTACTTATATTGCCGGCATCTAAATTGTATTTTTCGCAGAATTGCCGCAATGTTAAAGAAAGCTCTATTCGTTTCTCTTTGAAAAAGCTTCCAAAACTCCTTCCTGTTGCCATTATCGGCACCCCCTTTCTTTTCCTATTTCAAGTATACCACTGTTGTATAAAAAATACAACAAATAAATCTAGATTTTTTTCTTCTAACAAGCTTATGTTGTTTCCCATATGTGCAGACTGGGTTTCTTTGTTTTTAGGGTTTTTTTGTGTTTTGGGGTGTTTTGGGAACAGGGTGTTTTGGGAACAGGGTGTTTTGGGAACAGGGTGTTTTGGGAACAGGTGTTTTGGGGACAGGCCCCAAGGTACCAGGTCTTACCTCAAGAAGCATGCCCTGAGCGCGTCGAAGGGTGGCTCCTTCGGGCTATCCCCTATTTTTCAATTTACTTCTACCTATAATTACAAAAAGTAAGTGCTATTGGAAAGTCTATTTTTCGCAGGTGCGCTATTACAAGTTGGAGGTTATCTTTTTTTGGAGAAAATACCCTTATCTTCTCTCCCTCTATCTGGACCTGGACTTTGAGTCCCAGTTTTTTTATTATCTTGGTGATCTCCTTTGCTTTCTCGTGGGGTATTCCTGATACAAGATCGACTATCTGCTGAATACAGCCATCGAAAACCTTCTGCGGTTCTTTAAATATCAGGAGTTTTATAGAAACCCCCCTCTTGGCAAGTCTAGTGGCAAAAATGTCTTTAAGGGCGCGCAATTTAAAATTATCATCTCCGATCAGCGTTATCTTCTTTTCATTGCGGTTATATTCTATCGAAGCTTTACTTCCCTTAAAATCGAATCTCTGCGAAAGCTCCTTCTTTGTCTGATTAACAGCGTTGTCTACCTCCTGAAGGTTCGCTTCCGCGATAATATCGAACGATGAATTTTCTTTAGCCATTCTTTATCTCCTCTTTAGTCATTTTGCATTTTGGGGACCCCTATTTTGAAAAGGTGCCAAGATTCGGCCTGTTTTATATACGAAATGGCCCCCACTCCACGTTTTAGTTCACGTTTTCACGTTTTTACCGCCTTTTGGTATTATGATATCATTAAACCCTATTGGCGGCAAGGACTTTGTCAGACGGATGACTTCAAGCAAGTTAGAAGATTTTTGTTTTGGGTAGGTGCTATTTCATCTGAGCACAAGGATTAAATCTTGATTATCCCGATAGATATAAAGCGAGAGGGGCTTCCAGCGCGTTGGATTCGAGAAGCTCTTTATCTATGAGCATCTCTTGCGTTTCGCCGTCTGCTATTATTCTGCCTTTATTGAGAAGCATAGTTCTACCGCAGAGTCTATATATCATCTCGAGGTCATGGCTGGCTATTATTTTGGTAGTCTTGATAGTCTTTAAGAAATCTATGAGTTCTCGCCTTCCTCCCGGGTCCAGGTTTGCCGTAGGCTCGTCCAGTAAAATAATATCCGGCTTCATCGAAAGCACTGTAGCAAAGGAGACCCTCTTTTTTTCGCCAAAACTCAAATGATGGCTTGATCTTTTTATGTTATGCTCCATGCCGGCCACACTCAATGCTTCCCTGCTACGCCTAATAATTTCGTCTTTTTCTAAATTCATGTTTACAGGCCCGAAAGAGACATCGTCAAATACAGTCGGCATAAAGAGTTGATCATCAGGATTTTGAAAGATGAGCCCGACTCTCTTTCTTATGCAATGAATGTTCTTGTCATTTATCTCAAGGCCAAATATCTTTACGCTACCGTTGCTCCTCAGCGTACCATTTAAGTGCAATAGGAGTGTTGACTTGCCGGCCCCGTTTCCGCCTATAAAACCGACACGCTCTCCGTCTCTTACTGAAAAGTTTATACCACTTAGGGCTTGTGTACCATCCGGGTATGTAAAACTCAAATTCTTCACTTCAAGCGCTAAATCATTCATAGAATCCCCGTCAATCGTATCAAAACAAGAATGGATGTTAATCCGACGCTGAAAATAGCATCTTTGTACCCGAAAGAGGAATTGTCCAATGTCTTTATACTTCCATTAAAACCCCTTGAGCACATGGCAAGATAAACGCTTTCGCCCCGTTCGTAGCTTCTTATAAAAAGGCTGCCCAGCATATTCGCTAATGTCTTGATTTCAAAGAGTCTTTTAGGCTTGATGGTCCTTGAGTCTTTCGCATGTTTCATGCGCATTAATTCATCTATACTCACAAATAGATATCGATACATAAAAGAAAGTACCATAATAAAAATGCCTGGAACCCATAATTTTTCAAGCCCTTTCAGGAAAAACGGAAATGATGTTGTAGATGTTAGAAGCGTAAGGCACATAACTGTCAAAAATGCCTTTATACATATGTTCCAAAAAATGATAAGGCCTGAATATGTAACGTTTAATTTTATGTTACCAAGCGAATATGCACCGGCTATCTCTCCTTCCTTAATAAAAGGTATAAATAATCCTATCACTATAACAAATGGCATTACCGCCAGGACTCTTCTAAACACAAAGATAAACGGAACCTTGGACAGTAAAATTAGGCCTCCTATAACAACAAAGTATAACAAAAACTGCAGAAAATAAGTGGGTGGAGTCAGGACTATAAAAATGACAAAGATAATAAGCGTTACTATCTTTGTCCTAGGATCCAACCGGTGAATAATGCTATCGAGGCCACTATATTGGTCTATAAATAAGTGTTCCATGAAAGTTCTTTCAGTGTCTTAAGGCTGGGAGCGCCTCAAAAGCAAGGCCAGGCTCCATGCTGCAAAAAAAGTAACTACTGTCCCGGCCACACCAGCTATAGCTGTAGCCACTCCTTCATTTTTAACGCCAGGCCAGATGTAATCGGGAATGGGCGAGCTCAATACCGCCTCTTCTCCTTTCTCCAGAAACCCCTTTTGTTCAGCTACCTTCTCTAAACCATCCAAAAAAGGTGACGCGAACGGAGAAATAAATATAGCGAGAATAAAAGCTATTCCTAAACCGATAATAATGTCTTGCGGCTTCATAGTTCCTCCTTATTATATATTAAGTCAGACCTCGTTTTCAATACAAATGAGACGACAAGCACGCTTATTATAGCCTCACCTATCCCTATAAGCATATGAACCAGAGCCATTGCCGGGAGAGCGATATGTAGCGGCGATGTCCCTGATATGGCCAACTCAACAGCGCAGAAGGCTGATGCTGCTACAACAGATAACCATGCGGCTATAGCCGTACCTATCAATATGCCCCTGTCACCATCTATCCTTTTTCTAATCACATTGTAAAGATAATAGCCTCCCATGGATCCGATTATAGACATATTAAAGATGTTTGCCCCTAAAGTTGTAACACCTCCGTCTTGAAAGACTAGGCATTGTATAACAAGGACTATAGCTATTACTATGGCCCCGCCGTATGGACCCAGCAGCACAACCGCCAATACCCCTCCTAAAAGATGACCGGATGTAGCGCCGGCCACAGGAAAATTCAACATCTGAGCGGCAAAGATAAAGGCCGCTACAACGCCCATCAGCGGTATAAGTTTCTCCTTCAAAGCCTCCTGCGCTTTCTTTATGCAAAATCCTAAACCGCCGATAGACAAGATCCAGGCAGGTATCCATGTATTCGCCGCTAAAAAACCGTCCGGAATGTGCATAATTCACCTCCTTTTAAAAATCGATTTGACTTCTTAATCCAAATATATTTATAGGATCCCTGTCTTCTCCGTTGGGATTCCAAACAAGCTGGTAATTCGGCGATATGCTGACATTGTCGTTTAGGTGGATATTGTAATATAGCTCAACATGCCCTTCGGCATCTCCGGGATTGCCGGCGTTTTCATAATCATCGCTTGCAATATCCATTCCAATCGCTACCCCTAAGTAATCATTATCTCTGCCCCAGGGGGTACCGTCAACTTGAAGTCCTGTGCTCCATGCCCATTCAACCACCGACACATCGGGGTCCTCCCACCCCCACCTGCCGAACCAGGTAAGATAGTCGAGAATCTTCTGGTCGCAGCTTATACCGAATCCGAAATTGGGCTGTGTAGTCGTGCCGGGATCATCCCACTTGGTATGGTTTGAATCATCGTACCAGAAGTAATTTCTATAATTACCTTCTCTGCCAAAAAGTCCTGGCTTTATATTGAGCTGGGCATAAGTAAACATATCTCTTAAGGGATCTTCCCAGTCTGCGTTGTCATCATAGATCCCGCCCTCTAAAGCCATCCATTCAAAAAGTTCGATATTTGTCCAGATGCCATAGGCATTATCATCTGGGAACTCGAGCGCAGTCGAGTTCCTGAAAGTCGCTGATAAAAACTGCGTGCATTCGTCGTTTGCGATAGCGCTAGTATCAAGAACAACAGTCGGATCAAGTTTTCCGCCCCGCAGGGTAAGCATCTTATCGAACAGGTAATGCTCGTACCATACCTCTGTTATGTCGACGTGGCTGCCGCTGTCTCCGGCGTCCCTGTTGACCCCGCTGAATGTGGCTATCTCATCACCATCTAGGCCGGCCCCCTCGCCGCCTTCAAGATGAAGATACGCAAGGCCGATCTCGCCTATCTCTTGTTCTATCTCGATGTCAATACTGTAACTTGCATCGGTGACATCATTATCCCCGGATGCATCATTTGCTGTATTTGGATCGAGTGCCATTTGAGTAACAACGGTAGCACCTGCGCTTAATGACGGGCCGGTAGGTTCGATAGATATGCCTTCTCCGGGTTCATACTTTATAAACACGCTTTTCGTCTCTTTTACCTCCTCTTCCTGCTTCTTTAAAGTCACCTCCTGCCGTTCGACCTTGTCCTCAAGCTCCTTCACTCTATTTTTAAGGTACTGTATTTCTTTCATAAGATCTTTCGTCGTTACCTCACCTTCATCGGCAAAGACGCCTGCTGAGACAATGAGAACCATAAACCCACATAAAAACAATACTCTTTTCATTACCACCCCCCTGTTACTACGTTTCCTAAATTCGTGTTACTAAAGAACAAAAAAATATTACCGCTTACGCAAGCCTTTTGCCTGTACTTGACATACTTAAGATTCCATGCTTTACGCCTTTTACTGATTTCAACGTGTCAGCCAGTTTTTGAGCATTTTTGGGCTTGCCTTTCACCGCAATCATCTCTAAACAGTTACTATGATCTAAGTGAATATGCTGAGCGGAAACAATTAGATTCTGGTAATCATGCTGAATGTCCACGAGTTTGTTAACCAGTTCTCTTTTATGGTGATCGTAAATGAGGATTATTGCTCCTGCGATCTCTTTACCCTCTTGCCACTCTTTCTTTATTAATTCGTTGCGGATTAAGTCGCGAAACGCTTCGGAGCGGTTAGAATAACTTCTCTTCTTAATAAGTTCATCGAACTTATTAAGTAATCCCTTCGGCAATGAAACTCCAAATCTAAATAATTCTGACATGGGCTATCTTGGTATTACTTTTTTTACTAAAGTAGCACATATTAGCGGGCTTGTCAAGCTATTTTGTATTTTTCTATTTACATTCTTTTAATCTGATACTTTGAGTTGTTTCTTAAGCTTACCGAAAGGAAAATTCTTACCCGGACATTCTGTTCTTGCTCCAAAAACTTGGCCATGTCCCATTATGTTTTTTAGAGAAATCTTATAGTATTTTCTCAGACAATTCACCAAATATAATAATGAATCCATCTGTTTTTCAGAAATTCGTTCTTTACTAAAATTGCCCACAAGACAAATGCCTATTCCCTTCTTATTCATCCCTGAGGCTTTACAGTGCGCGCCATTCAGCTGCTTTAACCAACGAGGCGAAATTTCAATATATCCATCGTCTTTTTCCCTTGTCCCATTATTAATAACAAAATGGTAGCCTAAACCTCTCTTAAATCCTCTTGAATGATGCGCAAAATGGAAATGCAGCGCACATCCCTCATCGGTTGCGCTATGGTGAATAATAATATATCTCCATTTTTTAGAAGGATAAAGAGGAATGACTGCTTCCAGCGGCGCAGCATCTGGTATAAGAAGGCTTTGGCCCATTTTTAGCTCTTTTGGCTTCTTTAGAGTATTCGCCTGCATGATATCTTCTATTCTAATATCATACATCTTAGCGATGCGCCAAACCGTCTCTCCAGGGGCTACCTTATGAATAATATCTTTCCTTAAGATAGGAGTAGCGGGCTGCGTAATAATATCCATTCTGGAATAGTCTGGCGGTTTAATAGGCGTGCTTGCGCAAGAACACAAAACTGTTACCATCCCTACAACTGCTATCGAGTAAATGAGTCTTTTCATTTTTTTGCTATAGCAATACGCTGTCGGCCTATCCGAAAAAGCCCAGCAAAAACCAATGCCACTCCCAGAAAAAAGGAAATAGAGGAACCAATAGAAAAATCGAAATGGTCTGCAAACAAGAGTCCCGCTACTATCGCTCCTACACCGATTACCCAGCTAATAACCAAACGCCTTACCCAATTTGAAGAAAATAAGGAAGAGATTGTTGCCGGTATGATAAGGAAGGCAAAAATTACCACCACGCCGCCAATCCTAACAGCCAGTGTGATCACAATGCCGAATAACGCATAGAAGAGAAAATCCCACCACACTACTTTTATTCCTTTCTTGAGAGCGGCTTCGTAATTATCAGATATCTCCTTAAAGGGTTTTCGGAAAACGTAGAAGCAAAAACCGACTACCGAAAAAACAAAAACACATAATAAAAAGTCTTTCCATGTTGCCCAGAGAATACTTCCGGATAGCATCTGGTGCACATGAATGTGGCCGCCCGGAGCTATCCCAACCAGAAAGAGCGCTGCTGCGGCCGCGATCGCGTAGGAAATGCCGATAACCGCCTCTAATGGGATCTGATTAACCTTCCTACGAACGAGAGAATAGAAAACGGATGCAACCAGCGTAAAACCAAATGCGAAAGAATAACTAAAAAGTGAATCTCCGTGCGCTTCAAAGGCAACATGGGCAACAATTGCCCCTACTGCCGCAATCTGAGCCAGAGCAATGTCAATGAATATTACCTCTCTCTTGAGAACATGGATACCCATATAGCCCAAAATGAAGACCATCGTTAGGCACACTAAAAACGGTTGGCTAAAGATTTGAATGAGTTGTGGCATAGCCAAATCCTTTCTTTTTCAGATCAGGCCCTTTGCGGCAAAAAGGCGCGAATAATCACAGCGCATACAAAAAAACCTCCCAATGATAAAACAAGACTAGGCCCATAAGGCAGATCGAAGAAATATGAGGCAAAAAGGCCTATCGTGCAGGCCATAAACCCTATACCCCATCCTATTGCCACGGCAATGGCCCATTTTCTCGTAAACATCGCAACGATCGCTGCCGGAATCATAAGAAATGCGTAAGCCAGCAAAACCCCGGCAATCGGAACAACAAGAACCGTAATAATACCTTGGGTGGTAAAAAATAAAAAGTCCCAGAATCTCTCATTTTTAATAATGAGTTTCTTTTCGGTTAAAGTTATAAACTGACTACGGAATTTGAAGTGAAACAATAATAAAATTATATAAGCAACGACTGTTGCGATAACAAGAGGCCAGGTTACCCACAACATAGAACCGGAAAGGGTCTTGGTAACATAAGTCTCTCCCCCTGAAAGTTTGTCCGCTAATAAAAGGGATGCCGCAAGGGCTAAGGCATACATTATGCCGATAACGGCTTCTCTTGGTATCAATCGATTCTTGGGTTTAATTACAGCAAGCAGCACAGCGCCAAAAATAACGGCTATCAACGAAACCAGGTAGGAACTCGCTGTTCCGTATCGGATCCCTATCCCTATCCCGACCAAGGCGCCAAAGGCCGCCAGTTGATCAAGCACAAGATCCGAAAAGACAATGGTTCGCCTGATGACGTGAAGCCCAAGATAGGTGTGTAGAATTAGAACCACTGCCAAAAATGTAATCTGTATCGCAAAAAAACTTAAGGTCTCTGACATCCCGACCTCCGTTTGAGTGTTACCCCCTATTCAAAAGGCCTTTTTCATGATACGCGGCAATAAGACCATTGATCCAGCGGTCAACAAGCTGAAAATAGTCCTTAACACCCGCCTCGCCGCCAACGTAAAGCGGGACAATCACCGCTTCGGCATCCACTTTATTAGCAACCGTCCGGATCTTTTGTTCATCGAAGTAATTTGCTGCAAGGATAACTCTAAGATCTCTCGCGCGCATCAACTCAACAAGGCCTGTCACATGTTTAGGTGATGGGGGGATTCCCGGCTTCGGCTCTATAGTCCCGGCTTCTTCAAGGCCGAATAGCCTTAAAAAGTAAACCCAGTTCTTGTGATAAGTAACAATGGAAGTGTCCCGAATAAAAAGTGTTTTCTTCATCCATCCGCCAAGATAGTCAATGAGTGGCTTATCATGTAACTTACGCTTCTTAAGAAACGGTATCAATGTCCTCTTTTCGGCCATACTACATAAAGTATCACCCCCAAGAATCTGAACAAGCTCCTCACCAAAAAGACGTCTGTCTATCTCATCCAGCAGATTCTTAAGATTTGCCAGATACACTTCCTTTCCTTCGGGGTCATTTTTAATCAGGCCGGTTGCGATATTGCGGGCGGCAATCTTCATATTAATGGGGCTCGAGGTAACGTGCGGATTGCCGTAAATATGAACGCCGCCCTCTATCCTTGATATAGTCATCGGCTTTTCCAAAAGGTTCATACCGTGCGCGGCTGAAACGTAACCAGGTTGTCCGCTGCGAATATGAGTATTGCCGGATTTATTTATGATCGTTGGCAACCATAGTTCAAGATCTAATCCGGTTGAAATCAATACATCCGCATCACGGACAAGAGTAACGAAGGAAGGCTTAGGGCGAATGAAATGCGCATCCTGGTCTCCATGGACTATATGAGTTACGGAAACGCGCTCTCTTCCTATTCTCTCTACAAAAAATGCGTAGTCAGGAAGTGTTGTCACCACCCTGAGGAGACTTTTGCCTTCACAAATGCCCGCACTCTGATAACAGCATACTATAATCAGTAAGAATAACATAACTAAGCATACTCTTCTCATGATTACCCTCCATATCATTAGTATCTTTCATGCTTGTGTGGACCAACAGCAAATACAGCCTGGAGCATTATCTTGTCTTCAGGCTCGGCAAGGCGTTCTCCGTCCAAATGATTATATTCCAGCCTGAATTTCACAAAAGGGCTTTGCCACCACGTAATATACGGACCGATCTGCCATTGATATGCATTATCTTCAGTATGAGCAAGTGGCGCAAGGGAAAGGCCGGGAACACTAGCATAATCTTTATCATCGGGCATATAGAAATCACCGCGGATACCGATATCTAGCGTCCGCGATACCTTGGCTTGTAGATAGCTGTAAGTCCCCCAGGCGTTGAGCGTGTCGCTACCTGAATCATCAGGGGCCAAAATACCCTTGTTAAGCCAATAGAGCTCACTCCTCCATTCAAGATTGCGGTGCCGCATACGCTCAGTCGGTTCCCAAAGCACTGTGAAATCAGCGCCAAAACAGGCGGCGTGTTTGTAATCTTTCTTCGTAATAGTTGCCCCTCCCATCCTCACATCCCAGTCTCTATTCCAACCAAGAAGTCCTGTGAGGCCCAATTCAAGATATGTATTTTTAGACAGATCTCTATAATTTTTATAACGCGCTAAGACGCTTGGGATACTTATGACATTTCCGGAAAAAACACGATCGTTTTCACCATTGGTGCCTTGCACTATAAGCTCCTGCGATGAGCCGAATAAGGTCGGCATAGTCCAATCAAGTGATATTCCGGATTGATTAAGGCCCCCATTGCCGAATATTTGACGCAATACAAGAGGAAAATCAACCTGATCTAAGGCATGTTTGTGCCATCGGTTAACAACACCGAATTGCTGCCTAAACTTACCCATAGTAAGATTAACGTCTTTTAAAACGCCATATCGTGTTAAATATGCCTCTCCTATGCTAGCCGAACTTGTAGTGACCGGAATAGCGGCTTTGAAACGTGTATACGGATCGAGATAGGATTCAAAATGTATGCCAAGGTTTCTAAAATCAAAATCGTACCTATCGGTAGCGGCGTCAACCGTATATGCGTTAACCATGTCCCCTGTAATGCTTATCTCCGGATTAAGTTTTTGCAGGGCAAGCCCGCCATGTTTAAATACAGTGTCATCGGGCTCTTTTCTCTCCTCTTCTTTCACGGCCTCCTCTTGGGCAAGGCGTCGTAATGCTTCAACGTCAGACTCTTCTTTTGCCGCAATGCCGCGAGTTTCGCGGATTTCTCTTATATCTTCTCTCAAGGCATTCACTTCTTGCCTATGGCATCTCTGCATTTCATCGATTTCGCTTTTTAGACCCTTGATAAGCGTTTTCAATTCTGCAATTTCATCATCTTTTTTCTCCTGGGACAGCGCACAGGGAGTCATCGAAAAAAATACAAATGTAAAAACAGAAAACATAAAAATCGAAATTTTTCTCATCTACACTTCCCCCCTTCTATTTTAATAAATAAAGATAAGTCTTGGGAAAGATTAGTAATTTTATGGGTTATACTAAACTTGGCGGAGAGCGAGGGCGTTGTAAGGCTTGGTAGGTTTTACTTATGAAAATCCGCAGGAAATTTAAAGAAATGTGTCCAAAACGCAACAATATACCTGGAAGAAGAAGGAAAACAAAAAAGATAAATACCAAATTGATTAGCCAAATACATGCAGGGCAGTCATTATGAAATTCCGAATCGCTGTGATTATGCAGAAATTCTACCCCCACAGACAGAAATATAAAGATTATAACTATTAAGAGCAGTATACTCTTAAAATAATTGCTTCTTGGAATAACCATTCAGACTACCCTTTCTTCAAGGATATTATACTAAATTTAACAGAAATATCTACTCAAATCTACGACAAACAGTTATATCTCTATTACTTCACCAACTTTTACTTCAATAAAATTATCGCCATATGCTTCTTTAAATAACTTTGTAGCATTTTTCCCCGTGCAATGGCAAGGTGCAATTTTCTTTACGCCTAAGCGTTTAAATTGGCCGACAATGGCTTTAATTGTCTCTTTATGCTTGCCAACTAGATGAAAACCGCCCATAACAAGATAAATATTGCCAGATATGCTTCGTTTTACATTTTCAACAATCCTTATTATCCCTGGATGGGCACAACCTGTAAGAATAGCTAAACCTTTAGATGCCGCTAAAATCAAACTTTGCTCTGGCATGCGCTTACCGTCGTATCTTCCTTTTATTTCTCCGGTTGTATAGAGATTTTTGTACACTTGAGTAAATTTATCAACTTCGATTAGTTGACCACTATAAAATCTGACCCTATTCTTAAATCTTTTACTAAAATTTGGGCAGGCATAAACTTTTAGTTTGGGATTTTCTTTCAAAATCCCCCACAACCCGCCTCTGTGATCCCAATGGTCATGAGAGATAACTACTGTTTTTAAACTGGGGGCATCTACGCCCATATTTCTCATATTTCTAAGCAACGAGCTTGATTTCTCGCCTGTATCAAATAGAATTGTTCCATCAATTAAATATGAAATACCCCATCCGGTTTGAAATCTCTTATCCAAAGCCATGCTATCAAAAAGTATTTTTATCTGCATATTATTTAGCTAAATTCATTTCTTAAGCAGGTAATCTGCGATAGCTCTATGAAGAGTACTGACAGCCAAAATCGAGCAATGACAGCGGTCTTCCGGCAGCCCGTTTAACATGTCTATGACCTGTTTCGGAGAAATGCCTAAGGCCTCGTCAACAGATCTTCCTGAAGCCAGTTGAGCAACCGCAGATCCACAAACAACTGTAGCGATGCACCCTTTAGTATAAAATTTGATGTTTTTTATCACTCTATCACTAATAACTAGATACACTTCCATTTCGTCACCGCACGGGCCTTTGATGCATGCCGCGCTCGTGGGATCTGTCATTCTGCCAAAGTGTTTTGGGTCTTTAGCAAACTTTATAATATTTTCAGGATAACTGGTTAAATCTTCTTCCATAGTCCGATAATATCCTTTGATATTCTTTCATTGCAATATTCTACGATGGGTATTTTCTTAACTAATGAACGGCTTACATCTTCTGAAAAGGGTAACTGAGCTATAACCTCCATATCTCTGCCCTGGCATACCCTTTTAATTATTTGAGTGTTGCTCAAATTAATATCGTATTTATTTACGACTACCTTAGCATGAATACCAAAATGTTTAGTAACATCAGCTATTCTTTCCATATCATGGATACCTGAAAGCGTAGGTTCTGTAACTATCACGGCTAGATCTGCACCTGTCAAAGAGGCGATCACTGGGCACCCTATCCCGGGTGGACCGTCAATAATGATCTTGGAGCTGTTATTCCTTTCAGCCATCTCTTTTGCCTTTTGCCTAACTAATGTAACAAGTTTGCCTGAATTTTCTTCTGCTATGCCTAGCTTTGCATGAACCATCGGGCCATATTTTGTATCCGATATAAACAAATCTCCGGCTATGTTTTCTTCCATTTTAATTGCCCCAACCGGGCAAATATAACTACAGACACCACATCCCTCACATGAAATAGGATCAACTATAATATTTGTATCTATTGCGGCAAAACGACAAACTCTTACGCACTCTTCGCATTGCTGACACAGTTCCTTATCAACTCTTGCGGTCTTTCCGCTTCTAAACTCGTGTCTTTCTCTTATATTAGGATTTAATAATAAATGTAGGTCTGCCGCATCTACATCGCAGTCTGCAAATACTGCATTCTTAGATAAAGCAGCAAATGATGCGGTTAGTATCGTCTTACCTGTTCCGCCTTTTCCGCTTATTATCACTATTTGTTTCATCGTACCCTTCTCGCAACTTTTTCATATAGCGCGGTAAATGCCTTCTTGTAGTATGGAAATGCCTCTACAATAGTAACACCATCTGAATAAGCAATGGCTATCTCCTTTTTAAGAGGGATCTGCATTAAGACAGAGATGCCCTCTTTTTTGCAATAACTGTTTAACTTATCATCCCCTATATCAGAACGGTTTATTACGACTCCAAAGGGTATATTTAATTTCCTTAGAATCTCTACCGCTAGTATCAGGTCGTTTAAGCCGAAAGGGGTTGGTTCAGTAACCAGAATACAGAAATCGCTCCCCTTAACTGCTTCAACGACAGGGCAGGATGTTCCCGGCGGGGCATCTACAACTGCTATTCTCGTTGGATTAATGTACTCTTTGACTGCCATGATTAAGGGTGGAGACATTACTTCCCCAATATTCAGCTTTCCATGTATGAATTGTAGTTTATTTGAGGTGCCAATCTCGACAACTCCTATTTCTTTATCGACTTCTGTAATTGCTTTGTTGGGACACATAAGACTGCAGCCTCCGCATCCATGACATAAATGAGGAAATGTTAAAACTCTATCATTAAGAACGGCCAGGGCGTTGTAAGCGCAAATTTCTGCGCATTTACCACAAAAGGTGCACTTCGATTCATCTATTTTTGGCACTGGAATAGAAACAGTGGTGCTTTGCTTAATTCTAGGTTTTAAGAAAATATGTGCATTCGGCTCTTCTACATCACAGTCTAATAGTTGGACACCGTTATTTATAGAAAGTGTAAGACTAGTAGCTATCGTGGTCTTTCCTGTTCCGCCTTTTCCGCTAGCAATTGAAATAATCATAGCTATTATACGATTTGGTGGTATGCAATAAGGACCTCTTGAAATTTGTCTCTGTGCCTCTCAACACCAAATCTCCTCTCCTCCAAATAATCACCCACGTTTGATAAGCTTATCCGTCCCGCCTCGTGCACCTTTCCTTCTGAAGCGTGGATTTTGTCTATAATTTTCAGGCCATCTTCGGTAAAATCGCTCAAGACAATCTTTCCTTCAGGGGTAGTTATCCTTATCAGCTCCTCTGTTACTTTGACCGGATTAGTAAGATGATGTACTGTGTTTATGGAAAACACTATATCAAAACTGGAATTACCAAAACTTAAAGACTCTGCGTTCTCTATCCTAAAGTCCACGAATTTCTCAAAGCCAAAATACTTTATATTGAGTCTGGCAAATTCTTGCTCTTCGCTGGAAACATCTACGCTTACAAAATCATACCCTTCCCTGGCAAGCTCAACAGTAAAATATCCTTTGCCTGTTCCAACTTCTAATATATCACCAAAAAGAGGATAGGACTTTTCTAAAATAAACTTTCTCTCCTTTTCAACATCATAGCCAAAATCCTTGTAAAAGTTCATTCTCTCTAAATATCTTTTGTGGTTTTCTAACAATCTCTCTTCCAAGAACTACTCCCGTATCATCCTGTTTCCGCATTTCGGGCATTCTAAGGAACCACATGGTGCCCCAGCTTGGTGAGGTGCCTTTGCGCCACAACTAGGGCAAATACAATTTCCGCCTGGCCCTGCACCTGGACGATTTCCACCCATTCTACCTCTTCCGCCGCCTCTTCCCATACCTCTGCCTCTTCCCGAGCCTTGCCCGAATAGTCCTGTTCCGTTTCCACCTGGCATTTTATCCACCCCCTGTATTTTTAATTCTCCCTATTTGTTTGGCGGCATGCCAAATTTCGAACTTACGCTCGGGCCTTGTGTTGGTTTCAATTCGCCCTTTTTATATTTTCCTACGGCTTCTTTAACGGTACCTGAAATCCCGGTAACCACGTCTACCGCAGCTGACTGCAAAGTCTGAAAAGCATTGGGTCCGACATTGCCAGTAAGCACTGCTTTTACTTTTTTTTCCGCAACAAACTGGCCGGATTGAATTCCCGCGCCGCCCATTGATTCGATATTCGGATTCTCTATCGCCTCAAGCGCTAGAGTATCGGTGTCTACAATGATAAAATACTGACACCTGCCAAAACGGGGATCGACCTTAGAATCTAAATTGCCCCCCTCAGAAGTAACGCAAATTTTCATGGCGCCTCCTCCTTTTTAATTAGTGTTTGTGATTTTCCTCATTTGGATGATCGCATATGGTCTTTTCTATTCCATAGCCTTTTCCTGAACCGGGTTTACATAGACTCTCGGCGCCTTTCAATGTTCCTTTTTGAAGCTTTTCTATCACATCGTCAATTCTACCGCTTACGCCTACAATTGCTTGAATCCCAAGATCATTAAAAAACCCTGTTGCCCTCATGCCCATACCGCCGGCAACAATGCAGTTAATACCCTTTTCATGAAGAAATTGTGGTATAAATCCAGGCTGATGGCCAGGATTATCTATAATCTCTTTTTTAGCAACTTTATTATTTTCAACATCGACAATTGTAAATGACGGGCATCTACCAAAATGCATAGATACATAATCGCCGTCTGTAGATATAGCTACCCTCATAACTAGTCTCCTTTCTAAACATCTGCGCTCATGGAGTAAGTAAGCTCTTTCTTACTTACCCCGGTTTAATCTTGAGCGCCATTCACTTAGCCTTCTTCATTGCAGATTCTAGTTCGCCAATACGCTGGTTTATGGATTGAATCTCATCTTGCATAAACCTAGCCTCTTCTCTGAGCATATCTGCCTCTTGTTGAGGTGTGGCTCCTGACATATAAGGCCAAGAACCAAACCAACCTCGTCTCCTGCCATAACCTCTGCCCCAACCACGGCCTCTGCCAAAAGATCTTCCCAATGGAACAGCGCAATAACCTCTTCCACCACCTGTCATTGGACCCATTCCCATAGGACCCGTTCCATCTCCACCTGGCATCTTAATCACCTCCTTTTGTTAATGACAATCATTTTCATTTATAGCTAAAAAAATTTTACTTTAGGTTACAACCGTTACATTGTCCATAGAATTGAATAAGGTGACTTGTAATGTTGAAATTGTACTTTTTGGATAGGCCCTTCTCAGTCTGATTAAGTAATTCTATCTCTTCATCTATGAAATCTGTATAATCAATTACCCTACCGCAACTTGTGCATACTAAATGGTGGTGATGTCTTTCCCCCTTAGGCCCTTCGGATAGCTCGTATCTCGCCCTTCCATCTCCAAAATCGAACTTAAATACCAGGCCCATTTGAACCAATAATTCCAATGTACGATAGACTGTCGTAAGGCCAATATTGGAATGGATCTTGTGGACAGCCATATACACATCTTCTGCGCTCAGGTGTTTAGATGTCTTGCTTAAGACATTCACTATGGTTTCTCTTGGAATGGTCATTCTGTAACCACCACCTCTAAACCTGCCATGCCACCAAGGTGGTCCTGTTCCGTTTCCTCTTGGCATATCAATCATCTCCTATTGAAAATGGTTTCCATTATCAAGTTTACACTATTTTGTTCTCTTTGTCAAGGCCTTTTTTGGTCACTATTCAATGCCAGCCAATTCACTAGAGTGTATTCTTATTAGTTGGAATTATATGGTGGAGGTGCCGAGATTGTGGCCTTTTTGTATTCAAAGCGGCCCTTTCACCACACTTCCCACCACATTTTATATATATCAGCAAATTATAAGTATACACTAATCACCTCGTAATTTCAAGAACTTGCTTTATTAGGCCCTCCCCCGGGGTGGCGGTGCCGATATTGCCCAGGCGTAGGGCACCGACTCCCCGGGGGTGGGCCTGGTTAACTCCTTTAACGTCATTCATTACCCTACCTCGTTATCTCCAGCACCTGTTTCAATCCAGCATCCGTACTGTGCGAATAGAAATCCAGCAGCACGTTTGTGTCGCTTATGCCCGAAACGGCCTTTACATCGGCTATGGGGACGTTTGCCTTGGCGCATTCAGTGCAAAATCTATGCCTGAAATAGTGCGGGCTAAGCGGTATGCCGAGGGTCTTTATGCTGACCTTTTTTAGGTGGTCCCGGACCCTGTTTGGGTGGCACCTATTTCCGAGCCGGTTGGGAAAGAGCCATTTTGTCCTGTTATTGCTGAGAGCTGAGCGTATATGTTTCTCTAGGTCCTCATCCAGGTAGGTCAGCGGCGCGGCCTTGCCCTTTTTTGTGGTCTCCGCCCTGATATTTACGGCTATCGGCTTAAAACCGTTTAAGACAATGTCCTTCTTTTCTATCAAAGTGCTCTCGTTAATGCGTCGGCCTACTCTCTTTATAAAATACATCAAGGCGTAATAATCGGGCCTTTCTT
>JADHWH010000068.1 GCA_016783555.1 Candidatus Omnitrophota bacterium | reverse complement strand
TGCCCGCATCTGTCATGTCCACGGTAAATAACACGGGATCCGAGTTGGCGCCTACGCCAAGGGCCACGCCGGAATCGAGACAGATAGACGATTGCTTTAAACGCAGGCCATAACACCTCCCAAAATTGGGAAGGCTTAAATCCGTCACTACGTCTAAGTCTTCGGTATTTACAAAACCGGGCGGGCCGTCTGCGCTGTCGCATAATAAATTTGCATCGTGGTCGACGACAAAGACGCCGTCGCCCCAGTAATTATAATCAACCTCCAAGGGTAGATCCACCACAACGTCGCCTCCGTTTTCGTTGGCGATATTGTTGAGGAGTATGGCATCTGTCACGGCTATATTAAACCCGTTCCCTGTATTATCGTAAGCGATGTTGTTGTAAAGAGTGGCGTCCAGAGAGGCCGCATCGCCCATGCTGAAGCCGGCGCCGCCGTTTTTAAGGGCGATACTGTACCTTACGATACAGTCATCCGCTCCAAAGAGCGCTATGCCGTCTGCGCCATTAGAGCTGGATACGCAATTTTGGATTAGGTCTTCTGCTCCGCCGCTCAAATTAATACCATCCCCCGCGTTATCGCGCAGTACGCAATTGTCAATAGTGATATTGGATACATCTTGGGCATATAATCCGTGGAGGCCGTTATCGTATATATCGCATCTTTCAGCGGTTATATTATCTCCGGTTATCTTTAAACCGTAAGAGCCGCCTTTTGTTAGCTTGAAGTTTCTAATCAAGATATAGTTTCCTTCCAGGAGCATAGCCTCGTCCTGGCCGGTGCCGTCTATTATAACCTCGCCGTCGCCTATGAAACTTACGAGGTTGCCCTCGGTGCCGCTTACTGTGCTGTCAATAACGATACTGCCGTATATTCCCTGATGCAGCGTAAGCGTATTGCCCGGCATAAGGAAGTTAAGGGCGTAATCCAGGCTTGCGAAAGGTGTGCCTGCTGAACCGCAAGATAGATCGTCGGAGGCATTAGCATCTGAAGGATCGACGTGATACTCCGCCCCATCTTCGCTAAAGTAGGCAAAGATTACCATGTCGAGTATGATACTGTTGATTGTCGTGATCTCGCTGTCTCCAAACGTGTCGCCTCCCCATCTTTTAAAGACATATCCCGCGGTTGAGGCAGCGGTTAACTGAACGTCAGAACCGTAAGTTAGAGTCGTTTCATATGTCCTGATGCCGTCTGCCGCGTTCTCAGTCATTATAATCGGGTCGCCGCCTATGTAACTCGCCTCAATCGTGCCGGATCCGTCTGTAATCCTGACTGTCAAGACGCAGGCAGCGTCCAACTCAATACCCACACTGGGCGCATGGTCATTGCCTGCAAGATCAACGCACTCTACGGTGATGGTATAGTCGCCGTCGGCTAAGCTGCCTACATCCGTACTGAAGTTACCGTCGGCTGCGTCGGCTGTAAGGTCTATAGGAGCGATCGGGTCACCGCCTGCAAGAACAAGCGTTAAGGTTACACTTTCAATGTTATCTTCTGTGACCGTCCCTGATATAGTTATAGGTAATCCATTTAATACGCTGGTGTCTGCGGGTGCGGTTATAGCTACAACAGGATCGAGCGTATCTACTGTGAATATGGATGTAGCTATAGTCTCATTCGTAGCGCCATCTACTGCCGTGATAGATATGGTGCGCGCTCCGTCGTCAAGATGGGCCAGCGCAGTGCCTGATGCCGGTATGTTATCAGGGGCAAGTTCAGTGCCGTCTACTATGAAGCTTGTTATGCTGCCGCCTGTAACGGTGTATTCAATTACAGGGGTGTCTGTATCTACATGGTCTCCGTTGGCAGGGCTTGTTATGATTACAACCGGCCCATCGGCAAAAGCCGTCTTTGCAAAAGTGAATCCAAGCCCTACAAAAAACAAGACTGCGAACGCAGCAATTAGTCTATTAAAATTTATTTTCTTCATTTTTTCTGCTCCTTTTTTTAAGTTCTCTTCTGTTTCTATCCTATATATAACAAAGCGCATGGCCACGCGGCCTGCGCCTCGTCTACTATTCTCATCCCTGGAAATGCTAAAACCCATAAAACGCATCTTACTACCCCCATACTAAGCACTTTGCAAATTTGTTTAATTATTGCAGAAAAAAATAAGCAACATTTCTGCCCACACTATATATAACACGCAAATAGAAAAATTATTCCAAAAATTTTTATCTCATTATAGCATAATGGGTTATGAAATATGAAATTATTGCTTTTTCAGGCGGTTAAGGCCTGTTCTTGCCTCTTCTGCCTCAAGGCTCTGCGGATAATCGGTAAGGATAGCATTATAGGATGAAGCCGAATTTACTCTATCTTTAAGTCCTTTTTCGTAGATAATGCCCTTTGCGCATAGGGCGAGGCTTATCTGTTTGGAATACGGATATTCATCTATAATACGATCTAACGTAGAAATGGAGTTATCGTATTTATCTATATAGTAATAATACCCCGCGATAAAAAATAGGAATTGGATATTGTATTTAGTATCAGGATGTCTTTCTATCAGGTCTTCCAGGCTGTGGATAGCATCCAGATGCTTAGACTTATCTTCTTTGACTATGGCGTCGTTAATCTTGGCCATAATCTTAACCGCCTCTTTAGGTATAGGCCTCGTCTTCTCAGCAGAGATATAAAGGGCGGCTGGTCTCAGGAGTTCACGGACTCTCCTTGGAGTCATGCTGATGAGAAGCGCGATCTGGGGCTGCTCTCCGATACTATAGATCTCCTGGACTTCTTTCCATTCTTCTTCCAGCAGATAGCGCGGTTGGCTGGGCGTGGAATTGGGCGATACATCAGTGGCCCTGCCTTCTCCGACTGAAACTTCAGAAGGCAGTCCCGCAAGCTTAATCTTTGAGCGAACCTCGACTTCGCCGTCCAGGACTCCCACCCAGGTCTGATACTTCTTTTTTGCAGGTGATACTTTTACCAAGAAACCGGTTCCGCTTGTCTCGACCTCAGCCAGCGGCGAGTCGATCTTTAATCTCGATTTTTCAAATCCCTTCTTTGTCGCAACCAGCATCTTGCCTCTATCCAGTCCATATGTAATTCTGTCTGATCTTGTAAAGGCCTTGTCCAGATCAATAGCCTTAAGTTGGGTATCCTCTTTAAGCAATATCTCATATCTTTTCGACTCTACATTGGCCTGGCTGTTTAATCCCACCCTAATTGTATCGCCGGGCCTCAATCTCATACCTTCCCTTGCGTATCGCCACTCGTTGCTGGCAGAGTTGTATATCTCAACGTCCCCTTTTGCGAATGCCACCGCGGGCATCGCCCCGAGCTGGCTCCAGAAGATAGTAAATATAATAAATGCCGTTATCGTAACCAGCGCTGTCGCCCTCACAAGGACAGGAGCCGGCCTTAATTCTCCGGGGCGCAGCCTCTCAAGGATCTCCCCTAATCTATCAAGATAGGCCGGGACTTTCTGCCGCCTGGCCGATTCTTCATTAAGCTTCTTACGAAATTCGAAATCGAACCCTTTGGACTCTTCAACCTGCGGCAAGGCTACAAGGAGCCTTCTTGCGGCTTTTAATGGTGTTAGTTCCTTTTCGCAATCCTGGCATGTCGAAAGATGGAGTTCGATCTTTTCTCTCTCTTCAGTGTTAAGCCTCTCATCCAAATATAACGACATCGATCTTGAACTTATGTGCCTAGACATATAAATACACCTCTTTTAAATTTACTTAAAATATTTCTGCAACGCCTTGGCCAAGATAAGCCTGGCGCGGTGCAGCCTCGAGGCGACTGAGCCGATCTTGCATTTCAATATACCGGCGGCCTCTTCATACGAACAGCCCTGAATATCACATAAGACCAGCGCCTCTTTATATGCTACAGGCAGCCGGTTTATATGGGCCTGCATTATATCTGTCAGCTCCTTGCCCATAGCCAAATCTGACGGGCCTCTTGTTTCAGCCGAGAGCATATCCTTAAGCGTAAGCCCTTCCTGCCTAGCAAGCTCCTTGTCCAGCGAAACCTGCGGTCTCTGTCTATTATCCCTTAAGAAATTCTTACAGAGGTTTCCCGCAATGGTATATATCCAATTTAATGGTTTTTCCATGGGTATATATCTGGATAGGCTGAAGTACGCCTTCACAAATACCTCCTGGGTTATCTCTTCGGCCGACTCGAGATTCCCTACCATTCTATATACATAATTTAATATCCGCCTTTTATTCTCGTTGTAAAAGGTCTCGAATGCGGCCTTGTCGCCGTCTTTGGCTTTCTTAAGAGGGTCTTCCATTATATATAACACATATTAGTTTAAAAAATTCCATCTTTTCCGAACTCTTTGTCTATATACTACCCTCTGCAATTACCATATGCAAGAAAAAAATAGGGATATCTCCGGCTTTAAAACCGGATATATCCCTATAAAAATGTCTATTCTTTCCTATTAATTATCCTCTTTTTCCGGCGTAGCTAAGATGCCCTCAAAGAGGTCGCCCTTAATACGATAGGAGGAGAAACCGAGGTCTTCTGTTAAATTGGATACGGCCTTATTCAACCTATCCTTCTTTTGTTTCAACCGCTGTTTATAACTGATACCCCCTACTGCTTTTTCCCCTAAAGAATAACCCGGGCCTTCACCTGAATCCTCTACTTGTAAGTCCAGATTTATATTATATTTCCTCTTAAACCTCAGCAAATCTTCAAACGCATCTTCCAGCTCTTCCCAGTCAGCCATTCCAAATCTTATCAAGCGGTCTCTATCGAGCGGTATGCCGCCTGTGGTTTCGTCGTCTCCGTCGTCATCTTCCCTCGGTATAACAATTATAAAAGATAAACCATCATAGACAATGGGCTGGCCGCTATCATCGCCGTAAATAATGCTTGTACTATTAGACGGGGCGCCGCTATCTTTTGAATTATTGCCTTTTAATTCGATAATTACTTTGTCTCCGGTATACGTTATCTCTGTATTACCCCAGCGTATCTTGATTTCTCCGTTTTCATTATCCGGATAACTGAATAAAACAGCGGTTCCGTCCGGACGTTCGATCTGTTCCGGTAGATCATCTTCATTCATGACTATCTTGTAGCCGTCTTTTATTTCATCACCGGCCCCAAGGACATACTTGATGTCTTCTAAATCTCCTCTTAATTCGATGGTCTCCGCTATGCCTTCCAGGGCGGCCTCCATCTCCTCCAGCGGCAGATACTCTTTAATTACACCGTCTTCGTTTAAAATTGTGTGGGTCTCCTGGCCATAGAGCGGATTGGTTGAGAGGGCCAATACAAGGGCGGGTAGAATAAAAAAAGTGCATAGTCTAACGACTTGCACTCTATTTAACATACCCCTTTTGGTTACGTAAAACAATAACACCAACTCCATTTGACTACCCCCCACATTTCTGTTAGTAAAGCATTTTTAAATTGCTTTAATTTATAGAGAAAAAAAATTATATACGCATCTATCTTTAAATCTTTGGCCTATTAAAAGTATACCCTATAAAGCCCTGCTTGACAACGGCTATTTCTACCTTTTTCATGTTTTACTATTTCTGGATAAGGAAGCTGCCTATAGCCATATATTCCAAACCGCAGTTGTAGAACATGTGTATAGCGTCCTCCGGGCTGCATACGATGGGCTCGCCCCGCCTGTTAAGGGAGGTATTGATTAAAACAGGGGTACCGGTCTTTTTGTGGAATGCCTCAAGCAGACTATAAAATAAGGGGTTCGCGGCCTCCTCGACAAATTGGGGCCGTGCTGATTTGTCGACATGTACTACCTCCGGAATCCTGGATATCCATTTATCCCTGACCGTAAAAGAGAATGTCATATAAGGTGACGGATGGCCTATTGTAACTATGTCACCGGCAAATTCAGAGAGTATAGAGGGACAGAAAGGCCGCCATCTCTCCCTGAATTTAATCCGCGCATTTATTTCGTCAGCTGTGCCCTTTATTGACGGATTTCCCAGTATAGAACGGTTGCCCAATGCGCGCGGGCCAAACTCCATCGCACCCTGGAACCACGCGACAATCTTTCCGTCAGCTAAAAGGCTGCTTACCTCTTCTTTTATGTCGCCCGGCTCTCTGTATCTTATCTTAAATCTATCAAGGACATCCTTTATCTCTGAATCGGAATAAGAAGGCCCGTAATAGACATGTTCCATCGGTTTGATCTTCTCGCCCGCACTGTAAGCGGCAAATGTCGCGGCGCCAAGGGATGTCCCTGAATCGTGCGCGGCCGGCTGCACAAAAAACTCTTTTACCAGCGGGTGCTCGATAATCCTCTTATTTAGCTTCACATTTAAGGCGCACCCTCCGGCAAAACAGAGCCTGCCGTTGTTTCGCCTTAATACATCTCCGAGATATGTCTCCGTCAGGGCAAGCGTTATATCCTCCAGCGTCCTCTGCGTCCGTGCCGCTATATCGATATACGGGCTGGCCAATCCGTCACCGGTCCTTGGGGGGCCCCAGTCCTCCACCATCTTTCTTGAAAACATCTTATCAGGGGCGTATCTCTTTGACCTCCTTGCGCATACGTATAGGTCATCAATCGTATAAGAATACCTGTCATACTTTATGACCTTGGAAAAGTCTATTCTCCCGGCATCGCCATAAGGGGCCATGCCCATCACCTTATATTCGCCGTCGTTTATCTGGAAGCCCAGGTACTCTGTCATTGTAGAATAGAAGAGCCCCAGCGAATCTGGATATATAATCTCCTTTATCTTCTTTATCTCGCCTTCTCTTCCTTCGGCAAATAACGTAGAGGTAAACTCTCCTGCCCCGTCTACCGAAAGAATCGCTGCATCTTTGAAATCCGATAGATGGTAGCAGCTTGAGGCGTGGGCCATATGGTGCTCTACAAATTCTGTCTTTACCTTGGCGGGATCTATTCCAGAGGCAAGGAGGGTCCTATTTAACTTATCTATCTTCGCCTCTGCCCTTGAACGGGTTCGAAGCAAGGTCTTATAGGCATGTGCGGGCCTTGTGCGCCAAGTCCGCTTTGCAAACTGCCACTTCTTCTCATTATACGCATCGAGCGACCATGGATAGGCCACGATATCGATATCCCCCGGCGCTATTCCCGCCTTCCTCAAACAGAACCTTATCGCATTTACCGGGAGCCTCTCCATGGCGTGTTTCTCGCGGATAAGCCTCTCCTCATCGCAGAGCGCGGCAATACTACCGTCAATAAGCAGTGCCGCCGACGGGTCATGTGAAAATGGCGTTGCCACTCCCAATACTATCATCTTTATCTCCTTAGGATGATT
>JADHWH010000067.1 GCA_016783555.1 Candidatus Omnitrophota bacterium | reverse complement strand
CTTTTGTGGACATAGGAAACACAATCGAAAAAGGGCAGGTAGTCTGTATCATAGAGGCGATGAAGCTGATGAATGAGATAAAATCGGATGTCAGAGGCAAGATCGTAGATATATCAGTCGAAAATGGAAATCCAATCGAATTCGGCCAAGTCCTGTTCTTAATAGAACCGGCACAGTAGAGAGATGTTTTCAAAAATACTAATAGCTAATAGGGGAGAGATAGCCTTAAGGATAATACGCGCCTCGAAAGAGATGGACATAAGGACTGTCGTGGCCTATTCCGAAGCAGACAGGAATTCTCTTGCTGTGCGCTTTGCGGATGAGGCCGTATGCATAGGAAGCCCCCCTTCGGCCAACAGCTATTTAAATATCCCCGCCATAATAAGCGCGGCAGAGATAACAGACGTTGAGGCGATACACCCCGGTTACGGTTTTCTCGCAGAGGACGCGCATTTTGCGGAGATATGTGAATCGTGCAAGATTAAATTTATAGGACCCTCGCCTGAAATCATACGGCTGATGGGCGACAAGATGATGGCGAAGGAGACAATGAAAAAGGCGGGGCTGCCTGTCATACCGGGCAGCACAAACGTCATACAAACAAAAGAAGAGGCTTTAAAAATTGCCAAAAAGATAAAGTATCCTGTCATTATAAAAGCCGCGGCGGGCGGCGGCGGAAGGGGCATGCGGATATGCCATAACGATGTGAGATTAATAGGCGCGTTCCTTACCGCGCAGCGAGAGGCGGAAAGCGCATTCGGCAACCCTGACGTCTATATAGAAAAATATATCGAAAAGCCGCGGCATATAGAATTCCAGATACTGGGCGATAATCACGGTCATATCATACACCTCGCAGAGAGGGACTGCACAATCCAAAGACGCCATCAAAAATTATTGGAAGAATCACCCTCGCCGGCCCTATCAAACAAGCTGCGCAAAAAGATGGGGGAGGTTGCGGTAAAGGGATCGAGGTCGGTAAACTACAATAACGCGGGGACGATAGAGTTCTTGCTTGACGAAGAGAACAACTTCTACTTCATGGAGATGAACACAAGGATACAGGTAGAACACCCTGTTACCGAAATGATAACGGGCATAGATTTAATAAAAGAACAGATAAAGATCGCGGCCGGAAAAAAACTTACCCTTAAGCAGGATAACGTAAAACAGAACGGTTCATGCATAGAGGCCAGGATATACGCAGAGGACCCGAATAATGACTTTATGCCTTCTCCCGGAAAGATCAACGTCTATAATGCGCCGGGAGGGATAGGCATAAGGATAGATACACATGTCTATCCGGGATATGAGATATCCCCGTATTACGACTCCATGATTGCAAAATTGATTGCCTACGGCTCAAACCGCATGGAGGCGATAAAGAGGATGCAGAGGGCGCTCGATGAATACATAATCGAGCCTATAAAGACGACCATACCGTTTCACAAGAACGTTTTCAGCAATCCGTCGTTCCTGCGCGGGCAGGTCACGACCTACTTTGTCGAAGAACTTTTTAACGAGAAGAAATAAAAAAACGGGAGGACAGATAAGATGAAGCTATTCAACGGAATCACGAGATTTTTTTACACATTGATACTGATTCTGCTCGGCGCTTGTTTAATATTGGTGGCCCTGAATTTCATACCGAAAGAGAGCCTTATAAACATTATTAACCTAATCTATCTAAAACCTGATCTGCGCATTATAACGGGCTTTGCCGGGCTCTTATTGATAGGCGTAAGCCTTCTTATTATACAAATTGCTATAGGCAGGATGGAGCGTGAAAAGATTATAGCGTTCGAGAATCCCGATGGGCAGGTAACGGTCTCGCTGGCGGCCATCGAGGATTTTATGAGACGGCTGGCGCGCCAGGTGCCGGAGATAAAAGAACTCAGGCCCAAGGTAACCGCGACCAAGAAAGGCATCATTGTAGACGCCAAGGTAACGCTCTATTCCGAAATATCGATACCCAACATAACCGAGAAGATACAATCTATCGTAAAAAACCGCGTCCAGGATATGCTGGGGATAGAAGAAGCGATAATCGTGAAGGTCCATATAAACAAACTCGCTCAGAGAGAAGAACCAAAAAAGAAAAAATCCAAACGCGAAAAACAGGAAGAGCAGGAAGAAGAACCGAAATACAGAGGGATAGAATACAGTGAAGAATAAGAAGGGGGCGGTATGGCAAAGGTAAAAAAAATCGGTATCTTAACCGGCGGGGGCGATTGTCCCGGATTAAACTCCGTCATAAGGGCGGCGGTAAGGAATGCGAATAAAAAAGGGATAGAGGCCCTGGGCATAAAAAACGGCTGGAAGGGCCTGATTGACAAAGAGACCGTTACATTGGACACGAATTCAGTATCCGGCATCCTTCCCAAAGGAGGTACGATACTCGGAACCAGCCGCACAAACCCTTATAAAAAAGAAGGCGGCGTTAATAGGGTGAAGGAGAATTTTAAAGGTCTGAAGCTCGATGCGCTGATAGCATGCGGCGGAGAAGACACATTGGGGGTCACCTCTAAACTTTGCAAAGAAGGACTCAACATAGTAGGCGTTCCGAAGACTATAGACAACGATCTCTCCTGTACAGATTACACATTCGGTTTCGACACTGCCGTAAACATCGCCACCGAGGCGATAGACCGCCTCCATACAACGGCAGAGAGCCATCACCGCATAATGGTAGTGGAGGTTATGGGCAGACACGCCGGGTGGATAGCGGTTCATGCCGGCATAGCAGGAGGGGCCGATGTAATATTAATACCGGAGGTCCCTATAGACATCAACAATGTGTGCGAACTTCTAAAGAACAGGCGAAACCGGGGAAAGTGCTTCAGCATAGTGGTTGTAGCCGAGGGCGCAAAGTTCAAAAAAGGCGATGTTGTAATTCAGAAAGAAAGACTGGACGCATTTGGCCATGTGAGATTAGGCGGGATAGGCCAGATGCTGGGCGATAAGATAGAAGAGAAGACGGGTTTTGAGACAAGGGTCACAGTATTGGGTCACATCCAGAGAGGCGGGACGCCGACCGCATTCGACAGGGTCCTTGCCACCAGATTCGGCGTTAAGGCTGTGGAGATGATCCTAAACGGCAAGTTCGGCATGATGGCCAGCCTCCAGGGCAATGCCATAACCGAAGTGCCGCTCGATAAGGCAGTAGGTAAGTTAAAGACGATAGACATGGAACTATACAAAATATCCGAGATATTTTTCGGTTAACGGCAAAAGGGATCAAGCCTAGGGGGTATAAACTTTGCGTGAAAAAATCAAAAATATACTAAAAGAATCGATTCTCGTAAAAGAAAAGCTCTTAAAGTCCGATGCGGAGACCATCGCGCAGATTGCTCAGCTGATTGTAGATGCGGCAAAGAACGGCAATAAACTGATTGTCTTTGGAAACGGCGGGAGCGCGGCAGACAGCCAACATATGGCTGCTGAGCTCATTGGAAGATTCAAACATGAACGCGCCCCTATACCCGCGATAGCGCTCTCTACTAATACATCGACTATAACCGCGCTGAGCAACGACTACGGCTATGAGGTATCCTTCTCAAGACAACTCGAAGGCCTTGCTAAAAAAGGAGACGTGGCGCTCGGCATCTCAACCAGCGGCAACGCCTCCAATGTATATGAGGCCCTGAAGAAGGCTAAGGCGCTCGGACTTAAAATCGTAACTATGACGGGAGAAACGGGCGGTAAGATTGCGGGACTGGCTGATATCGCCCTTAAGGTTCCTTCAAGCAATACCCCTCGCATTCAAGAAGCGCATATAACGGCCAGCCATATAATCTGCGAACTAGTCGAAGAAGAGCTCCTCGGCAAATGATGAAGAGTAAGATTAAAAAGACAAAAGACCTTAAAAAGATTCTCTCTTCGATTAAAAAGAAGGGTGAGAAAATAGTATTTACAAACGGTTGTTTCGATATAATACATGCCGGCCATATAACCTTTTTAAAAAAGGCAAAGAGAGAGGGTGATATCCTGGTCGTGGCAGTAAACACCGACGCTTCACTCAGAAGGCTCAAGGGCAGGGGCAGGCCTGTCATAAAATTAAAAGAGAGGATGGAGATCCTGGCATCTCTGGAGTCTGTCGATTACGTCACTTCATTCAGTGAGGATACCCCGTTTAAGATAGTAAGGGAGCTTAAACCGGATGTGATAGCCAAGGGAGCAGATTGGAAGAAGAGAGGGATTGTGGGGGCAGGGTTTGTAAAAAGAGGCGGCGGAAGGGTCGTCGCGATTACCTTATGCAAAGGATATTCCACCACATTAATTATAAATAAAATAAAGAGGCTTTAAATGAAAGAAAACGACGTACTGCGGACAATAGACGCGAATTTAAACAGACTCCGCGAGGGCTTAAGGGTATGTGAAGACGTAACCAGATTCATCCTCGAAGACAAGGATTCTACCGCAAGGCTCAAAGATATAAGACACGATGTCTTTAAGGCCGTGTCAGACTCGACGAAACTGGCCTATTCCTCTCTCTTATCATCAAGAGACTCGATAAACGATGTCGGTAAAGAGAGTATCTCTTTAGAGCTTAAAAGGAGAGACCCCCTTGATATACTGAACGCCAATTTTCAAAGGGCCAAGGAATCTGTCCGCGTCCTGGAGGAGTTCTCAAAAATAGTCGATGCCGATTTAGCCCAGCGCTTTAAGGGGATCAGATTTTATATTTATAATATCGAGAAGGTGCTAATTGAAAAGCTTCAATCTACAGGTAATATTAGATAGAGGCATTTTAAAAGATAAAGATATGTCCGGCGCCGCATCGAAGATAATAGATGGCGGCGCGTCTCTTCTTCAGCTCAGGGACAAGATATCTAACGACAGAGAACTTCTGAAAGAGGCAAAGGTGTTAAGAAGACTTACTAAAGATAAGGGCTGCAAACTCATAATAAACGACAGGGTAGATATCGCCATCGCTTCATCTTCAGATGGCGTACATCTGGGGCAGGATGATATCCCCTACAGTGAAGCGAGGAGGCTGCTTGGAAAAGAGGGCATCATCGGCATCTCCACCCACACCATAGAAGAAGCCCGGGCAGCCGAGAAAGCAGGGGCTGATTATATAGGCGTCGGCCCTATATTTGCAACATCCACAAAACCGAATCATAGGCCTATAGGGCTTGAGATAATCTCCAAAATCGCGCAAGAGATAAGAATCCCGGTATTCTTCATCGGGGGGATAGACCTCACAAATATAGAGGACGTAATAAGAAGCGGCGGAAAGGCATTTGCGGTTGCAAGCGCTATACTAAAAAGCGGCAACATAACCGAAACTACAAAATCTTTCATAGAGACAATATGCAAAGCGGTGGCAGTATGACACAGATAGAAGAGGCCCGAAACGGCACAATATCAGCGGAAGTAAGAATTGTTGCCCAAAAAGAAGGGCTTGACCCTGCTCTTGTAAGGCAGGGTATCGCAGAGGGTACCATCGTCATAACAAAAAATAACCTCCATGCTGTAAAGAATATCTGCGGCATAGGCAAGCACCTAAAGACAAAAGTAAACGCCAACTTGGGCACATCGGAAGATTCGCCCGATATCAAAGAAGAAATAGAAAAATTAAAGGTAGCTATAGACGCAGGCGCTGATACGATTATGGACCTTTCTGTGGGCGATAAGATAACCGAGATGCTCGAAAGCATCATAAAAGAATCTACGGTACCCCTAGGCACTGTCCCTCTATATGAAGTAGCGACAAATGTCTTAAAAAGAGGCAGCATATCCGATATGCGCTGGCGAGATATAGAGCCGGTCCTTGAGAGACAGGCGGAGGCGGGAGTCGATTTTTTCACCATACACGCCGGGGTAACAAAAAGAATAGTGGAATACTTAAAAAAGAGGGAACGCATACTCGATGTTGTAAGCAGGGGCGGGTCGTTTCTTGTCGACTGGATAGTAAAGAATGGCCGCGAAAATCCTTTATATACGCATTTTGACCGGATATTAGAGATAGCAAAAAAGTTTGATATCACCCTGAGTCTCGGTGACGGCATGCGGCCGGGGGCCGTAAAAGACGCGGGCGACTCTGCGCAAATCCAAGAATTGATAGTGCTGGGGCAGTTGGCAAATAGGGCAAGGGAATCGGGGGTGCAGGCGATGATAGAAGGGCCTGGCCATGTCCCAATAGATCAGATTGAATACAATGTAGCTCTTGAGAAGACTCTCTGCGGAGGGGCGCCGTTCTATGTGCTGGGGCCTTTGGTCACAGATGTCGCTCCGGGTTACGATCACATCGCGGGGGCGATCGGCGGCGCTATAGCCGCCAGCTGCGGCGCGGACTTTTTGTGTTACGTAACCGCCTCGGAACACTTGAGGCTGCCCGACAAAGAAGATATTAAAGAGGGTGTTATTGCCTCGAGGATTGCCGCCCACGCAGCGGATATTGCCAAGGGCGTAACGGGTTCCATGGATTGGGATAACGCTCTGTCTCGCGCGCGAAAATATAGAGACTGGAAGGGGCAGTTTTCATTGGCAATAGATCCTCAAAAGCCGAAAAAGTACAGAACCACTTCTAAGCCTAAGTCAAGCGATGTATGCTCGATGTGCAATGAGTTCTGTCCTATAAAAAGAGGGGAAGAGAGCCTTAAGAAATGAGCCCCGTTAGACCTCTCAAGGAAGTAAAACTCACGATATGTAATAGATTGAAAGGAGGTCTAACGGGGTGAGCGTATTGGTCGTAGGATCGGTTGCGTTGGATTCGGTTCAAACGCCTTTCGGCAGACATAAAGACCTTCTCGGCGGCTCAGCCACCTATTTCTCAATAGCGGCCAGCTATTTCACTGACGTAAGGCTGGTTGCGGTCGTAGGACGGGATTTTCCGAAAAGATACATCCGTCTCTTTAAAAAATACCGAATAGACACAAGGGGCCTCGAGATAAAAGACGGTAAGACCTTCCGCTGGGAAGGAGAGTATGAATATGATATGAACACCGCCAAGACCGTAGCTACTCACCTGAATGTCTTTGGCAAGTTCCGCCCGAAAATCCCGAAAGAGTATAGAAAGACAAAACACGTATTCCTCGCGAACATAGACCCGGACCTGCAGAAAAGCATACTTCGCCAGATAAGCTCGCCCCAATTTATAGCATGCGATACTATGAACTTCTGGATAGAGAACAAGAAGAGATCCCTGGTCGGGCTCCTAAAAGAGATGGATCTCTGTCTGTTAAATGACGCGGAGGCGAGGGAATTTTCAGGCGAGGCCAATCTGCTCAAAGCGGCTAAGGTTATAATATCGCTGGGGCCCAGGATGGTGATAATCAAGAAGGGAGAACACGGATGCCTCTTCG
>JADHWH010000066.1 GCA_016783555.1 Candidatus Omnitrophota bacterium | reverse complement strand
TCCCCTCTTCAAAAACTTGAAGAAGTATATTAAAGACATCCGGGTGGGCCTTTTCTATCTCATCCAGAAGCACCACAGAGTAAGGCCTCCTTCTCACCTTCTCCGTAAGCTGGCCGCCTTCTTCATAGCCTACATATCCCGGAGGGGCCCCTACAAGCCTTGAGACGTTGAACTTCTCCATATACTCAGACATGTCAAGCTGTATAATAGCATCTTCACCGCCGAACATAAATTCGGCGAGCGCCCGGCCAAGCAGGGTCTTCCCCACTCCTGTAGGCCCCAAAAATATAAACGAGCCTATCGGCCGCTTCGGATCTTTTATGCCCGCACGGGAGCGCCTTACCGCCTGGGCTATGGCCTTTATGGCCTCGTCCTGGCCTATGATCCTTTCATGAATCCTGTCTTCCATCTTCAAAAATTTCGCCGACTCCTTCTCTTCTAACCTTAAAAGCGGGATACCAGTCCACTTAGAGACTATGTTAGCAATCTCCTCTTCGGTTACAACTATCTCTTTTTTGCTCCTCGACTCCCGCCATTTCTTTTGCGCATCTTTAAGTTCCTCTTTAGCCTTTCTTTCGTCGTCTCTAAAATTCGCCGCCTTTTCGAAATCCTGGCTCTTTACCGCGGCCTCCTTTTCGCGTTTAATCCTGTCGACATTCTCCTCTAACTCTTTTAAGTCCGGAGGCGCTATCATAGTGGAAAGCTTAGCCCGCGAGCCGGCTTCATCTATCAGATCAATTGCCTTATCAGGCAGGAATCTCCCGCTTATATATCTAGCCGACAATTTTGCGGCCGCCTCTAAGGCACCGTCTAAATATTTAACTTTATGGTGAGCCTCATATCTGTCTCTTAAGCCTTTCAATATCTCTATGGTCTCTTCAACGCTCGGCGGCTCCACCGTGATAGTCTGAAACCTTCTCTCAAGCGCTGCGTCTTTCTCTATATGCTTCCTATACTCATCGAGCGTGGTAGCGCCTATGCACTGTATCTCGCCTCGGGAGAGGGCCGGTTTTAATATATTGGATGCGTCTATTGCGCCTTCCGCCCCACCCGCCCCTACGAGTATGTGGAGCTCGTCAATGAATATTATTATGTCCCCGGACTTCTTTATCTCATCCATTATCGCCTTGATTCTCTCTTCAAACTGGCCCCTGTATTTTGTGCCCGCGACCATCAGCGCCAGATCCAGTATTATTATCTTTCTATCCCTGAGGATTTCCGGCACATCGCCGCTTACAATCTTCTGCGCCAAACCTTCAACTATGGCTGTCTTGCCGACCCCTGCCTCGCCCAATAGCACTGGATTGTTCTTCGTCCGCCTCGAGAGTATCTGGATCACCCTTTCTATTTCATTGACCCTTCCTATTACAGGATCGAGTTTCCCCTGTGTCGCTTGCTGAGTCAGGTTCCTCCCGAATGTGTCTATTGCCGGCGTCTTTCCTTTGGGGGCAGGCCTGGTTTGTCCTCCAGTAGCAAAACCAGGGGTAGCGGAACCCAATATCTGCATAACCTCGTCCTTCACCTTTCCCGCGTCAAGCCCGAGATTCGTCAATACTTCAGAAGCTACTCCTTCGCCTTCTTTTATCAAGCCCAAAAGGAGGTGTTCCGTCCCGATATAATTGTGTCCCAGCTGACGGGCCTCTTCCATAGCAAGCTCAATCGCCTTTTTGGCCTTCGGCGTAAAGGGTATATCGCCCGTAATGCTGCTGGAAGGACCTGGTTGGACGAGTTTCTCTACCTCCATCCTTATCTTAGTCGGATCCAACCCCAGGCTCATAAGCACCGCTGCGGCAACACCCTCTCCCTCCCTTATTAAACCCAGAAGCAGATGTTCCGTTCCAATATAATCGTGGTTGAACCTCTTGGCTTCTTCTTTTGCCAAGAGGATTACTCTTCTTGCCCTTTCAGTAAACCTATTAAACATCGCCATCTTTTACTACCTCCTGACAATTGTTAAGCGTAAAGCTCAAAGCGAAAAGCGTAAAACTAAAACTTAAGGTTTAAAACGTTTTAAGCTTTGCGCTTTAGTTTTGCGCTTTGCGCCTTACGTTTTTAGCTTTCTTTATCCTCCCAATTTCTCTCGTATTATCTCCGCCCGTTTAAGATCCCGCTCCTGCGGACTCAAAACCTTCTTCTCCATCTTCTGAAGATGGGCGGGTTGAGTCAGTATAAAGAGTTCGTTTATAACAGGTATAGTAATATCCTTTATTATATCCATGTCGACGCCGAGCCTTATTACGGAAAGGAGCTCTATAGTCTCGTTCGAAGATATAATGTGCGCGCTTCGCAACGTACCGTATGAGCGCCATATCCTGTCTATAAGTTTCTCCTTTGAACGCATAAACATGGTCTTTCTTGCGCTCTCTTCGCGCGAGACAATCTGGTTTATAACCCTTTCTATGCCGTCTATAATCTCCTCTTCCGATCTGCCCAATGTCACCTGGTTGGAGATCTGGAAGAAATTCCCCTGTACCTCTGTGCCCTCGCCGTAAAATCCCCTTATGGTCAAGCCCAGTTTGGTAATCGTCTGAAGGACCCTGTTTGCCTGGTTGGTAAGGACTAATGCCGGCAGATGGAGCATGACCGAAGCGCGTATGCCGGTACCGACATTCGTAGGACAGGCCGTTAAGTAACCGAGCTTTGAAGAGAAAGCGTAATTAAGCCTTGCGCCGAGCTCGGTGTCTATCTCATTCGTTATCCTCCAAGACTCTGTAAGGTTAAATCCCGACTGCATAACCTGCATGCGTATATGATCTTCTTCATTTATCATTATGCTTACAATCTCTTTATCGTCAAACAGAAGCGCGCTCAACTCAGGATTGGCGGCATGTTCCCTGCTCATAAGGTGCCTTTCTACCAGAAATTGCTTGTCGATGCTGCTTAAACTTGATATATCTATGGAGGTGGCCTTCTTTAAAAACTGGCTTGTCTGGAGCGCGCCTTTTATGGTCTCAAGGCTCTCTTCCTTTTGCTTCTTGCCCGCCCAGTGCGAGAAAGGAAGCCCTGACAGATTCCTTGCCAATCTTATCCTGCTTGAGATAACGATGTTGGAATTGGGGCCTGTGCCTTTTAGCCACTCGCTTGTATGCTTCAATAAATCATCTATTCTCATCCTTCGACTCCTTCTATTGACACCTTCCACGCTCAGGATGACCCTGAGCAAGGCCGCCTCCGGCGGCCGCGTCGAAGGGTCATTTCTTCTTCTCCAATTCTCTGATCTTATCCCTTAATCTCGCCGCATCTTCAAATTGCTCAAGCTTTACTGCCCGCTGTAGGCGTCTTTTAAGTTCTTCGAGGCCGTCAATCTTCTTCTGGCTTGCCTGAACCTTAACAGGTTTGGAAACCCTGGAAGGCACCTTGCCGAGATGCTCTGAAGATCCGTGCACCCTCTTTATCAACGGCACAAGGCTCTCTTCAAACGTAGCATAACACTCGCCGCACCCGAGCCTTCCCGTCCTTCTGAAATCCTCGTAAGTCATGCCGCACCTGGCGCATTTTTTCTTAAGCTCTTTTTTGTGCGTAACCTTAGTCTCAAAATCCACAAGGCCCGCCAAGAGATCGCTCAAGCCGAAATGCTCTTCCATCTCAGCGCCCTTCTTCTTGGCGCACTCTTCACACAGGTGAAGCTTGGTCATCTTATTGTCTACTATCTCTGTAAGATGCACCGTAGCATCATTCTTGCCGCATATGTCACATAACATTGCTGCCTCCTGAATAGCGTAAAGCGCAAAGCGAAAAGCGTAAAACTAAAACTTAAAGTTTAAAACTTTTTTATACAAGGTCGCGAAGCGACACAACTGTTTTGCGCTTTGCGCCTTGAGTTTTTCGCTTTCAGTATCTCACCCCGTCAACCTTCGTCAGCTCTCGAAACCCTGTCAGTAACCTCAACGTAACCCCGCCGGGTCCGCCGCTGCCTATACTCTTTCCGTCTATCTTCGTAACCGGCACAATCTCTGCCGCCGTACCTGTAAGAAAACATTCGTCTGCCGCGTATAGATCTACAGGCTTTATCATCTTCTCATTTACAGCTATCTTCTCTTTTTTGGCAAGATTGATTACCGCAAGACGGGTGACCCCTTTAAGCACCCCTACATCAAGCGGAGGCGTAATAAGCGCGCCGTCTTTTATAATGAATATATTATCACCGGTACACTCTGCGACATAGCCGTCGCTTGAGAGCATGATAGACTCCTCCGCATCCGCCTTTATCGCCTCTATCTTGGCCAGTATATTATTCAAATAATTCAGAGACTTAATCTGGGGGTTCAGGGCATCTTTTATGTTGCGCCGCGTATTCGCTATAATTATCTCAAGGCCGTTCTTATAATACTCTTCCGGATATAAGGCAATCTTATCCGAAATTATAAATATGGTGGGGCGCTTACACTTGCGGGGATCTAATCCCAGGTCTCCCGCGCCGCGGGTAACCACCAGCCTGATATAGGCATCTCTTAAGCTATTCTCTTTCAGCGTCTTTATAATGGCGTCTGCAAGCTCCTTCTCGTTCATAGGAATCACAAGCCCTATAGCCTTAGCCGAAACAAAAAGCCTATCTAAGTGTTCCTTAAGTTTAAAGATCAAGCCTCCGTATGAGCGGATCCCTTCAAAGACACCATCGCCGTATAAAAGCCCGTGGTCAAATACCGTGATCTTTGCGTCTTCCCTCTTCACTAACTCTCCGTTTAAGAATATCTTCACCCCGTTAGACCTCCTACCTCCCCATCAGACCACTGAGGTCTAACGGGGTTCATGCCTCTCCCTTAACCAATTTCACACCGCTCGGGTCTGAAATTGACCGTCTCTGATATGTAAGACCCTGCCGGCCTTCTTGGCAAACTCTTCCTGGTGTGTGGCTATAACAAAAGTCTGTTTATTATCTCTGCTTAAACGTAGTATAAGATCGTAAACATCCGCACTCATCTTAGAATCCAGATTACCCGTGGGCTCATCACAAAATACTATATCCGGATGGTTCATAAGCGAACGCGCTATAGCGACTCTCTGCGCCTCTCCTCCGGAAAGCTCCGCAGGCTTATGCTCAATCCTGTGATTCAGGCCTACCGCCTCCAAAAGCGATCTCGCCCTCTCCTTAGCCTTTATCCTTTTACTGCCGCCTATCATAGCAGGCATCATCACATTCTCCAGGGCCGTAAACCCCGGCAATAGATGGTAAAACTGAAATACAAAACCGACTCTTCTGTTCCTGATGCGGCAGCGCGCGTTGTCGCTTATCTTATAAAGATCCGTGCCGTCCAAAAATACCGTGCCCCTCGTGGGCATGTCCAATCCGCCTAACAGATGCAGCAACGTAGACTTGCCAGCGCCCGACGGCCCCACTATACCCAGGATCTCGCCTTTTTCAACCTCAAGATCTATACCCTTAAGGGCGCGCACCTCTTTAGACCCTTCCTTGTAGAATTTGTGAAGATCCTGAGCCTTAAGCATCTCTTATTCATACCTCAGGGCATCTACAGGGTTAAGCCTTGCCGCATGTAAAGACGGATAGACCGTCGCCAATAAGCCCAATATGAACGCCGCGGCTATTATTATCATCGTATCCGGCACCCTGACCTGAATAGGCACGCTGTAGATATAATATATATCCGGCGGCAATTTTACAAGCTTATAATTATATTGTAAATAACAGAGGCCGAGTCCGAGGCCCGAGCCTATGATAATGCCTATTATGCTTATATATAAACCCTCTAATAAGAATATCAGCATCAGCCCTAACCGCGTAACGCCTATCGCCTTGAGTATCCCTATATCCTTGGCCTTTTCCATAACGGTCATAATGAGCGTGCTGATGATATTAAAACACGCGACAAAGATAATCAAGGCCACTACCAGGAAGAGGACGATCTTCTCCAGTTTAAGCGCGGAGAATAGGTTTCTGTCTATCTCTTTCCACGTTACTACGCGGTAAGGGGGTCTTATCACGGAGAGAATCTTATATTTGATACTGTCAACCTTAAAGACCTCCGCGACCTTAAGCCCTACCCCGCTTACAATGTTATCTTTCCCCAAAAGCTTTTTCGCCTCTTCTATATTGAGAAAGACCAGATTAAGGTCATAATCGTACCTTCCGGAATTAAAGATACCGTTAACCTTAAACTCTTCAGAACTGCCTGCCAGAGGAGAAAGAATGTTTATCCTATCTCCTACCTTAAGTCTGAAATTGCCGGCAAGCTCGCTGCCTACAATCGCGCCGTTTCCCTTAAGGCCGGTCGTCCCTGCAGCTAGATAACTATCTATCTTTATCAGGCGCCTTTTCGGATTTGGGTGAATGCCCCTGATAAGGACACCCGCTACCTTCTCATCTACATTTATGAGGGCCTGCCCATCCAGAAAGTCTGCCGTCTCTAATACGCCTTCGATCTGGCTTATCTTTCTCTTTATATCTTCATGATCGACCGATGCCCTGTCGCTGGCTATTATTATGTGGGGGTTTACATTCAATATCTTCTCTTCGATCTCCCTGTTGAAACCGTTGACAACCCCCATAGTGACAATGAGCGCCGCAACACCGACAGCTATGCCCAATGCGGATATTAATGTCGCAACCGAGATAAACCGCTCTTCCCGCTTCTCGAAAAGATACCTTAAGCTGATCATCAACTGCCACTTCATATGAAAAATAATAGTTTAAAGTTTAGAGTTAAAAGCTCAAAGTTGTTGTGCCGCCTTCGGCGGCGTTAAATATTCAACGTCGCGAAGCGACACAACAGTTTTTCGCTTTTCGCTTTGCACTTTACGCTATCTCCATTATGCTTCTTTCCGCAACTGCGGAAACAATATGACATCCCTGATAGACGCGGAGTCGGTCAGTATCATAACGAGCCTGTCGATACCGATACCCAAACCACCCGCAGGAGGCATACCGTGCTCAAGCGAGCAGATGAAGTCTTCGTCTATATCTTTCTTTTCCTTACTCTCTTTAATTTCGTTTTCGAACCTCTTCTTCTGCTCTATGGGATCGTTAAGCTCCGAATAGGCATTGGCCACTTCCAGGCCGCCCATATAAAGCTCGAATCTATCCGTTAAGAGCGGGTTCTCCGGTTTTGTCTTCGCAAGGGGACAGAGCTCCGTAAACATATCAACGACAAAGACAGGATGCGAACCGGCCTTCGGCTCTATAAGCTCTCCGACTATATTTATTAGCTGGGTCCTCGATAATTCCTTGCCTTCTATCTTTACATTCTTCTTCTTTAATTTCTTTATCCATTCCTTCTGGTGATCATCGGCCTTTATGCCGAACTCATCCTTCATTAAATCCGCGAATGAGACCCTTTCCCATTTAGACAAATCTATCTCTTTGCCCTGATAAGTAAACCTTCTTTTTCCTAATACCTTCTCTGCCACATTCGTAATCAGCTCTTCTGTAAGCTTAATAGTCCCTTCGCAATCCGAATATGCGCTATAGACTTCGAGCATCGTAAATTCCGGGTTGTGCCGGGGGGATATGCCTTCGTTTCTGAAATTCCTGTTTATCTCATAGACCCTTTCAAGCCCGCCGACAAGTAATTTCTTAA
>JADHWH010000023.1 GCA_016783555.1 Candidatus Omnitrophota bacterium | reverse complement strand
GATACATCCGGCGCGGCTCCGAAGTATGCGCCGGTAGCAGTAGGAGATTTCCTTAAGAATTTGGGTGTATGCGGCCTAATAGCGCCTTCAGTAGAGGCGGAAGCTTTGGTGAAGGCAGTCATTGATGCACAACACCCGAAACTTGCTGTAGAAGTCGCCTTCCGCGGCGATCGTGATGAAGTACTTAGGTTGATCAAACTTGCCTCGAAACGCTCCAAAGAGAGTTCCAGACGGCCTATAGTAGCCGCAGGAACAGTATTAAACGGCCTAGATGCCGCACATGCACAATTAAATGGCGCTCAGTTAATAGTAACACCGGGGCTTACCCTAAACGAAGATAAGATAAGTGCATTACAGAGGCTTGGCGCAAAGGTTATAATGGGTGTTGGCTCTCTGCAAGAAGCGCTGGATGCAAAACAAAGAGGAGCAGACGCGATTAAGGTCTTTCCGTATAATCCAAAAGGCGACCATATGAGGGCGCTAAAGGGCCCGCTTCCAAGAGAGCTTCACGAACTGGCAGATAAATATGTTGAGATAACAGAAGACGGGTATTATCCTCCAGCTACGTTTACTAATGTATATGAGTTTTTGAGCGATAGTCCAACGCTAATGAGGGCATTCGCATTACCTCGTTCGGGCGAACAATTAGTCGAGCAAATTAAAATGGCTGTTCCTGGGTTACCAGTGGTCATCACAGGCGGTGTCTCTATTGAAAAGGTCGAAGAAGGCCTACTCACTGATTTAGGAGTTGGAGCTGCCTTATCCATAAAATCGCTTGACGATGTCTCAAGGCTTAGCCAAGCCCTACCTAACACCACCGACGCATCAGGCGCGGCTCCGAAGTATAGACCGGTAGCAGTAACAGATTTCCTCAGAAACTCAGGTGTATGCGGCCTAATATCGCCTTCAGGAACGGCGGAAACTTTAATGGAGGCAATCATTGACGCACAACACCCGGGACTTGCTGTAGAAGTCGCCTTCCGCGGCGATCGTAGGGAAGTACTTAGGTTGATCGACCTTGCCTCGAAACGCTCCAAAGAGAATTCCAGACGGCCTATAGTAGCCGCAGGAACAGTATTAAACGGCGAAGACGCTTTAGAGGCAAAATTAGAAGGCGCTCAATTAATAGTAACGCCGGGGCTTACCCTAAGCGAGGGCGAGATAGCTGAAGTACAGATGCTTGGCGCAAAGGTTATAATGGGTGTCGGCACCCTGGAAGAAGCGTTGATTGCAAGACAAAGAGGAGCAAACGCGATTAAGGTCTTTCCGTATAATCCAAAAGGCGACCACATGAAGGCATTGAAAGGTCCTCTACCTAAGGACTTCCACGTAGAAGCCGATAGGTATGTTGAAATAATGGAAGAAGGAGGATACCCTTACGCCACATTTTCAGAAATTTTAGCATTTTTACGCAGCAATCCAAAAGAAAAGAGAAAATTCTTATTGCCTACCTGCGGTAAAGTGTTGGTTGCTGAGATTAGAGAAGTAATAACTGATTTACCGATTATTATCACAGGCGGTGTCTCCATTAAAGAGGTCGAAGAAGGCCTACTCATTGACTTAGGAGTCGGAGCTGCCTTATCCATAAAAGAGCCTGACGATATCTCAAGGCTTAGACAAACCCTACCTGGCGCCACCGACGCATCAGGCGCGGCTCCGGTGGCATCAGGCTTTACGCCGGAACCGGTAATAGAGGGACTTCCTATGAGTGTCTCACCCGCTGAGAATGGTCTTCTGCCGGTACTCACAACAGGCGCAGTTTCGCCTGTGAGCGGCAGGGTCTCCACAGGCGCGGTTGTATATAAAGAAGGTGAAATTGCAGGCCGAGAGAAAGTCGATACATTTGCCGGGCTTCTTACCGAGGCATTGCCTGTCCAGGAGGACATGACCGCAAGACACATTATACCTCGCGAGGTACGCGGCAGCAATAATGACAGTTATTGGGAAGGTACAGAAGATACGTTCAACAGAAAAGCCGGCAGAGACGACGCCTATGCTATAGAAAGCCTCGAGCTCGATCTGCGCTTGTTAATGAGTGTTGACGCAGGTACAGCGCTGGGATTAATAAAACAGCACGCAAGACTCCATAATGCGGATGAAGCCGGTTTGACCGTGCTTTATCTGCCGGAGAGCTTGATAGATAAATTGGAAGAAGAAGGTGAGCTTACAGAGCTCTGGAGATACGCCACAGTGGTGCCTTATAGAGATATACAAAGGCAGGTAGGCGTATTCGCGGCGCCTTTAATAGGATGCGGTGAAGTGCTGCGTAATGTGCGTATTGTAAAGGAGAAGAACGCGGATGCGAATATAGGAATGTACGGGCGCCTCTTTGCTTATTTGCATCAGGCTGTTACAGGATGCGAAGAGAGGGTTGACGAAGGCGTCCTTGAGCTTATAGTCAGGGATATATTTAGTCTGTTAAGGAGTATAGTGCTTGAATTCCCGCCGATGACACCGGAATTGGAGAGACGACTCAGGCAAGACCAAATAAGATATCAACAGAGACAGAGAGAGGCATTCGAAGCGGCAATCGCCGTCTAATTCTGTCACCAATTGGGGATGGTATGGTAAAAAGTACAATACTAAAGAAGGTTGTATCTTTAACTCTATCGGTAGTATTCTTATTCTTCTCTGTATATATACCGGATACCGCCTATGCGCAGGCCGGCAGTAATACACCGCTTGGCCTGCCGCACGCGCCGGTATATCATATCGATAACATAACCATACCCAAAGAAAGCGGCAATATAAGAGAGTCCCACCAGGGCACAAACGGAAAGTTCATAGTCAACATCCAGGACGCCCACGTAAACTACGAAGGCCAGAAGAACTTAAGCGCTATATTAAAAGAGTTAATAAGAGACTACGGCATAAGCCTTGTGCTTGTCGAGGGGGGCACAGGCGACGTAGGCCTCTCGTTTCTAAGGCATTTCTCGACGAAGAAAAGAAGAGAGAAGATAGCCGATAAATATCTAAAGAAGGGCAAGATCGCCGGCGAAGAGTACCTCGATATAGTATCCGACCCAGATTTAAAATTCCAGATCTACGGCATAGAAGACAAGTATCTCTACAAGACCAACCTGAAACAGTTCTTAAGAGTAGATAAATTTAGAGAGAAAGCAGCCCGATTCACGGATTCTATTAATAACGCATTGGAGATATTAAAGGATAATCTTTATTCGGATGAACTTAAAGGTTTTGATAAGAATAGGCGCGCTTACGAAGAGGCCGATTTAGACATTGTATCTTACTGTAAGTATCTTGTCTCAATTGTCCCAGGCGGCGACCAGATAGAGAAGCTCTTAAATATAGAGAGATTGGAGAAAGCGATAGACTTTGATGTCGTAACTGCCGAGAGGGATGATTATATAACCGCCCTTTCAAAGAGACTTATCCACAACCGTAGGGCACCCTTAAGGGTGCCCTACGATGGGGATAAGTTCCCCAAAGATAGATCGTACGATGAGGATAAGTTAAACGAACTATTGAAAGAGGCCCTCGACTTCAAGTCCGGCCTTATAAGCCCGAAGGAGTTCTACGCCTATATAAAAGAGCTCGGCGATGAAGCGGGTATGGATATGAAGGAGTACCCGAACCTCCATATATATACCTATTATATAGAGGCCTTCGACGATATAGACCACGATAGGCTCTTTAAAGAGATCGCGGGTTTAGAGGATGAGGCGGGGGAGGCCCTCTGTAAAGACGATACTCAGAGAAAGATAAGAGAGACCGCAAAGAAGTTAAGCCTGATAAGAAGATTTGTGAATCTGCAGCTCTCCCCGGCTGATTTGAAAGAATATTCCTCCGGCAGGAAAGGCTTTGACTTAAGAGAGTGGGTCAACTTTATAAACGATACCGCGAAGAAGTATAATCTAAAGAGCATTTCCGTAGATTACAATCCTATCATAAATAAAAATTTAAGGAAACCGGAGGCCTTCTATAGAATCGCCAAAAAGAGAGACAAGGCATTCTTCAATAACGCCATTAAGGTTATGGAGAAGAGAGGCGAAGAGAAGGCCGTCATAATAGCGGGAGGTTTCCATACAGAACATCTTATGCCCTTATTCAAGGATAAGGGCTTCTCTTATGTAGTAGTGACCCCTAAGATTGCCCGCAAGAGCGACTACGGCCTCTACCGCTCGCTCTTAAGAAACGAGATGTCTATAGAAGAGAAGGTAATGGAGGCGGTCTTCGATTCATTGAGAGGGGCCGCCCTTTTAGACCCTTCAAGAGAGGCAGCGTTAGAGGTTATATTAAGAGAGATTATATTTGAAAGGGGCTTTTTAAATAGCGAGCTCGTTTCACAGCCTCTGGCGGACTTTATAATCGCGATGTGCCAGACGGCACCGGATGGTGTAATAGCTACAGGCATAAGGGCCATCGAAGATGTAGACCTAGAGACCCAAAAGATAACGGTCTTATTAAATGACGGAACCCGCCGAATCTTTCTGATGAATGAGCTTAGATGGCGAGAAGTGACAACGGACCCGTCCGGCGCAGCGCCTAAGAAACGCCAACAAACTACTACTCCTGTCCGGAAGATTCACGAGGGTATTGGCTGCAAGCCAGGCGAGAGTATCATGATCGGCCCGGATATACAAGTGAAGGTCATAAATATCAAGGGTAAGACTACAAAAAAAGCGAAATTAAAATTTGTAGGTGTGCCCGCCGACGTGACTGTATATCGGGCTGAAGAGTATGGCAAGATAGAAAAAGACCCGGCCGGTAAAATTAGGGATTATACGTTCTCCTGCAGAGTAAATGAGGGTTTTGTGCTGGTGAGAGGAAATACCAAAATAAGAGTCTGGATTAGTTTTATAGGTAGAGACGGAAAAAAGGCATGGCTAGGAACAGATACGCCGAAAGGCATTTCAGTATTACGCAAGGAAACTTTTGATAGAATCGCCGCCGACGCATCCGCCGCCACCGACGCATCCGGCGCAGCGCCGGGTAAGGTCGATAACATCGGAGACGTTGTCATTAGACGCGCACGAGGCCAGAGTATCATGATTGGCCCTGATATAGAAGTAAAGGTCTTAAAAATCAAGGGTAAGACTGCAAAGAGAGCGGAATTAGCATTTGTAGATGCACCCGGAGACGTCGTTATATATCGCGGTGAAGAGTTTGGCATAAAGAAGAAAAAACCACGCCGTAAGGGCGGCACTTATGCTTTAGAGCGCAGAGAAGGTCAGTGTGCTGTGCTGGTGAGAGGAGATGACGAAATAAGAGTCTGGATTAGCTATATAGAAGAAAGAGTGGTAGGGATAGCAACAGATGCGCCGGAAGGGATTCGAGTAGTACAGAAGGAAAATTTCGATAGATCCACCAGTGACGCATCCAAAACAACACCGGAGGAGATCGAGTACCCCGGAGGCCTTACCCTTACCCGCAAGCCAAACGAGAGCATCATGATCGGCCCTGATATAGAAGTGAAGCATTTAGGAGTCAGGGGTGTTGCTATAAAAAGAGCGCAATTATTATTTCTAAATGTACCCGCCGACGTGGTTGTGTATCGCGGTGAAGAATATGGCAGGAAAACAAAAAGACCGCAAGAGAAGAGCGGCAATTATAGGCTCGACCGCAGAAGAGGTCAGACTGTTGTGCTGGTGAGAGGGGACGCCGTAATAATAGTCAGGATTAATGAGATAAAAGGACCAAGGGTATGGATAGGAACAGCAGCGCCGATAGATATGCCAATAGTACGCAAGGAAATTTATGGTGGAGCTGCCACCACCGACGCATCCGGCGCGGCGCCGGCAGAAAGCGGGAATTTCCATACGCAAGCCTTTGGCGACACATTCTGGGATGATGCGAAATTCGGCACACGCGATTTAGAGACAGATCCGGTGAATATATATGTATCCCCAAATCCGTTAGTACGCACTGTTACAGAACATGATCCGGTTGCTGGAAAAGTTAGAAAGATAAATTTAGGCTCTATACATTTACCGGAGATACTAAATCATCCCACGAAGGGCCCGCAGATGATAGCGAGTATAGAGCAATTAGGCGGAAGGATCACTCAGCGGTTACGAGATGCCTATGGCGGTGATGCAGAATTGAAGTACCTCATCTGGCCCGGTATGGGCGGTTCGATTGAGGATAAATACGCAGCGCAAGCCGCAGGCGCGCTGGGTGAAACTATAAGATTCTTTGGATTGGATGATGTAAACCGCGATACCATCGGGGCTATTTTTAATGAAATAGCATTGACAGAACAAGGTATAGATCCGGCACTTTCATATGAGGACGCCCTGACGAAAGGTCTTAAACAGACCACAGTGGTAGCTCAGGCATTGGGCATGACTTCATATGAGCCGGTCTTCAATGCCGATCATGGCCTCAAATCGCTATTTACACAGCGCGGATTAGAGCTACAAAACCATTTCTGGAAGATAACATTAGATGGTTCATATGTAGATGTATCATTGGAGGGATGCGAGCGCCTGCCTCATCAACCAGATGGCGCGGCCACTACATCCGGAAGGCACGATTTCATGACAAACGGCATGCTTATTCCTCGATATCTAAGTGGAAGGCCTATTAAAAGCTGGGTAAAGGCAGCCAAATTAAGCAGGTATGACAGGGAACAGGCAAGAGAATTGGCGCAGTGGATAGTTGAAAACGAGAGAGGTAATTTAGATAAAATCGTATTGGGACTCCCTGAAGAATGGCAAGGCCGCTTTAAGGCCTTGCCGCACGGCATTGAGTGGAGAGATGCCTCGCTATGGATAAAGCAGCACTTTGAAGAGACTCTGGGAAAGACCAGAAGAGTAGGCCTTAATATAGTAACAAATGACAGTCTGGATATCGCACATTGCCACCCGGCCGATTCACCGAGAAATGACAAGACATTTTTAATTATCAAAGTAAGAGGCCTTAAGAACGTAAGTGATGATAAAATTGCAGAATTACAGAGGGCCGGCTATAAAGTGAAGATCTTATACTTTATTGATCCGGCAACAAGATTCCAGGTTATAGATGGGAGCATATTGGCAAGGGTCATGCAGACTATAAATTATGCAAAGTTCGATGTCGCAAGGGCATGGGGCCTCTGCGCCGTTGACCAGCCGGCTGTTGATTTTTACAAAAAGATTGTCGATTGGATGAGGTTAGGCGCAAAGAACTTTACTGATATGGTAGCTAGTATGTTTCCGCCACTTAGTACATCAATAATCTACGACAACCAGGTTACCAACAACGGTATTACGTTAAACTGGACCACTATGATACAAAGAGGATTGCTTACTGAAGAAGAGTTGGATATGGAGATAAGCGCTCTTGATTTAGATAAAAGTAGGCCTGCCCATATCGCAGCCGCAATCCACAGGATTGCATTGAGGAGACTGGGAGAAGATCGCCGCCCGGAAATTCAATACGGAGAACTTACATATTACGGTGACTTATCGAGAACTCAAACCGGAAAGGCGATGAGAGAATTATTAATGAAGTACGGAGACGGAGGGCTTTGGCATGGGGTATTAAAGAGCTTCGCCGCTGTAGGAAAAGGGCCTGGCATGGGACACGGATATCATGCGATGATAAAGGCCCATCAAAGGGTATTGACGACATCTATTATTGCAAGAAGATACGCCCCTTCTTTAGTGCCCGGACTTGAGACATATCCAGAGGATTATCAAGTACAGCATATGCTCGGAAATGCGCTTGCATTGGCGGGATACGATATTGAGGTTGGAGACGGCCAGGAATTGCAGGAAGGTAGGCTGGTTGCGACAGAAGAACCAGGCTGGGTGATGTCTATCGCGATTGACGAGAATAACCAAGAAGCACGGCAGGCCCTTGTAGGTTATTTTAAAGAAGTTAGCGATATACTGACAAGACATCCAGTTGTCCCTGCAGTGCCGCCGCAGCCTGCAAGAAGGACCGACCCATCCGGCGCGGCGCCTGCTGTTTTATCCGAAAAGACAGTCACATTAACCACAGAAACCGGCAAGAACCTCCATATCTTGGGAGACGGATATAACATATTGCTCGATGATGTCAGGCGGCATTTTGGAGCAAAGCAGGCCCGTTTCAGAATAAGCTGTATAGTATTAGATGATCTAGCAAAAGAGCGCAGCATGCCCCCTGCATGGTTTATAGAAGAGGAGATTGCCAGTACGCCCAAGGAAGTTGGTATGTATGTAGAGGCCGAAGTCCTTGAGGTACGGCCGGAAGAAAATCTAGTAACGCTCAAGGTCACCAAATTCGGCCCAGCAGCGGAAGGTTCAGAGACCGCACAGAGAGATACCGACGCATCCGGTATAGCCCCGGAGGAGAAGATAGCAATAGATGGAGATATCCTTGAAATCAATCGTGATCATCAGACAGGATACACAGTTGTTAAAAATAGAGCCAACCGGATATGGTTATTTGACCCTCGGGGTAACGTAATATTTGAAAACATAGACGCATCCAGGGGCTTTGAATTTACCCAAACCCACCTTGCAACACGTAATGGAGAAGACCGCCTTACCTTAAGAGATATAAAAACAGGAGATATTGTATTCAAAAACATAGACGTATCCCGTGGCTTTAGGCTTACCCAAACCCACCTTGCAATATGGAATATAGGAGACCGCCTTACCTTAAGAGATATAAGAACAAAAAATATTCTATTCGAAAACGAAGACATAGACGCATCCGGGGGCCTTGAACTTACCCAAACCCACCTTGCAACACGTAATAGAGGAGGCCGCCTTACCTTAAGAGATATAAAAGCAGGAGATATTGTATTCGAAGACATAGATGCATCCATGGGCTTTAGACTTACCCAAACCCACCTTGCAACACGTAATGGAGGAGCCCGCCTTACCTTAAGAGATATAGAAACAGAAGATATTGTATTTAAAAACATAGACGCATCCCGGGACTTTAGCCTTACCCAAACCCACCTTACAACACGTAATAAAGAAGGCCGCCTTACCTTAAGAGATATAAAAACAGAAGATATTGTATTTGAAGACATAGACGCATCCTCGGGCTTTAGACTTACCCAAACCCACCTTGCAACACGTAATGGAGAAGACCGCCTTACCTTAAGAGATATAAAAACAGGAGATATTGTATTCAAAAACATAGACGTATACTATGGCTTTAGATTTACCCAAACCCACCTTGCAACACGTAATAAAGGAGGCCGCCTTACCTTAAGAGATATAAAAACAAAAGATATTGTATTCCAAAACATAGACGCATCCAGGAGCTTTAGACTTACCCAAACCCACCTTGCAACATGTAATATAAAAGGCCGCCTTACCTTAATAGATATAAAAACAGGAGATATTGTATTCGAAGACATAGACGCATACGGGGACTTTGGGCTTACTCAAACCCACCTTACAACATGTAATAGAGGAGGCCATACCACCATAAGAAACATAGAGACAAAAGAAGTTATCACGCCAAGCAATCTCGTGACATATTTGAGAACCTCTACTGCGACACCGCCATCCAGCAAAACCGACGCATCCGGCGCGGCGCCGGAGATTGTTGTAGCGACGAATGAAACTGAGACACATGATGCGCTGTTAGGGATTTTGAAGAAGATGAACCCGAGCGCGAACGGCAACGACGCGCGCAATTGCTTGCAAAGACTAAATAGGCTGAATGGGCTTGGCCAAGACCTTATCGGAGGAACCTTTGTTTATGTTGAAGGTCTTCCGCTTTGGATTGCCGTATACGGCACTTATGGCGCTCTTAAGCTTGCTGTAATCAATATCGCAAGTGAGGAAATTTTAGTAAATGGTATACATATAGACGGATTAGATGAATATTCTTACCTTAGGGGTTACTTATATGTAACCACCGGAAGCGAACAATATGCATTCAGAGTCAGGCCAAGCGGCATCGTACCGCCACAGCAATATCCGTATCCGCTTACGCTTAATATTAGAAGGAGAGAGACCGACGCATCAGGCGCGGCGCCTGCTGTTTTATCCGAAAAGACAGTCACATTAACCACAGATGTCGGTAAGAACCTCCATATCTTGGGAGACGGATATGACATATTGCTCGATGATGTCAGGCGGCATTTTGGAGCAGAGCAGGCCCGTTTCAGAGTAAGCTGTATAGTATTAGATGATCTAGCAAAAGAGCGCAGCATGCCCCCTGCATGGTTTATAGAAGGGGAGACTGCCAGTACGCCCAAGGAAGTTGGTATGTATGTAGAGGCCGAAGTCCTTGAGGTAGACTCGGAGAAGAATCTGGTAAGGCTTAAGGTCACCAGATTTGGCCCAGCAACGGGAGGCTCAAGAACCGCACAGGGAGAAACCGACGCATCCGGCGCGGCGCCGGGGAGGAAAAAAGCAGAAACAGAAAGAGTCGAAACGAGCGGAAGGATGCTTATTGTAACTCTGCCTAACGGCAAAGTGATCAGGGCGTGGAAAGCTTCCGGGTTTATACGTCAGTGGAATAAAATAGGCTATGAAGGTATTTTGGCCCGTCCCCCAGTGATGCATGGCGATAACGAGGTAAATCTTTGGATGCCTAAAGAAGACGGAACCTTATATTATTTAAACGGTTTTTCGATGAATTTTCCACTTTGGCGTATCATACAAGCTATTAATTATGCATTTGCATTGCAGGAAACTATAATATTAGACACCACCACCGACGCATCCGGCGCGGCGCCTGTTGAAACAGACAAAGCAAAAGTAGAACGTGTCATAGCGGCATTACAAAGAGCAGCGGGTCCGGTTGATTCTGAAAGCACAACAGCTGCCCTTGAATTAAGCAGAATGGCAAGTACAGTGAGAAGTTGGGTAGAAGAAGGTGACTATATAAATGCAGCAGAGATGTTACCACAAAGCGAGGATGACTTACATGCCTGGTTTAGCCAAGACATTGTTTACCGTATGTATAGAGATGCCGAAGCCCAACTAGCTGAATCCACCACCGACGCATCCGGCGCGGCGCCTGTTTTATCCGAAGAGACAGTTACATTAACCACAGAAACCGGCAAGGACCTCTATATCTTAGGAGACGGATATGACATATTGCTTGAAGGGGTCAGGCGGTATTTTGGAGTAAAGCAGGCCCGTTTTAGAATAACCTTTATGCAATTAGATACTGCAATAAAAGAGTACAGCATGTCCCCTGCATGGTTTATAGAAGGTGAAGTCGCCAATACGCCCAGGGAGAGCGGTATGTATGTAGAGGCCGAAGTCCTTGAGGTGCGGCCGGAAGAGAAGCAGGTAACACTCAAGGTCACCAAATTCGGCCCAGCAACCGAAGACTCAAGAGCCGCACAAAGAGAGACCGACCCATCCGGTGCGGCGCCGAAGAAGAAAGGTTTAAAGGTAACGGCAATTGGAAAAGACAAAGGAGACCTTATAATCGGATTTTCAGATAAAAGCTCAATTAGAGTTTCAGATAATGATGAATTAGCGAGTGAATTATATAAAAAATTTGAAGGAAGAGGTATAAGGATTATACACGCTTCTGACGCTGAGACTTCCGACGACGCTATAAGACTCAATTATTACATTGGAAACCAAATGCGTACATCCAGATTTCCTTTTAATAAGGAGTGCGGCCTGGATCTTATTTCAGGTACAATTAATAGGGCACTGAATGATGCGGTGAACTTGCTCGGATTCGAAGAAGGCATATTGAGAGTCGATTGGAATGGTAGTATCCTTAATGTAACTCTCCCAGACCGTACTAAATTTACATCAGAAAATAGTATCGAGCTTGAAGCTGCATGGAACGAAGTTTGTCATAGAGGTATCAAGGCAACAACAGAAGAAATAGAAAGAGTGGTGCTTCATTATAGTGGCCATAACGCAGCTCCGGATTATTTAGGTCCATATCTAGGCTCATTCGACCACTTTTCCCCTGACCCGACAAAAATCGCCGAAATTATTAACAATGCCTTGAATCGTGTAGAAGAGCATGAAGAACAAGTCGAGCGCACCGACCCATCCGGCGTAGCGCCGGGGAGAAGGGCAAACCCATTTTTAGCAGAGCTAAAAAGACTTCTTAGTGAAATGACGATTGGTGCAAGACAAGGCGATCAACGCCGGGGCCAAGGGATAGAGGTGGTAATAGATCCCACATGGCATGACGCGGCAAACACAATGAACGTACTAGTAGCCGTATTTGTATTTGAAGCCGCGGAGGTGAATTGGGAAGGCACGCAGATCGCTATCATTGATGAAGGGACGGGAGAAGTTGTTGCAATGCAACCTCTTAATAAAAAAGGAGATACTCACTTTAAGGGGCTTGAGAGCGGTAGGCCATATCGCCTTGGAGTTGTAGATGAAACAGCCCAAGATGTGGAGAAGATAAGGGTAATATCAGTTGACCCTGGTGGGAATAAAAACTCCGTTGTAATTGGATTTAATAAAGGCGTGCCTGAAGTTTCTGGTAAGACTTTTGCCGAATTAGCCGGTAGTTTAAACGTGTTACTTAACCCAAGAGGAGTTAGGGCAAAAGCAATCGATGCGCCAAAAGCGATGATTAGACCATGGCATAGACGGCCTGTATATGCCATAGAGATTAGCTATTTTAATGGGAAGAAATTTGTTTACGGAGGTACTTTTATCGGGGAGCCTGCGGGAATAATTAATGAGGCATTGGAAAAGGCGGTAGTACCCCCAAGCACCACTGACACCGACCCATCCGGCGCTGCGCCGGATGGGAAAAAAGCAGGAACAGCAAGAGTCGAAAAGAGAGGAAAGACGCTTGTTGTAACTCTGCCTAAGACTAAACCAATCAGGGTGCAGACCGTTTCCGGATTTATACGTCAGTGGAATAAAATAGGCTATAAAAGTATTGAGGCCTGGCCTGTGCATGGTGAGAATGACAAGGTAGCTCTTTGGATGTTTGATGAAGATAACTTAATTTATTTATGCGATTTTTCAATTTACGATGCACCTCAGCATATTGAGATAGGTATTAATCATGCATTGGAGGAAGCTTCAACGCTGGAGACTTCCACCGACCCATCCGGCGCGGCGCCGGGGAAAAGGGCAAACCCATTTGTAGAAGACCTAACCAGATTTCTTAGTGAAATGGTGGTTTGCGAAGGCCACGCTAATTTCCGCCAAAACGACAGGATGGTCGTGACAACATATGTCACAGCTCATGAAGCAGAGACACCTAATGAAGCAGGGACAAGAGAGATTGACCTAGTAGCGGTTGCTGGTAGATATGGAGCCACATATGACATACCTAATGAAGCAGAGACAGGTGGCATACCTCATAAAGCAGAGACAGGCAAGATTGACGTAATAGTGGCCGCACATGCATTTGGAGCCACGGATGCGGGCTGGAAAGGCACGCAGATCGGCATCATTGATAGAGAGACGGGAGAAGTTGTTGCAACGCAACCACTTAATGTTGTAGGACGCGCTGACTTTAGGGAGTTGGACGGGAATGGGGAATATGTCTTTATGGTTGTAAAAGAGCCAGCCCAAGGTGAGGCTCCATCTGCCACCACCGACGCATCCGGCGCGGCGCCTATTGCGCAGACGATTCCGACGATGGTTGGAAGGCTTTCAAGAGTTGTCTCTGAAGAGTTAAGGCATACCTTGGAGGCATCCCATGGATTTAGATCTGCTCCTAAGGAGACAAGGGCGAGCTACGGGAGGGGATTGACAGACGCAGGTTTTATGACAAGGATATATACTGCATTGGAAAGGAGATTTACCGCATTAGCCCAAGAGGGCGAAGAGCCCGAACTTTCCTTAACGCAATATGATAGATACATAACCCGTTATGAGGACGTCCAGATGGCAGCGGCAGTATTGTTTGAGATAACCATGCCGCAGTCAGGCCCGCCGGTTACAGAGCGCATCCCCAGGCAATTATACGAATCAGGCGGTAAGCTGTGGCGAGAGACTGTCGAATCTCTTAATGAGAGGGCAGGCAGAGAGGCCTATAAGCTAAACTACGACCTTAACTTAGAGGCTCTCGATACAAGTTCCGCGGAGAAGTTAGCCCGGGACCTGCTTAAACAGCTTAATGGGTCCGATAAGAGATATACAGTCCTCTATCTGCCGCTTTGGATAGTAAAGATATTAGAAAATGATAAAGAGAGACCGCTTGTTGGGCAGCTTTTAGAGAGGGCTACACTGATAAGCTATAATGATGGAGGCGCTATCGGCGATAAATTTATCGTTCCGGAAGGCCTGCTTGCATGGGGCGATATATGGCGCATGATAAGGTTTGAGAAAAATGTTAATAGGTATTTTGGCGTGGCAAGATCCTTATATTCGGCCTTAACGGGCGGTAAGGTGCTTAATAGAGAGAATGTAGAGCTTATATTCTCCGATCCGTTTGGATGCCTTATAAGGGTGTTTATCGACTTCCCGGAGATTGACGCAGAGCTTCAGAAGTGGATTAATGGCCACGGCCATGACAGACTTGCCATAATTGAATTGGAACTGGCTGTGTAATTATGTATGAAGAAAACCTGTCCCTATTTTTTTTACCCTGTTATTATTAACTTTATAAAAGTTTATCTCTACCGCATATAATAAGAGATATAATAATATTAGGACCAATACATCATAATAAATTTGACAATACGACTATATTATGATATATTATGTTAAATATAGATAGAAGGAGAGATTGTGAGGGTTAGTTTAATAATCTTTGTCACTTTTTCTTTTCTTACTTTGGGCCTCCTTGGCTGCGGGGGGGATATTGAGAGGAACGCAGACGTTTTAGTATGGCACTGGATGACAGACAGGGAAGACGCCTTCCAGGAATTGGCGGATAGGTATAATAAAGAGACCGGAATCAAGGTCTCTTTTGAATTATATGCGCCCTCCGATGCCTATACACAGAAGGTAAGGGCCTCCGCCCAGACAACCACCCTTCCTGATATATACGGCCTTTTGGCGGAGAAGAGGGACTTTGCCGCCTTCGTAAAGGCGGGCCATATAGCCGATCTTACGGGATATATGAAGGATAAGAACGGCAGATGGGAGAGCGTCTTCTTTAAAAAGGCCCTCGAGGTAAATCTATTCCTGCCTGATAATCAATGGGGGGTTGAGCCCGGCATATATGGCGTGCCCATAGATGTCACAAATATACAGATGCTGTATAATAAGACGCTCTTTAAGAAGGCCGGCCTGGATCCCGAAGATCCTCCGGATAATTGGGAGGAATTTTTAGAGGCGATAAGAGCCCTTAATGAGGCCGGCATACCCGGCCTGGTAAGCGGCTGGGGCGAGATATGGATGATCGACTGCTTTGCCTCCAATTACGCCATGAATATCATGGGCAAAGATAAGGTTATCGCGACCATTAGGGGGGAGGTTCCCTATACCGACCCTGATTGGATAAGGCTTTTTGGGCTATTCAAGGAGATGGCTGATGAAGAGGTCCTGGCGCCCGGAGTCGTTACTATGGTAAATAAGACCGCGGAGCAGACCTTTGCCAACGGGAGAGCGGCATTTGCCTTTAATGGTTCATGGTGCGTAAATGTGTATAAAGGGATGAATCCAAATCTCGACTACGCTGCGATACTGCCGCCTCGCGCATCCGCTAAAAATCCCATGATCATATGGGGGGGCGCGGGAGGGTCGTTCCTCGTAAACGAAAATTCTAAGAAGAAAGAGATGGCCGTTAATTTTTTGAAGTGGCTTACCGCCAAGCCCCAGCAGGTCTTTTTGGCCGAAGAGACAAGCAACCTGCCTTCAAACAAACACAGCCTGGTCAATATACCTCCTATACTTAGGCAATTCGCGGATGATATGGACAAGACAACCCATCCGGATGTCTTACCGGTGAACGAGTATTCGCAGGTGATAGAATTTTTCAACAAAGGAATCCAGTCTATCATTATAGGCGAGGAGACCCCGGAGGATATTGCCAAGAAGGTTCAAGAGATTAAAGAACGCCGCCTTGCGTGGACGAAGAGACGCGAAAAGATGAGACGGGAGGCAAGATGAGCCGCGGCGTAATCGGCAATAACGGCATGAGGGTGAAGGATGTATTGCAGAATTACGTATTTTTGCTGCCAGCGCTTATACTCTTTGCCACGTTCTATATCTATCCTGTCTATAAGGTATTCGAGCTTAGTCTCTTTGAATATGACGGAATCTCGCCGCACAAGTATTTTGTGGGCATGGGCAACTTCGCCGATGTGATGTGCAACAAGATCTGGTGGACATCTATGTGGAATGCCGCATACATAACGATACTCGCCCTTGTATTTCAGAATGCCCTTGCGCTTGTTTTGGCGCTGATCGTTGATAAGGACTTAAAGGGCGGCAAGTTTTACAGGGTGGTATTCTATCTTCCGCCTGTATTATCAGGAATAGTCATCGGGCTTATATGGAACTGGATTTACGACGGCAATTACGGGCTTTTGAATCATTGGCTGAGTACTCTCGGCCTGGGGAACCTTGCGCGATCGTGGCTTGCCGACCCGAAGACCGCCATTACCTGCGTAGCGATTATACATATGTGGCGCGGGTTCGGGTGGGGATTTATTATACTCTTGGCAGGCCTCCAGAATATACCGCGCGAACTTTACGAAGCGGCGCGCATGGACGGGGCCAGCGGCCTCGACATCTTCAGGAGAGTGACCGTCCCGCTTATGATACCGGTCTTTATATTAGTCGCGGTATTGACCGTACTGGGGACGATGCAGATTTACGACCTTATCGTCTCCACAACAGGCGGCGGTCCCGGTTATCATACAGAGGTGCCGATAACACGAATATTAGCGGCTATGATAGGCTCGTCGCGTTTCGGGTACGCTTGCGCACTTGGCCTTGTGTTCGGGGTGGTTCTTTTAGTCGCGTCTATGAGCCAATTGAGGCTCTCCCGGCACCTAAAGCAGACTTGATGCCCCCTCACCCTATCCCTCTCCCCGCTTCGCGGGGAGAGGGAAAAGGAATAAAAAAAAGGGAGAGGGAAATAGGTAAAGGAAAAATATAGTATATGATAAAATTTAAAATGAACAGGTATGTTACCCACAAGAGGCTGAAAGGTTTTTTGATGCATCTTGTGCTCGTGTCGGTGGCCGTGACCTGTATATTTCCGCTTGTGTGGATGTTTTCATCCAGCCTTAAGACGCAGGATACAGTCTTTTCCGATATGAGCATATTTGTCAACAACCCGAAGTGGGGCAATTATTGCGAGGCATGGACTAAAGGCAGGTTCGGCACATATTTCTTTAACAGCATCTTATATACCACGTCGGTGGTTGCGGGAGTTGTCTTCTTCGCAAGCCTTGCCGCCTTTGCGTTCGCGCGGCTCAATTTCCCGGGGAAGAACCTGCTCTTTTATATGTTCCTTATTACTATGATGATACCGATCCCCGGCAGCTTTATAGCGCTTTATGTCCTCTTGTCAAAACTTAACCTTATAAATACAAGGCTGGGTTATATACTGCCGCAGATAAATGCGGGGCTCGCGCTGGCGATATATCTTCTGAAGACATTTTTCGAAGAGATACCAAAGGACCTTGAGGATTCCGCGAAGATTGACGGATGCGGCAAGTTCGGTGTCTACTGGCATATCGCCATGCCCCTTGCGAAGCCGGCTATCGCGGTTATAGTGGTCTTCAACGCGATGGCTGTCTGGAATGAATACCTGCTGGCTATGCTTATATTATCAAGCAAATCCCTTATGCCCCTTCAGCGCGGGCTTATGGTCTTTCAGGGCGCCCACATTACACGGTATCCTCTTCTCATGGCGGGCATAACCATAACCGTAATCCCGATAGTCATTGTGTATCTCTTGATGCAGCGCCATATTATCACGGGCATAACAGCAGGCGCGGTGAAAGGATAGAGCGGTGAAGAGAGCGATCTCGTTGATGGTTTTGGTGACTTTTATATCTTCTCAAAGCGCATACGCGCAGATGAGCCAGCCTATCTCTACCCCAACTAACTATGAAATAGGCAGAGATAAGGCGATGATAGACGCTCTCTTTGAAGCGGAGTATAAACAGACCGAGGCCGAAAAGAGAGAGGATAGGCTCAAGACGCTGAAGGGCCCTATGGCGGGAAAGAGAGAACGGCAGATCATCGAGAAGTATAGAGTTCAGCAAGAGGCGGCAAGAGACCTAAGGATGGCCGAGCTTATGGCCTCAAAGGTAGGCAGCCCCGAGGAAGAGAGCAAGCTTAGGAAGATCAGGATGAAAGGGCGGATACCCAAGAACGCGGACTTAGGCGGCGTGCTCGTAAGGGATATAAATGAGAAGATATATCCTTTTAAGATAAGCGGAGAGTATCAGCTTGCGTGGGGCTACGACGGGGGAGATGTAAACCGCGAAGGCGACAGAGGCATATGGAAGAAGGCCGATTGGAACGAGGCCAACCTTGTCTATGCTTTAGATAATCAATATGTATTCGGAAGGGACCGCGAGAATACTTATGACAGGAGAATATATGACAAGTTCCGCCTGAAGATCGAGAGCGTAAGGGAGACCGGATTTAATGTGCTTTCTGAGATAGTCGTGGACCCGTGGAGCTTTGTCGGTAAGACTGATTATATTATGGTGACTTCTCCCGGCGGGCAATTCCCCATGCAATTGAGATATTGGTCTAATACCCAGCGCACGATTGACGAAAGGATATGGCTTTCAAGCGGGAACGATTTTGTCAATATCCCCCAGATAGAGGTCCATAACGGAAGCACGCTGCCGCAGGCCGTTGTTAGCAGATGGAATAATATAGTCTTCGATATACCGCGTATGGAGATAAACAGGGACTTCAGGCCGCTGCGTAAATGGGAATTAAACTACAAAGAAGAGTACTTAAAGTTTAAGATATTCCCATTTGCGGATCACGATCATTCATATACGAGCGACGACCCTTTAGTGCTTTCCAACAACCATACATACTGGGAGGCGAGCCCATGGCTCAACCGATGGGACGCAGGTATATACTATCCGCCAGCAGTCGGCTATAGAAGGGGAGCATGGAGGGACGATATAGCGTTTGAATCAAGAGACAGCGATTTTAACTTTCTGACGCTCTTAAGGGGTCTCTCTTTCGAGTTGGATTATAATGATACGTACGCGGGCGGGGCAATAGGAACGCCGCTTACGCTCTGGCAGGACTTCGACAGCATAAACAGCCTGCCCGGCGCCGTGAGGATTAAGCAGAATCTATTCGGGGATTATTACGTAGGCACAACATACGCCTTTAATTACGGTTTTGACCAGGAGTACCTGGATGCGCTCAATCATGTTATAGGCATAGATGCGGGGTATGAGATACCCGATCTCTTTAATGTCCGCGGCGAATTTGCGAGATCAACAGACAGGTTGGATTGGAACGGGCACGATCCGCGCATGGAACGGACCAAGAGCGAGGGCAACGCCTTCAGGATTGAAGCAAAAGGCGATTTTATGAAAGATGTAACAGGTGAACCCACATTAAAGGTCCAGACGGACTATACCTTTATGGATACGGGGTTTAGGGCCCGGTTGTCTAATTATAGAAACACAAGAAAGGATGAATTCTGGGGCAAGCATATAAACTTTAATCCTGTCTCCCCGAATTTTGACCCCTTTCGCATAGGAAACGGCGTAGATACGGGAAGAAATGTCTATCATATAAGGCTTGAGAATATACTATTTGCGGAGAAGTTTACCTCCTTATTTGACGCGAGATTCGTAAGGGGTTCTGACGGAAGTAAGATAGAGAATGTCTATAGAGAAGAGTTTACCATGAAGCCCATAGGCAACCTTGTCGGCAAGTTCTTATTCCGCTACCAGGATTTGCCGGAGACGCAGCTCAATGTAGATCCCTATATACTTGAAGACTATATCTCAAGTGACAATACAGGCGATTATGTAGTGAACGACGACATTGCGGAAGGCGAAGATGCCGATGTCTGGACGTGTTCCTTCGGGCTCCATTACGACCCCATAAATTGGCTGGGCCTCGAAGGCATTTACGAGCGCACAAACGATTATGAGGTATTTCCGCAGCTTACCCTCAATGACGCAGGCTTCAGGAATATAGGGGACATAAGAGAGCTCAATCACTTTATTTACAACCAGCCGCTTATCGCCATCCCCCCCTATGACGATTATGATATATTCAAAGCCAGGATTTACTACACCCCTATGGACAGCGTAAGGATAAAGCTCGAATATGTCTTAAACGAATTTAAGCACGCTACAGGCAGAGACGATAATATCAGCCATTACGGGGTAGAGGCAGACTTCGATATCACAGAAAACCTGCGGACCTCATTTAAATTCACCCGATCACAGGTTGTGGACTTATTCATGCAGTCCGAGAGGAACACAGATGTCCCGTTTAATCACCATAATAATATATTTGCGCAGATGGAGTATGATTTCTTCGAGGATCATACCTTCGTTGTCCAGTTTGGCGAGTTCTTTATCCCCACCAAGTATTCAGCCGTTCATTGGATGTTAAATACGATTGATACTCAACGAATAGTGAGGATTTATCTTAAAGGCAGATTTTAGTTCTTAATTTATACATAAGTCCTTTATCTGCAATATGTTACTGCTCTATTAAGTATTAAAAAAGTTAGATAATTCCCCTTGACTATTACACGTCTATATGATATACTTCTATTGATGATAAAAACATTTAAAAAGTATATATTATATGTAAATTCTATATGGAATGAAGAGCATACAAATATAGTGAATATGACTTTTGACATGATTAACAAGCTTTAAGCCTGCTTGTAAGTGCAAGCAGGTGAGTAAAAATTCAATATGAAAGGAGGTGAAAAAAATGATTAATAGAATCCTAACTTTGGTAGTAGCAGTAGCGTTTATTGCTGGGCAGTGTGCCATAGCAGAAGCGGCTTTTACCACTGATAAGATCTATACCAACGATACCGGTAATGCGAATCGCATTAGTGATGCATTTACTGCATCAGCTGATCTTGTAACAGGTATTACAGATGTGGCTGATCTCAGTGCATCCTTGAAGAATATTGCAGGTGACGCAGATGCGTCTGAAGTATCCTTCAGTGCGAATTTTGGCGACAGGTACGTTAAAGGTGCTCAGTATCTGAAGGTAAACTATGATGCGAACCAATCAGGCTGGGGAGTACAGATGTACACCGATAACAAGGGTACAACCATGCCTACTGCTGTAGCGTATCCTGGTGACCCAGAGACTAATATGGGCCAACAGCCGGCAGGCTTGATAGGTCAAAGCAACCCCTATCTTACTTGCCCTATGGTGATATTAACCACAGCGAATAAGATAGCAGATCCAAACACTGAGCTTGATGTTCCTGTTGAGACTGACACGACAACATTACTTATTCCGATAAATCCGGGTCAGCCCGGATATGGTATCTGGTTTGAAGTCGGTTATGATGACAAACCAGGTGGAACTGCGGATGAGAAGGTATGGCGTTGGCTTAAGGATCTAAAGTCCACCGACTGGCCAGTAGATACAAATGGGGATAGCTTAGCCAATCCTAGCGAATTGGTTCTAAGCTTCAATTCTCCAACTGGTTATCCTGGCGCTGATGACTATTCAACCATAGTTCAATCGTTGGGTATCGCAAGTGGTTGGGTAGACGCAGTGAGTAAGGATATGCTTAGAGACTTCGAGCTCGGCACCAAAGACCCAACAGACGGCTATACACTGTATGTGTATTTTGCTGCCGATTTCAAGACAGCAAGAGAAAAACAGATCTACAAGACAGAGACAATGACGTTAGAGCTTTATCACCAATAAATCTCTAAGGTTGGATCGTTTTCTCAAGCCTTTTACATAGAAGAAAGATACCCATCTTTCGAAAGATAGGGGTGCGCCCGGATACTGTTCAGGGGCGTACCCCGGCACGAAGAATAGTTATATTTGAAAGATGGGTGCGGAAGAGACGACTATTTGGACGGAAAGGGTCAAACTACATCCACTTTTTTAAAAGATATATTATAAGTACTTTCTAAGGGTGGTGATGTAGTTATGATGAGATCCGTATTTGAATATAAAATTAATAGATAAATTCTAACTATCTATTGATAGAAGGAGAATACCATCTATATTATGTAATTATAATAAAAAGTGAGGTAAATAATGAGACTATTCAGGATAAGGAGACATAGTATGACAAAAAGAGGCTATCTGGCCTTTACGATAGCGCTGGCGGTATCTCTTTTTATCTCCGGCTTAGCCCTTGCTCAGGGGGATGACCGCTTCTTCGGCATCTTAAGCGAAACCTATGTATATCCTGATGGTATCAGATTGGATGTGGATTCAAAACTCTTTGAATGGGGCAACACAGTCGAAACGTCAGATGATACGGACGATAAGAGAGAAGGCGAAAAGAGTCTACTCGGGACGATCAAGTATTTATGGACAGGATTCGGAATTGCCTTCTGGAATATAGCAGCCGACCACGGTCTAAATAAGAACCTGAGCGATTACGCGGGCGGCTCGCTTCAGTTCTGGTTTAAGGCAGATTTAGATGGTAAGGAGGTATGCAATTTAAAGGTCGGCATAAGGTCAGGCGGGGTAGGCGGAGTGCCTGTAGTCGAAAGATGGGTCTATCTGGACGGCTCGAACGGTTCGCCCGTTACTATCCCCGCAGATAACCAATGGCGTTTTATCTCCATCCCCTTTAGTTATTTTAGCGGCATAAATTTTTCCAAAATCTCAGAGCCGTTTAGGCTCGTGAATAAAGAATATACGACCGTAACGCCGGATGATACCTTCCATTTTGATAATGTAAGATGGTACAACAAGACGGCCGGCGGCTTAGACAGCATAGAGGTCTATCCCTCCTCATGGACCCTGCCCACAGGCATACAGAAGACATTTTACGCGCAAGGGTATGACACGAATTCGCATATTGTCGATACGTATCCTGCCTGGTCGGCTTCCGGCATAAGCGGCGATTTTAAGCCGGGCGAAGGGGCCATGGTTGTCTTTACGCCCACGTCTACGAGCGGCTCAGGAAGCGTGAGTGCGGCTTACTCAGGAGAGTCTGACAGCTCGGCCATTACAATTCAGGATATCAGCATGAACGAATTTTTCAATATATTCATAGACGAAGGCGTATACGGAAATATCGGCACATACGATTCAGACGGCACCTCGGCGAATAACAGCATAGCGCTAGATACCGTTACTGATGTGTACCCGCCCGGACATGCGAAGTCTTTAAAGGCGGCGTATTCTGTAACCAGCAGCGGATGGGCGGGATACTACTTTCAGGAAGGAGAGCTTACTGATACAACCTCGACAAAAGACCTTGAGAGATTCAACGACGGATATATACATTTCTGGGTTAAGACAGCAAGAGATCTTGAGATAGGCATAAGGACAAATAATATCTCAGAAGGCTATGAGACCTCAAAACTGAGGCTTTCCGAATATGACGTGCCGCTCAATAACAGCTGGCAGGAGGTCTATGTTGCCCTTGATGACTTCAAGATACGGGATCGTAAGATCGATCTTACTAAGTCAAAAGTACTCTTCAATGCGGCCGTTGTGGGTAAGTATACAGGCGGCTGCTCGGGCAACTTCCACATAGGCGATTTAAGATATCTCAGGCGCAAAGAGACGAGTCCCGCTCTATCGGTTGAAATTAAGAAGAGAATTGGTAACAGCACAGAACCTTCAGGCCAGATAGGGTTTTCTACTGCAGAAATAGGCGGCGGATGGAAGATCGCTGATCAATATTTGGAGATAGCTTATGACACACCCTACCCCTCGTGGGGCGCGCAGCTTTATACAGACAATTTAGGCAGTGACGCTTCTCCAAAATACGATGGGGATCCTGAAAAATATCTTTTTCAGCAGCCGGTAGGTATGATAGGAGAGACCGAAGCCGCCCTTACTTGCCCAATGGCGTGCATGGCGCTGGATGATATAAATCAGGATATTCCCCTTCCTGTCGAGGAGGCAAACGGTTATCCTGAAAACCATCCGGATTTCAGGATATATTTCAAGAGCGACACCGGCGGCATGTGGGGTCTTGAAGAGGCAAAGGGCGAATGGTCATGGCTTAAGGATCTCGGTTCTACCATATGGGATGACAAAGACGAAGATCTGGAACTTGATATAGAGGGAAATTTTGGAGACCCAAATTATGAGATTGTACCGGATTTTTCTACAACCGGAGACGAATATTCGACATTTCTAAATGCGGCGGGAATAGGCACAGGATGGGGGAATGTTGACGGAGGTGAGAGGATTTATATATTAAATCCCGAGACGCCGATATTTATATATCTGGCCGCAAGGTTTAGATCTGCAAGGGTAAAACAGCACTATACAACAAACAGCATTATTTTAGAATTATATCACTATTAAGAAAGGAGCCGTTTTATGAAGAGATTATTTAAGTACGGCCTTGTTTTATTGGCGGTTTTAGCCGCAGCGCATAACGCATATGCCGCTGTTATGGCGGTGACCGTTTCTCCGGTAACTCGATCTATAGCTATTCCCAGAGGCGGGGAAAGGCGGGTGGTATTTACCGCGTATAATAAGTCTGATAAGACTAAGGAGGTTCTTGTAGTCCCCAGGCTTTGGTTTGTCTTGGATGAGAATAAGGATATGCTCTTAGACTCCTGGCTGGATATATCTCCGTCTGAGTTTACTATAGGTCCTATGGAAAAGAAAGAAGTCACGGCCAAGATTACTGTTCCTGAAGATGCAGAAGGTGAACTTTCAGCAATGATAGCCTTTAGGCCCAAGCCGGAAGAGGGGCAGTCGATCAATATAGTATTCAGCGTATCGCTCTATGTAATGGTCTTAGGCACGGAAGAGATAGACTATAAGATAAGCAATTTTAAACTATGGAAATTTGAAGATAGAGACTCCGTCGGCGCAATTGTCCAGTTAAAGAATGACGGAAATATCCATTTAAAACCGAAGATTAAAGTTACTATTCAGAGCATCTTTAAGAAGAGATATATAAGGGCAATAGATTTGGAATACGGCGAGCCGGCTTATCCCAAAAAGGACCAGATTTATAAAGGAGCGATGCATGGTTTTAAGCTAAAACCCGGCCTCTATAGGGCGGTGATAGATATGGATATTATCAATCTGGCGGAAAAGTCCAAAAGGAATGCCTATTTCTTGGTCGGCTGGAAAGGAAAGATATTATATACATTCTTCAAGAGGCCATAGACGTAAGGAGTGTGATAGACGATGTTGCGTAAAAGAGGCCCACAACTAAAGACGAGATATAGAGGCTGGATGAGATTTGTATCGAGTCTGATGGCAGGGGTCTTTTTGGTTTTTAACATCGGCACCGCTTATGGATTTACGTCTGATAAAACCGTAACACTCCTGGCCAGCGCCTTCGTTGATACAGATACCGACGGAGATGGGCTCGGGGATACCTGGGAGATACAATATTTTGGCAGCATCACCGCTTATGACGGAGACGATGACCCCGATGGCGATGGTTATAACAATCTATGGGAATATCGATACGGGACCGATCCCACCGATCCCGGCGATCCGAACTATTACATACCGGCGAAGAACAGGGCCCTCCAATTCCTGAAGGCGATGATGGACAGGTATGTCGGTTCCGGAAAGAGGATATTATGCAGCTACGTAGATTCAGGCGGCAGCACATTCGGCTACGGCTGGACCTACGATAGCGCGATAAGCGCGCTCGCGTTTGAGAATGCCGGCGAGTGGCAGCGGGCAGGAGAAGTCCTCGACGCGTTTATATGGTTCCAGGATAAGGACCCGATTAAAGATCCGGGTACCGGTCTTTCGGACGGTAGAATTAGAAGGGCATACTGGGCGAATAAGCCGATAGATGATACGCATACAGGAGACTGCACGGATTGGATAATACCCCCCGGCGTAAATCCCGAAGCGTCGAATCAGGCGATAGGCGACATGGCATTTATGATACTGGCCGCGCTCCGCTACCACGAGTATCTGGGCCAGGAGGATTCCATATATCTTAACTTCGCCAAGAAGCTCGGCGACTGGATTTATAATAACGCAAAGAGCTCATCCGGCGCCGGCGGATACCATATGGCCCGTCAATATAACGAAATGATCGATCCGGACAACTTCGACAGAAAATCGACCGAGAATAACATAGACGTCTATGCGGCGTTTATGAAGCTTTACGAGGCGCAGAACGACCATGATTACAGGATCTATGCGCTCCATGCCAAGAACTTTGTGCTCGCTATGTGGAATGATATAGACAAGATGTTCTGGACCGGAACGCTGGACGACGGCGTGACCATAAACGGCGGCGATAACAGCGATGTGAGAGGCTATGTCGCCGGCATTGACACCAGCGGCCAGCCGGAAGACCCGAGCACGTGGGGCTACCTGGCCCTGGGCGAGACCGGAAAATACGGCGCCGGCATAACGTGGGTTGAGAATAACTGCAGGGTCAACAACATCGACGGGTACGCATTCGGGTATGATTTCAATGCCGACCGCGACGGGATATGGTTCGAGGGTATGTCCCATATGGCACTCTCATATCAGATGCTCGGCAACAACGGCATGTCTGACGATATCTCTGATGTTACTCTGCAGTCCCAGAATTTCACTACCGGCGGGATACCATGCGCCTCTCTCAACAAAGACGGAGAGATAGGTGTTACGACAAGCTTTTATCAGTGGACCTTAAATACCGATTACCATGTAGCGCCTGCCGCATGGTTTATATTCGCTATAAATAAGCATAATCCATTCTGGAATCAGGCGATTACCGATCCTATTCCCTATGAAGGCGGCTATAATGATACGGGTGATAAATATATATTTAATGATCCGTGGGCAGAGGCATCCGTTACCGATATCGCGCCGGCCACGGACAACACCGCCCGCGCCATGGTCGATTTTGCGGGAGAAGGCGGAGACGATAAGGGCACAATCAGCGTAGCTGACGACGGGATAATCGTAAAATATGAGTGGGATTTTGACGGAAAGGGTACTTACGATTGGTCATCGACAATAACAGGCAATGTTACCTACTGGTATACCGAGCTTGGCACCCACCTTGCCGCGCTTAGGGTTACAAACAACAAGGGATACGTCTCAACGAGAGGCGTAAGCGTCAGCATAACCCAGGCAGACCTGGGCGCCGCATTTACGCCGCCTGAGACTTCCGGCGTAAGCGCCTCTGTAATAAGCGGCCAGGCGCCGCTTACGGTATCGTTTACGGGAAGCGCCAGTGACCCCGGCGGATATGTGGCAGGATATCAGTGGGATTTCAACGGAGACGGTGAGTATGATACTTATTCCGAAAGCTCGGGCAATATTACATATACTTACAGCGAGGCCGGCAAGTATCAGCCTACATTCAAGGTTACGGATAACGACGGTCTTACTGATACCGCGACGCTCGCTATAGAAGTTCTTACGAACCCGAATGGCCCGAGTGCGCGGGCCACCAGCAATACCGACGGCGTAGAGCCGCACTCGGTTAATTTCTCGGCTGCCGGCACCACCGGCAACATAACTACGTATGAATGGGATTTTGAGAGCGACGGCGTATACGACTGGTCCTCGAATACGCAGGAAGCTGCGACTCATGTTTATACGGAACCCGGCACATATCGGGCAAGATTAAGGGTCACGGATACAAACGGCGTCTCTGACGCAGATACCGTGAATACCAGGGTTGAATATAACAGCCTGCTTGCGGATCCGCAGGCCGTCGGGAGCGCAGATCCCGTAAACGAGATTATTCCTTTCGACGCGACGTTTACCCACTCCTTAAGCATAGGCTTAATCACTAAATATGAATGGGACTTCGAGGGCGATAAGAGGTACGATATAAGCACCGCGAGCGCCGGCGACGTTGTCTATACTTACACAAGGCCCGGCTATTACCTTGCGGCATTGAGGGTAACCGACGATAACGGGCTGACGCACAGGACGTACGTGCCTATAGCTGCCATGGGCCCTGATCAGGCGGGCGCGGTCTACTCAAGCTATATAAGAACGCCGAAGAGCGGACAGCGTATCTACGGTAATTCTGTTACGGTCTCCATAGGACTCGCGCCAAACAGCAAGAGTCAGGATGCCCAGCTTGAGTATAAATCGACCACAGCAGGGGCAGCCGGCTGGACGGATATAGATGCTTCAGTCGTCTATCCATACAGAACCACTATGAACGCTGTTGCCGCAGGGGCCGGGGATTATGATCTGAGGGCGCCCGTTAATAATATCTCCGATGAGTCGAAGATAGCGCTTGTTATAATAGATCCCGTAAATTGGGACATATATGAAGAGGTAAACGCAGGCGGCGGACGCACCAAACAGGTGAGAGTAAATAAAGACGAGAATACGGAAGTCGAGCTTGTGGACGGCACAAGATGCGAAATCCCGGCCGGTACGCTGGATGCGGATGACGTATTAACGATAACAACACCTAATGGTTCAGGCACGTTAGTAGATGACGGAGAGAATACGGTGCTGTACCAAAGAGAGTTTACATTGGCAAGCGGCGCAGGTTTGAATAAGCCTATTACCGTAGTGATACCTTATGACGATGTGGATAATGACGGCATAGTCGACGGCCTGAATATCCCGGAGGAGAATTTGGAATTATTTGTTTACAATGAGACTACGAAAGAATGGGAGGCCCTGGCCAATTACAAGGTATTTACCGATGAGAATTACGTCTCCGGCCAGGTTAGCCACTTGAGCATATTCGGTCTGGGCGGCGGCGGGGGCGTCGGGCCCGCAGCGATTGGAACGGGCATAGCCGCGGCATTCGGCGGCGGCGGCGGACGCGGCTGTTTCATAGCTACCGCAACATACGGGACGCCGATGGCCGGCGAGATACAATCTTTAAGATTCTTCAGAGACAGTTGCCTCTTAACCAACGTACCTGGTGAATTTATAATAGATATGTACGAAAGGCATAGTCCTCCGATAGCTGGAATCATCGAGAGAAGTAAGCTCTTAAGGTCGATGGTGAGGCATTATCTTAAACCGATTATAAGATTTGCCAGATTTGTAAATTGCCTGAAGGCGGTGATGAGCCATGATTAAGAGATATAAGTTCTTACTGCTGATGCTGGTCTTAGTTATAGCGCTTG
>JADHWH010000022.1 GCA_016783555.1 Candidatus Omnitrophota bacterium | reverse complement strand
TGAAAGGCATGCGGGGTTATCCTCGCAGGGACGCTCGCTTGCCCCGCCGAGGCAAGCTTCGCTTCGGTTTTTCTGCTCGCTCGCCCTCGCTTCGCTCGGGCACCATGGCCGCTCGCAGAAAAAGACCCTGCTCAGATAACCCCCGCATGCCTACTGTATCTATAGAGGAAAAGATGAACCCAGCCCCTGCGTGCAGGGGCTGGGTGAATTGTCTCGCGGGCAATGCCTGGAATATACATATTCAAAACAATTGTAGCGAGGGCGGGGGATTGCCGGAGCGACTGACAAAAGTTTTTGCGGGTGGCATTTGGCGGGCGCCCAAATTTTGCAGCTGGGGATGGGGGCTGGGAGGCCCCATCAGTCTTTCAAATCTATTGGCATGCCCCAGCAAAAAATTTGGGCTGCCAAATGACAGGACCCGCAAAAACTTTATCCCTGCGTGCCCCGCTGCCTTGCAAAGCAGTTGAGCCCAAAGTCGGTGAGATGGTGGCGCCCCCTTGCTTTTGTTATATTTATATGGTAATCTTATTAAATAAAAGGTAGAGGGTGATGAAAGTAATTATACTTGCAGCAGGCGGGGGGACTAGGATGAAGGAAGTTTTTCCTGATGTGCCAAAGCCTCTTATTCCTGTTAAAGGTAAACCTATAATCGAACATCTCATAGACCAATATAAGGGCTTTGAGATACTTATAAACGTAAGCCTCAAAGAGAGGGATAAGTTCAAGTATCTGGGGTTACAGCTTCTTGTAGAAGATACACCCATCGGGAACGCAGGCGCTATAAAATATTTTTCTAAAGAGCTCGGAAAGAGGTTTATCGCTACACATACCGACGTATATTCGGATCTAGACCCGAGAAGATTGGCAGAGGTTCACAGGGGATGCGCCACCATGGTTGTCAAGGACCTATCCAGGCCTAAGAATTTCGGGGTAGTAACGCACGAAGGCAGCCTTATAACGGGTTTTACAAGGAGGCGTCTTGTAAACTGCGGCATATACTCATTCTCTCAAAGTGTCATGAGTCATATCGGAAGCGGCTTTCAGGATTTTGATAAAGATCTCTTTCCGAAATTAATAAAAAAAAGAAAGATTCATATCTACGAGCACAAGGGTATATGGGAAGATATCGGCACAAAGGAATATTGGAACAAATAATAAAAGGATAGCCATGGCTAAAAAGAAGATAAATATAATTGATATATTGCTGAAGAAAAAAATCATAAATAATAACGATGTAGCCTCCGCAAAGGCAGAGTCCAAAAAGACCGGCTTATCACTCGAGAAATCTCTTGAAAAACTCGGTATCCTTTCAGATGAGGATGTGGCATATACTGTATCAGAAGAGTTAGGAGTCCCTTTTATAGACCTTAAGGAATATATCCTTGATCCCGCCGTGGTAAGCCTTATTACGGAGGTTGTGGCCAGGGAGTTCAAGGCAATACCTGTTTTTAGGGTCGATAAGACGCTTACCATTGCCATGGCCGATCCGAACGACCTGGTTGGCATAGATGAGATAAGAAATAAATCCAGATGCAGCAGCATCGATGTCGTATTATCCTCGGACGAAGCGGTTTCAAGGGCCGTCGATCAATACTACAGCAGCATAGGGAAAGTTGAGGATGTTATAAAGGGTATAACCGCTGAAGGCGCAGGTGTCATATCCGAAGAGGCGGGCGCCATGGAATTAACGGAGATGGCAGAGGGGGCGCCGATTGTAAAGCTTGTGAATCTGCTCATCATGGAAGCGGTGAGAAACAGGGCGAGCGATATTCACATAGAACCTGATGAATCGGTATTAAGGATAAGATACAGGATAGACGGCGTCTTGCGAGAGGTAAATAGCATCCCGCAGCAATTGCAGGGCGCCATAGTTTCCAGGGTAAAGCTTTTGTCAAAGATGAATATTGCAGAAAAGAGAAAACCGCAGGACGGTAAGATCGAGATGAAGCTCGAAAATAAGAGTCTGGATCTGAGGGTCTCTTCATGTCCGACGGTACACGGGGAGAATGTAGTAATAAGGATATTAGATAAGTCAAGCATCCTTCTGGGCCTTGGCGAATTAGGATTATCAGAATATGATATGCAAAATTATAACAAACTTATACATCGCCCTCACGGGATAATATTGGTGACAGGCCCTACAGGCAGCGGAAAGACATCCAGCTTATATTCTTCGTTAGCTACCATAAATTCAGTTGAGAAGAACATTATTACTATAGAGGATCCGGTTGAATATCAGATACCCCTGATAAGGCAGACTCAGGTAAATCTGAAGATAGGACTTACATTCGCAGAGGGCCTGCGCACTTTCTTAAGGCAGGACCCTGACGTAATGATGGTAGGCGAAATAAGGGATAGAGAGACCGCCGAAATCGCAATCCAGGCGTCTCTTACGGGACATCTCGTATTTTCGACACTCCATACAAGCGATTCGTGTTCCTCCGTTACAAGGCTTGTTGATATGGGGGTTGAGCCGTTTCTTATATCTACTACTTTAGCAGGGGTGCTGGCGCAGAGGCTGGTCAGGGTAATCTGCGAAAGGTGCAAAGAGAAATATTCTCCTCCGGCAGATGTCCTGAAGGATATAGGGATTAAGGAAAAAGTCTCATTGTACAAAGGGGCGGGCTGCGCCAGGTGTAATTACACCGGATTTTCCGGGAGGATAGGTATATTTGAACTGCTTATGATAGATGAGAAGATTAAAAATTTAATAATCGGGAAGGCCTCTGCGGATGAGATACGCAAGGCTGCAATAGAGAAGGGCATGCGTAATCTACTTCAGGACGGCGAGGATAAGATTAAGAAAGGTATTACCACCCCGGAAGAGGTTCTGCGCGTAATGCAGACCATATAATCACGAAGAGAATATGCCAGTATATAGATATAGAGTGCGCGACAAATTCGGAAAGCTGATCACCGGCACGATAGGCGGCGATAACAGGAGCGCTGTGGCTACCCATTTTGAATCTATGGGCTACGCCCCGGTGTCGATTACAGAAGAGAGCGCCCGCGAGTATACATCGTTATTAGCCAGGTTTAATAAGGTAAGAGAAGACGATATGAACCTCTTTAACCGCCAGCTGGTGACTTTAATAAGAGCGGGATTGCCGCTCATGGCGGGGCTTAGCGCGATTGAAAAGCAGACTAAAAGCAGCCTATTAAAAGAGATTGTGCGGATGCTAATAAAAGATATAGAAGGCGGGATGAGCTTTTCGGATGCCCTGGCGCGCCATCCGCACGTTTTTGACGAAATGTACATAAATGCGATAAGGGCGGGAGAGCTGGGCGGTGTCTTGGATGAGATCTTGACCAGGCTTGCTGAATTGGGCGAGCATGAAACGAATACAAAGGCCAAGATAAAGACCGCTACAAGATACCCCATCATTGCCATCTCAGCTTTGGGTATAGGTTTTTCCATATTGGTTACATATGTAATCCCCCGTTTCGTGACCTTATTTGCGAGATTCCAGGGCGAGCTTCCGCTTCCGACAAAGATACTTATATGGGTAAACGATGCGATAAGAAATTATTGGTATATTATAATAATCTTAGGCGGCATAGGCATAGTGGTTTTTAAGAAGTTTATCAGGACTAAGAAGGGTAGAAGGCTATGGGATAATTTTAAGCTGAAGGTCCCTATATTCGGACCGCTTATGTTCATGATTATCATGTCGCGATTCAGCAGGATTATGTCTATATTGATAAGAAGCGGCGTACCTATACTGGGGATTCTGGATATGGTCTCCAATGCCACAGGAAACGTGATTATCGGAGATGCCATAAGGGATGTCATGACCAACGTCAACCAAGGCGGGTCCATGGCCGAACCCATGCAAAAGAGCAGAGTATTCTCTCCTATGGTGGTACAGATGGTCGCTATAGGGGAGGAGACGGGCAAGATCGACGATCTTTTACTGCGCGTCTCTGAATATTATGACCAACAGTCCGATTATGTCATTCAGAACCTTACGACCATGATAGAACCGATACTGGTTGTAGTCATAGGAGGCGCCGTACTCTTACTGGCGCTCGCAATATTTTTGCCGATGTGGAATATGGTAAGGCTGTTCAAGACTTAAGATGAGATGTTGACTATATATATATAATATGGTATACTATGTAAAGTTTAAAATAGTATTAGTATATATATAATTGGTAAGGAGGTGAGGTAAGATTATGAGGAAAGGTTTTACACTGATAGAATTAGTCATGGTTATTACTATATTGGGCATATTAGCGGTAGTTGCCATACCCAGGTTTATCGACTTAAGAAGCGACGCGGAAACAGCGGCAGAACAGGGTGTTGTGGCCGCGATCGAATCCGGGGCGCAGATGTGGAAGGCAAAACATTTAATCGGGACAGATGACGCTTATTCTGACGCTTATCCTAAGACATGGGAGCAGTGTCTCGATTCGGATACAACCGGAGACGTTAATACCAAATTCACCGTTAACTACACTTCCGGAAACGGACAGGCGACCGCTTCATATAAGTAGGCTGAACCGATAAGTCTTCAATCCTGTTATAGATATATAAGGGAGGGAAAGGACCCTCCCTTATTATTATGATGTTACCTAGACCGTATAGATTAAATATAAAAGATTTTTTAGCAGCAGTTTTATTACTTATCCTTATTATCATTTGGTTTCATAATGTAATATTTGATAGAAGGATATTCGCCTACGGAGATCTTGGAAGGTACTTCTATCCCTTAAGAGAATTCGCGGCAAGTTCCGTCAAGTGCGGCAGCATCCCCCTATGGAACCCTTACCTTAAAAACGGGACACCCTTCTTGGCTGTCCTTCAACCGTGCATATTTTATCCCCTAAGCCTGATCAATTACCTCTTTTCGTCTTTTGACACAGCATTTAATTGGTATATTATAGCGCACTTCTACTTGGCAGGCATATTTGTCTATTCTCTTATGCGCTATTGGAATTTCTCTAAAGTAGCCTCGCTTATCTCATCTTTCGTCTTTGTCTTTGGGGGGTATCTCAATTCCGTTATATCCATGAACACCACGTTGAGTTCCGTCATATGGCTGCCGCTTATATTCCTATTTTTTGATATGACCTTAAAAAGGAGGAGTATATACGCGGCCATAATTACGGGAGTTCTTCTATCTATCCAGTTTCTGGGAGGCGAGCCGACCATAATCTATTGTACGATATGGACACTCTTTTTATATGCGGTTTTTTATCTATATTTCCTGCGTAAAGAGGATAAGGTCGTTAAGGGCATAGCAAAGATACTGGGCCTCTTTTCTATCGCTTCAATTCTGTGGTTGTTTATAACCGCCGCGCAATTACTGCCGTTTTTAGAGCTAGTGGCGAATTCGACAAGGTCCGGCAGTCAGGCGTTTGATCTTGTAGCCCGCGAGTCCATTCTGCCGGCCGAACTCTTCTCTTTTTTCATACCGCATCTCTTCGGCAATACCACGGTTGCCGGCGGTCATCTTAGGGTGCAGGAATGGATAATAAGTTTTTATATAGGGATAATGCCCATCCTCTTTATATTATTCGCCATATTCCGAAAACCCGATAGAAAGACACTTTTTTTTACAGCGGTATTGGCGGTATCATTAATCCTGGCCATGGGTAAGTATACCCCGGTATATAATTTTTTATATAAATATATATTCGGATTCGGCTACATACGCTATCCCGCAAAATTTATCTTTTTATCGACATTCGCGCTCTCTATCCTTTCAGGGATAGGGTACGATACCCTCTCTAATATGAATACCGAAAGAAGAGAGAGACTCGCAAAGAGACTTCTTTTAATAAATGGCGTCCTGGGGTTTCTTCTTATAATATTTTTCACATTCTGGGGCCCGATATACAGTCATATCATTAAATTCTTATTATCCGTCGGAAGCTCAATGATGACTCATTTTTCGGGAGCATATATCACGTTCTTATCCGACAGCGCAAACCTCTGCCGTTTATTTATAATCTTTTCCTTATCTATGTTAACCCTCTTTCTATTTCTGCACAGGAAGATAAGGGTAAGGATTTTTATTTTCTTGGTCGTCTCTATCATATTTCTAGACCTCTTAAGCATAAATATGGGAATATGTAAGACGGCAAGCCTCGAGATCTTTAAGAAAGAACCCAAAAGCTTTTCGGCGATTAAGAGAGATGAGGATTATTTCCGCATCATGCGCTCTGATACACTGGGCAGAATAAATCAGGCTATCTGGGGGGTAAATTTTGAAAAAGGGCAGTATGAGAGAAAGATGACCTTTGCCAGTAATACCGCAATGGTGCACGGGATCTCTGATTCGCAGGGATACGGCTCTATGTCGAAGAGAGACCGCTCGGAGTTTATGAATCTTATATATATGGCAAAGAGGCCTTTTAAGTCTAAGCTCATAAGTCTTTTAAACATAAAGTATGTTATCAGCGCCAGACCTATCAAAGAAGATAATTACGAGGTGATTTTTAAAGATGAAATCGCCTCATTTCCGCTGGGGTATAAGGGCAAGAGCTACCCGTATTTTTACATCAATAAAAATAATGCCTGTATGGAGAGGGTCTTTTTGGTAAAAGACGCTAAGATCGTCGAGAATAGAGAAGAGATTCTAAAGCTTCTTGACAGCGAAGATTTTGACCCGGCCAAGCTGGTTATATTGGAAGAAGGGCCTCTTGTTGCGAATCCCGCTAGATCCCCGGGGCCTGATGAGGTTCGTCGTAATAACGAAAGGGCCGAGATCGTAAGCTATAAACCCGAAGAAGTTATTGTTGAGGCAGCGCTTAACGAACCTAAATTTTTAATATTGAGCGATTCATATTACCCGGGATGGAAGGTATTTGTAGACGGAAAATCTGATAATCTCTATAGGGCCTACTACTTCCTGAGGGCCGTCTATTTAGATAAGGGGCGGCACACCGTAAGATTTGTATTCGATCCATTATCCTATAAGATCGGTAAGTATATCAGCCTAGCCACAATAGCGCTCCTGGCCATCTTTGGGTTAATCGCCTACCTGAAATCCAGAACTAAATCACGCAATTAGACTCTACTGCTTTGCGAGCTGACGGAGCACGCGGGGATAAAATTTTTGCAGGGCCTGTCATTTGGCAGCCCAAATTTCTTGCTGGGGCATGCCAATAGATATGTAATACAGATGGGGCCTCCCAGCCCCCATCCCCAGTTGCGAAATTTGGGCGCCCGCCAAATGCCACCCGCAAAAATTTTGACAGTCGCTCCGGCAAGCCCCCGCCCTCGCGTGCCCCGCCGCCTTGCAAATCTACGAAATTTACATTTCGCTCTTTATATGTTATAATTATACCCAATATTATGAAAAGGATTACTATTTTAGGTGCGGGGTTATCCGGCATATCTTTAAGCTACTTTCTTAAAAAGTTAGGCGTGGATTCACAGATATTTGAGAAGGAGAGAAGGGCAGGCGGGGTCTGCTCATCTCATATAAAGGATGGATTTACCTTTGATGTAAGCGGGCACCTCCTGCATTTTAGAGATAAAGAGGTCTTTTCATTAGTCAGGTCTCTATTGGGCGATAACCTCGCCGAACTTCAAAGAGACGCCCGGGTTTACAACTTTAACAGTTTCATCCCGTATCCCTTTCAGGTAAATCTTTCTTCGCTTCCCCCCGCCGTATATAGAGACTGTCTATCCGAGTTTAAAAAAGTCCGCAATAACGGATCGGGACCCAAAAGACCGCGTAATTTTCTGGATTGGATATACAAAAATTTCGGCAGAGGGATTGCCGAGCACTTCATGATACCCTATAACCTAAAGTTTTGGCGTACGCCATTGGAAGAGTTATCACATTCATGGGCAGATAGACTGGTCGTTACCCCCTCTTTAGACGACATTGAAGATTCCGCCAACGGCAGAAAAAGAAGATTTGGTTACCATTCTCATTTTTATTACCCAAAAAAAGGCGGCATTGAAGAATTAATCAAGGCCTTTAAAAGAGAGTCTAATGAGGTCTTTCCAAGACATGAAGCGGTTGAGATCGATTTAAAAAAGAGAGTGGTAGAGTTTCGCAATGGCAGCAGAGAAAAATTCGATATCTTAGTCTCTACTATGCCGCTTCCCGAACTCGGAAAGATAATCAAAAAAATACCCAAATACATAGCGCCTTATTTTAATAAATTGAGATGGGTATCTATTTACAACGTAAACTTAGGCATGGATGGTAATATCATGCCCGGAAGGCACTGGATATACTTTCCTCATAGGGATACCAGTTTCTTCCGCGTGGGTTTTTATCACAATTTTTCTTCTTATCTTGCGCCGCCCGGCAAGTCCGCCTCATACGTTGAGGTGTCATATTCAAAAGAGAGGCCTATCGATAAAAAAGGAATAGCAAAAGATATCGAGAGTGATTTAAGAAAGGTGGGCATACTAAACGGAAGCGCCAGTATATGCTGCGACCAGATAAACGACATAGAATACGCCTACCCTGTTTATGATAAACACTGTGAAAGTACGCGCAGGGCAATTTTGAAATTTTTATACGATAAGGACATCATCTCCTGCGGCAGATACGGTTCCTGGCGCTACTTTTCAATGGAAGACGTAATCCTAGAAAGCAAAAGAGTCGCAAGGTCACTTACCAAAAATGCTCGGAATATTTAGCAATAGGCTGAAAGATATATATCTACACCGCCGTATATTACGGGATATGGCAAGGTCCCAGATAAGGGCAAAATACGCAGGCTCAAGATTGGGCATATGGTGGGCGGTAATCATACCTTTGATCTTGGCAGCGTGTATAAATCTTATCTTTACCGCAGTCTTTGGGATAAAAGTTCCGAATTATACCATCTTTGTGCTCGCAGGTATTATACCGTGGTTATTTTTTGCTAATGCCCTGACAGAGATTACGAATTCATTTATAACGAATACCTCTGTTTTAAGGCAGGGTATATTCCCAAGAGAGATTGTGCCGATATCCTTAGGCATCAGCAACCTTTTAAATTTTCTTATAGGATTCGCCATTATACTTCCGATATTTATAATTGTAGATTTAAGGGTAGCAGGACTCCTTTTATTCCTTCTTATTGTGATAGCCCTGCAGTTTATCTTTATGCTGGGCTTGGGGTTATTTCTTTCCTGCGCCAATGTCTTTTTGCGCGATATAGCGCATTTTCTTTCAATAGGCCTTATGATCTGGTTCTGGATTACACCCGTATTCTATTCTCTCGAGATGTTAAGCTTTCCCTATCGCTGGATATGTCTGCTTAATCCCATGACTTACTATATAACATGCTACAGAGAGATTCTCTTCGGGGCTCAAATGCCCTCATTGGTAAACATGGGAATCGCGTTTTTAATCTCAATAACCTCCTTTGCAATAGGTTATATTTACTTTATTAAGAAGGAGCCGTCTTTGTTGAAGAGGATATGAAGGCCGTAGAATTTAAAGACGTTTCGGAAAGGTACAGGATTAAGTTTGTAAGAGGCGGAAAGGTCTCATGGGAAGAGGTCTGGGTCTTGAGGGATATTAACCTTAGCGTCGAAAAAGGAAGTGTCCTGGGCGTAATCGGCCAGAACGGCGCCGGAAAGACCACGCTCTTGAAATTGATTGCCGGTATGCTTATGCCTGACAGGGGCAGGGTTGATGTGGACGGCAGGGTATCCGCGCTTATGGAGCTGGGGGCGGGCTTTAACCCTGAGTTTACCGGCCGAGAGAATATTATGCTCAATGCAAGGATGTACGGCTGGAATGAGGCGAGATTGGAAGGTATCATGGGAGGGATAGCGGAGTTTGCCGATCTCGGGAGATTTATCGATGCACCTGTTAAGTATTATTCCCAGGGCATGTATATGCGGCTTGCCTTTGCGCTGGCGATATTTGTCGCGCCTGATATATTATTGATAGATGATATCCTTGCGGTGGGCGACCAGGAGGCGCAGGAAAAATGTATAAAAAAGATATTAGAATTAAAAAAAGAAGATAAGACCATAATCCTTGTAAGCCATGATATGAATATGGTAAGCAAGCTGTGCGATAAGGCAATCCTTCTTGAAAATGGAAAGATTATACAAGACGGTTTACCGCAAAAGGTAATCTCTTCTTATCTGGAGACTGCCGGTAGAAAAGAGGGCATCGCGATTATAGAGAAGAAGGGTTACAGGGTAGTATTTAACAACGGCAGGATATACCTAAGCTGTAACGGTCTTCCTGTCACCAAGGGCATGGGTGGTTACGCAGCCTTCTTCGACGCTTCCATCAACAACTGGAATACATCTTATAACTTATATTGGCAGATAGGGGATTGCACACCTGATACGATTACGGCCCAAGGGAGGTCTCTTAAAGATGCGCTCAGACAGGATTGGACAATCGATCTTAAGGATAAAGAACTAAGATGGCGCGTAAGAGCTAAAGAAAAAGATATGAAGAGATTACATATAGATTTGATTGTTGGTCCTCAATACTCAAGATGGATCGCGTTAAATGGCAACGGGGCGTTTCCTCTTTTTTCACATAAATACAATTGGCAGGATCTAGGTCTGGGAGATCTTCCTGAGGGAATAATAGGCATAGACCCCGGAGAAGAGACAGGAGACCTCCCTTTTATTATCGCAGAAAAGCAGAATGCTCAAATCAAGCTTTTTAATACGGGCTATGAGGATGAAGGCCGTGTCTTTCAATGTAATCTGGATAAGGCGGATCCCATCTCTATTAAGTTCTTTTCCGACAAAGATAGCTTCGATGATTATATGAAAAATATACAGAGAGGATTTTTGTTGAAAGAAGAGAAGAGAAGAGGACTCCTGCGCCGCGAAGAAGAGAAAGGAAAAGAAGATTTGCAGTTCAGGCAGGAAGCGGAGAGAAAAAGAGTTTTTGCCCAACGCACCTTATCAAACGGGGACCTTCGCCTATTTTGTGATTTAGATAATAAAACAATCAGGCTTTACTGCAAGGATAGAGAGATTACCGCTGGAAACGGATTGAATAATTCATTCTATGTTTCCGGGAGATGGTTTAATCTGGGTGATGCCGAGTGGAACATAGAGAAGGTTTCCGATGAGAAATTAATTTTAAATCTAGACTACAGACCGCTGCCATTGTCCGCGACATGGCATTTGAGCTGTAGTCGAGACATTTTGGATATTAAGGTAGATATGAAATTAGATAAGCCCATTTCTATTATTAACCTCGATACGAGACTGGGACTGCAAAACGTATATAAAGACTGGAAGAGCGCCGGCGAAGAGGGAGGGCTTTCGGTCAATCGATATATCAATGATATAGGCCCCATACGATTAAAGGATAATAGAGTTTCCCAGATAATACTTACGCCTAATAGCAACGATTTTTCTAAATTATTTTTTGAGGCCACTTCGCATCCAGACGAAATAATAGCGAGCATTTATAGACGTAAAGAGACGCGCGAAGAGCCCCTTTATCTTAACTTCTCTTTAATTGTACCAAAAAGAGATGAGACCATACAACCGGGCAATTATAGTTATTTTACGGGAAGAGTTGTTTTAAATAGAGATGTCAAGTTTGGCGAAAAGTCTTTTTTAAATAAGTCGATAAAGATAAACAAGAGTGACCTGAAGTTTGTATTCGAACTGGGAAGGGGCAGGATCTTCTGGAAAGATAAGGAATTGACTACGGGGTTAGGCATATATACCTCTGTAAACTCATCCGGGATTTGGTATGATTCTTACAGGGCGGCTTGGAAGGTTCAAAAGAGAACAGACACAGGGATAATAGCTTCGGGGGACTGGCCGCATCTGCCGATTTCACAGGTCTGGCAGATGGAACTTGCCGATGAGAATTTGATCCTATGGAATGCAGAGATGAAGATTCACAGAGAGGTTGCCCTTGAAATAGAACAGGTAAACCTTATGTTATCACCTGAATACGGAAGATGGGCAATCCCCAAGCTGCAGACAGGAGAGTTTCTTAATGAATACGCGCAGGATTACGACATATCTCCTTTTAGATTTTGGTACGGAAAGACAGATCAGGCCGAAGCCGTTTCAGAAAATTTGCCAAGAGTTGTATTTAAGAATGAACTCAAAAAAGATTATATGCGGGCGATTGTGGAAAACAGCGATGACCTATATAGAGCGAGATTACTGCAATACCAGAAGGCAAACGCGGATATCCTTCTGCCCGGAAAGCGGTTATATTTTAAAGGGGCGATAGAAATTGTTCCCATCCCATAAGGTCAACTACCGAAAGTTTAAAAAACATTTGCATGCGGGCGGCTTCTTATACGCAATCTGGCGGGGAATAAAGTACCTCGGCTATTTGATTATAAAAGAAAGACGGGGAACTATGCAAGGCCCAGATCATCTTATATCCAGAGGGAATATAAAGATTGTCTGCGCGGCTAATAGCATAAACCTCTTTTGGAACGGAGTATCTATTACTCAAGACACAGGTTTGAATGTAGCCGTCAATACATTAGGCCTATGGACAGATTCTTCTAAGGCGCATTCACAAATTATAGAGAAGAAAGAAGATTATCTTAAAATCAAATTTGTCTTCAGGGACCTACCCTTAAGCCAGACCTGGTCTTTAAAGATAAGAGACGAAAGCAGGATAGACTGGCAGATAGATGTGGAGATAGAAGAAGCGTTATACATAGATGAATTTCGCATCGTATCCGTAATTACTCCAAAGTACAAGAGCTGGTTAGTAGATTATAGACATGCGTATTTTCCCCGTTTAGAGAATGTTTGGCGCGATATATATTTAGGCGATCTTGTGTCTACCTTAGTAGGGGCAGCAATACCTACTGAAGAAGGGTTTTTGCCCTCGTATGTTATGGAATCAAGACAGAAAGACCTTCTGCCCTTAATACAAAATTCACCCGCCCATTTAAAGAGCCATCTTGTCGGGTTCAGGCGCATCTCGCCAAGGGATAGAGGGTATGAGCCGGGGAGGTATAAGGTATTTTCCGGCAGTATAAATTTATATCAAGCGAATAGCATTTTGGACGAAAAGATAGAGAATCTGCGCCAGGGGTATCTAAGAGGCGTAAAGAGAGATAAGAAATCTCCCCGGGATAAACTAAAAGTCCTTTTGGTCAATCTCCCCTGGCAGGCAGCGGACGGATCGACAGGTGTTCGGTCCGGCTCCAGATGGCCTCATATAAAAGACAGAAGCGAGGGCAATTATATGCCCTTTCCGTTTTTTCTTTCTTACGCCGCGTCGCTTCTAAGAGAGAATGGCATCGAGGCTGAGATAATAGACGCCTTGGCCGAAGAGATTCCGGAGGATAAATTTCTGGAGGATTTAGCCGGCCGGGATTTCGATATCTTGGTTGTGGAGACCTCTGTTCCGTCGTTTTATCATGATATGAGGCTCTTAAGATATCTGTCGAACCTAGACTTTAGTATAGCCCTATGCGGCCCGCAATACGAGATCTATAAGGAGGATTTTCTAAGGAGGAATGAATTCATAGATTTTGTCCTATTCGGCGAATATGAGTTTACGCTTCTTGAGCTTATAAAGAATCTTCAAAGAGGCGAAAGAGACCTCTCTTCCGTGGAAGGCCTTATCTGGAGAGACGCTAAAGGCGGCATAGTCAAGAATTCCCCTCGAGTGCCGCCTGATATAAATCTTCTGCCATGGCCTTACAGAGATACACTTCCCATGCATAATTATTGGGATCTGCCGGGTGATATTCCTCATCCTTCGGCTCAGATGGTAGCTTCGCGGGGCTGTCCTTTTTCCTGTAGTTTCTGTTTATGGCCCCAGGTGCTCTTCGGAGGAAGGACTTACAGAACCAGAGAGATAAATGATGTAGTAGATGAGATGGAGCACCTGGTGAAAAAGAAGGGGTTCAAGTCCGTATATTTTGATGACGACACATTTAATATAGGCAAAGCCAGGATAATGAGATTGTCTGATGAGATTATAAAAAGGGGACTTCATGATACCCCATGGGCCATAATGGCAAAGGCCGATTTGATGGATGAAGAGCTGCTTTTGAAGATGCACAAGGCGGGATTGCGTGCCGTTAAGTACGGGGTAGAAAACGTATCGCAGGAATTAGTCGATAGGTGCGACAAGCGCCTTGATTTAAAGAAGACTGAAGAGATTATCGGTTTTACCAAGTCGTTGGGGATAAAGACACACCTTACCTTCGCCTTCGGTTTGCCCGGCGAGACTAAAGATACTATAAATAAGACCATAGATTATGCCCTGGAGCTCGACCCTGCCTCTATACAATTCTCTATAATTACACCCTTCCCGGGAACTAAACTTTTCGATGATCTGGTTAGATCCGGCAGGATACTTACTGAGGATTGGTCATTATATGACGGCCACTACCGCTGCGTATTTCAGCCTGAGGACATCTCTCCTCTAGAATTGGTAGAGGCGAAACATTTTGCATACAGGAGATGGGCAGACTTTAAGAGGAGGAAGAGGGGGCTTTACGGGGATATGAAGAGATTCTTAATCTATATGCGGGACCGCGGACCGAAAGAGACTTTTAAAAAGACAGCAAGCTATTTTAACTATCTTCTATTGCACAAGGGGAGATTCATAGGTAAGTTATGAAGACCGGCCTATCAGATGCACACCGGCTTATGATGGATGGAATAAAAAACGGCAGGAAGGCATTCCGCGGCCCGCATACCGCGCAGATAGACTTAACGGACAGGTGCAATAATAATTGTATCGGCTGTTGGGTCCACTCACCTTTTATCGAAAAAAGACTATTCTTTAAAAAAGAGAGAGAGCTACCGTTTAGTCTCGTAAAAAAAGTCATAAATGAACTGCATCAATTAGGAACCAAAGAGATATTCCTTTCAGGTTCGGGAGAACCATTTCTCTATCCGAATATCCGCGAAGTAATAGGGCTGATTAAGTCGAGCCAAATGCGCCTAAATATCATAACCAATGCTACTCTTATAGACAAAGATTTCTCCGAGATGCTTATTGATTTAAAAGTGGATCTTATTACCGCCAGTATCTGGGCGGGAAGCGCCGATACCTATGTTGCTACTCATCCCGGAAAGAATAGGTCTGATTTTGAAAAGGTAAAAGGCAATCTGAATACGCTCGCTTTTTATAAACGCCGTTTTGACTCTTATTTTCCTCACGTGAAGATTTACAATGTAATCTGCAGCAGGAATTATGATGATTTAGAACAGATGGTCGATTTCGCAAGAGAGGTTAACGCGGATTCTGTGGAGTTCCAGGTAGTAGATACTGTTGAAAAGAAGACCGGCTTCTTGGCCTTGGGCGAAACACAGGCAAAAAAAATATTTGACCAGTTTGGGAAGATACGTAAATCAAAAGAGATGGTCTACTACCAAGTGCCGGAAGATTGCAGCATATCCAATTTTAAAGAGAACGAGTCTCTTGATCCGGGAAAATTATGGAAGGATTATAAAGAGGGCTTTAAGCTCTCCAGATACGCTGAAAAGATAGTATGCCCAAAAGGGCACGAGTTGCCCAAGAAAGAAGGATTAAGCGAAGAAGCAGATAAAGTAACCGAAGCCCAGACATTTAAGTATCGTTTTTCGCCTAGAGAAGAGTGCCCCTCATGCGAGTTTTATGCGGATTGTTTTAAAGAAGCTGATAAAAAAACCATAGACGCCAATCTTTTAAATATATTAAACATGGGGACGTTTTTAAGACGGCTCTCTGATTGTAAAAAAGAATCAATTTATGACATAAAGGTGGATTCTATACCGTGTTATGTTGGCTGGTACTACAGCCGCATATTATCAGACGGCAGTGTAATTCCATGCTGCAAGGCGTCTAAATTCCCTCTGGGAAATATTCACAGGAACTCATTTTCAAGTATCTGGAATTCTTACAGATATAAAAAGTTTAGATTCAACGCAAAAAATTTATCTAAGAAGGACCCTTATTTTTCCAGGATCGACTGTTTAAAGAGCTGCGACAACTGGGGTATGAATTTACAAATTTACAGAGATACCGCAAGGGGAGACGGCTTCTGGGCCTGCAAGACTAGAGTAAAAAGAGAGAAGAAAAAGAGATATATCGAGATAATGGCAAAGGATTTTACAAAAAGCAACCTGAACCCAGACTGTCATGATTTCGGAAAAGATATAGTCATAGATGGAGGAAGACGCTCAAGCTATGCTGTATATGATTTTTTTGTGCCGGAAGGCGGAAAATTTAACCTATATTCAAAATATGCCGCCAAAGATTTCAGGCCCGTCAGCATATTCTTAGATGACAGACTGATTAAAGAGACCGCGCTTTCAGTGATTACGGGAGGCTGGACAAGAGAATATCTAATGTGGAATAAAGAGGCCGAGATCGATCTTAATGCGGGAAGACATAGACTCAAGATAGAATCTCAAGGGGTAGTGCCGCATATAGAGAGATTCACCTTTACGAATGGAGCGGGTCTATTTTTTGCAGACAGAAAGAGAAAAATAGGCGCTAATTATATTTCGGCATTAAAAAATAATATAACGTCCAATGGATTAATTTATACTGCCAAGAAGGTAAAATCAAACCTGAATGCCGGATATTTAAAGGAGAGATATCTTGAGGTCCTGGGCATTTACGACGGCCGGAAGGGCTACAAAGGCCCGTTTCACGTACAGATAGATTTGACCAATAATTGTAATAACCGATGCATAGCCTGCTGGTGCAACTCCCCTCTCTTAAGAGAGAAGAGGCTTTCTGATAGGGATAAAAAACAATATCTTCCTTTGGGGCTGGCAAAGGAGCTTATAAACGATATCTCTCATATGGGGGCGACAGAGGTCTATCTTTCCGGAAGCGGAGAGCCCTTTATGCATCCTCAGATTATCGATATCTTAAAACACATCAAAGGACATAATTTAATATGCCATGTAAATACAAATTTCACCTTGCTTACAAAAGAGAGATTGGATTGCCTCATGGATATAGGGGTAGATTTTCTTACGGTAAGCACGTGGGCCGCTACGCCCCGCACTTACATAAAGACCCATGCCAACAGAACAGAAGAAGATTTTTACAGAATAAAAGAGAACCTCATATACCTTAATACGCATAAGAGGGATAAGCCCCGTATAAAACTTTATAATGTCATCTTCAACATGAACTATTTTGAAGTAGAAGAGATGGTGAGATTCGCCGCCAGAACAAGATCAGAGTCTTTGGAATTTACTTTAGTCGATACCATCCCTGATGCTACGGATATTTTGGCCTTGAATAAAAGGGAACTTTCGGAATTAAAAGATCTATGCATTAAGATAAAACTGGGTTTGGACGCGAATAATAGAACAGAGAGCGGCGATCTTCTGCTCTTCCAATTCGGCCAATTCTTAAGAAGGATATCTGTCGCCGAAGATGTAAAAGAGGCGAGATACGACAGGAATATTGTCGATAAGATGCCGTGTTATATAGGATGGCTCTTCGCGAGAATCGTTCCTAACGGAGAAGTACACTCCTGTCTTAAAGCCCACAGGATACCCACAGGCTCTCTCTACCTAAACAGGTTCTCGGAGATCTGGAATTCGGAGAGACAGGCCCATTTTCGCAAAAAGACATGTGTCTATGTAAAGGACGATCCATTTTTCAGGGTTATAGGAAACGACCCGGATATAAAAGAGGCGGGCTGTTATAAGAGCTGTGATGATATAGGCAGAAATACCTGGATGCATAAAAGGATAAAGATGCTCAGCCCTCCGGAAAGACTCATCTTAAAAGGCATCGCAAAGACCCTGAAATTCGTAAAAAAGGTAAATCCTAAAAGAGCGGATTATAAAAGGTATAACAAAGATCCTGTAATTGCCGGCATCCTTCACGGCAGAAAGGCGCTCGCGGGCCCTGAACAAGTAGTCATAGATCCCACTAACAAGTGCAATCTAAGATGCCTCTCCTGTTGGCTCTATTCGCCCTTACTTACGAAAGATAGACCTTCCAAGGATTGCCTAAAAGAAGAGATACCTAAAGATGTGATGATCAAATTGATCGATGAGTTATCCGATTTAGGCACCAAGAGGATTCGATTCACAGGCGGTGGAGAGCCTTTTATGCACAAGGGTTTGATGGATGTTATAGAACATGCCCGATCTAAAGATCTCCTTGTGGCAATAACGACAAACTTTGGTTTAGTTTCCAGAAGAGATATAACGAGGCTCGTTAATCTGGGCTTAGAGGAGTTATGTGTAAGTATATGGGCGGGTTGCGCCGACTCCTACTGCAGAGTTCATCCCGGCACAACCCCGGCTTACTTTAAGAAGCTAAAGGAGAACCTCTTCTACCTTAAGAAGATAAAAAAAGATAGGCCCCGCCTGACATTTTCGAATGTAATTATGAACACGAACTGTAATGATCTTGAAGAGATGTATGGGTTTGCCTTACAGCACGGCGCAGACAGCATCTATTTTACTTTAGTAGATACGATTCGCGGCCAGACAGATAGACTTTTATTAAACGAGAATGAAAGAAGAGGGCTCTTGAATAAGGCCTCGGAAATTAAAAAAAGAAGCATGAATAATAATATCGAACTTGAATTTTTCGATGGCTTTTTAAGAAGGCTGTCCAGCGTCAAGGAGAGTTCAAAGACAGGAGAGTATGACAGGCAAGCTATAGATAAGATCCCCTGTTACGCGGGATGGATATTCTCCAGGGTCCTGGCTAACGGGGACGTTGCCCCTTGCTGTAGAGGAGTCAGGAAAGCGATGGGCAACATAAGAGAAAAGAGCTTTAAGGATATCTGGATCTCTTCGAGATATGACGAATTCAGGGCAAAGGCGAAGTTTTTATCTAAGAGAGACGATTTCTTCAAAGAGATAGGCTGCGTCAAGGAATGCGATAATTTAATGCATAATGAACAGATGCACAAGATTATATGCCGATTGTGAATAATTCTGCCCTCATGCTTGTGAATCTCCCGCCCTGGGGCGTTGATACGCCTCCTTTGGGGACTGCCTGCCTAAGCACTTATTTAAAGCAAAAAGGCATAGAGGCCGAGGTCTTAGACTTAAATATTAAGCTCTATAATAAAGTACCCCTCGAATACAGATATCTCTGGTCTATGAACTATTCCCACTTGTGGCGCCAGAAGGAGGATTTTAAGAAGTTCTATAGAGAATTTGAGCACCATATTAATTCATTGCTTGATAAGATAATCGACTCCTCATGCAGAGTTATAGGTTTTTCTCTACCGACCGATTGTTCAGATATGATCCTAAAAGAGATAGTTACGCAAATCAAGGATAGAGATCCTTCCAAAATAGTAATACTCGGGGGTGTGTCCGTTAGCATAAAAGAACAGAGAATAGAACTGATTAAAGAGGTAAAAGATTATGTCGACTACTGTGTAGTAGGTGAAGGGGAAGAGGCGCTGTACGAATTGGCGCTGACTATTTTAAACAAAAGGCGCAACGAAGACGATGATATAGAAGGTATGCTTGACAAAAAATCCTTTATGCACGATAAGCCGCCCACGTTTGTGAAGTCTCTAGATAGATTGCCTATACCTGTATTTGATGGATTCGAGCTGAACGAATACAAGATTCCCAACAGCATCCTGATAGAGTTCTCGCGTGGTTGTATCGGGAATTGCCCATTTTGTGATTTTAGGAGTATCTCCCCGCGTTTTAGATCGAAGTCTACACAACACATTCTTAATCATATTAAGCTGTATAAGGAAAAATATAATACTACCCACCTAACTATATGCGATGCTGCTGTAAACGGTAACATAAGATTATTGGAAGAGTTATGTGATCTCTTGATAAAGGATAATATGTCTATAGACATGAGCGCCCTGGCTATTCCCCGTAAAGAGATGACGGAGGGGCTATTAAACAAGATGAGGCAGGCGGGGTTTTATCGCCTGGAATACGGTCTTGAGAGCGGATCAAACGAGGTCTTACGGGCAATGAGGAAGATATTTACAGCAGAGGCCGCAGAGAAGGTTATAAGAGAGACTTATAAAGCGGGCATAAAGACATGCCTCTATTTGATGAGCGGTTATCCGGGTGAAACAGAAAAAGAGCATAACAAGACAAAAGAGTTTTTAAAAAGAAATACCGAATTTATCTCTATGATAAGGTCCATAAACCCCCTTCATATAATGGCGGGATCAGAGATCTTTTATAACAGAGAGAGCTATAATGTTACTTTCCCCGAACATAAGAAGGATAGCCATTGGTTCATAGGATGCGAGAATACGGTTGAGATAAGAAAGGGCAGGGTAAGGGAACTGAAAGAATATGCCACGAGGCTTAATATCCCGTTTACTGAGGATGCCGAAAATCTGGAATTTACCTCTTCTTTTCTCGGCGCAAAGAAGGAAAAAGAGCTTTTAAAGAAGACGAAGACCCTTCTTGTAATTTGTCCTATGTGGGATGTTGCTTCGCCTCCTTTGGGAATAAGTTATTTGGCCTCTTATCTTGAACAAAACGGTATCCCTGCAGATATATTAGATTTAAATATAGAACTATATACCGATTCAGATTCTAAAAGAAAAGAATTATGGAATATGAACAATTACAGCCTCTGGGGCTGGGATATCTTTTTTGAAGATACAAGGAAATGTTTTGATAAAGATATTGATTATTATGTAGACCGGATTTTAAAAGGAGGATATGAGATAATAGGTTTTTCTCTTTATGGCGCAAATACCCTCTTTTCAGCGGAGTTGGCGGCAAGATTAAAAAGAAAAAACCCCGGTCTATTTATAATATTCGGAGGCTCAACTTGTTCGTTTACGCATGATGATCCCGGGATGCCCCTATGCGATTTAATCTCTTTTAAAACACATAAGCCTCTGATAGAGCAAGGCGTAGTCGATGTCTTTGTAACTGGCGAGGGCGAAAAGACGTTATACGATTTGACATCTTTACATTATTCATCCGGTGAAATATCCTCTATCCCAGGCATATTTTTCTATTCAGACGGGAGATATATAAAGACCTCCGACCCTATGCTAATAAAGGAGTTAGACAGCTTGCCTTATCCTGCTTGGGAGAAACTCTCTTTAGATTTATATCTAAGAAAAGAGGCATTACCTATACTCTTTAGCAGAGGCTGTATAAATAGATGCGCGTTTTGCAATGACTGGAGGATATGGCAGGAGAGATATAGATGCAGGTCAGCCCTTAATATATTTGATGAGATGAAGGTTATGGCAGAAAAATTCGGCAGGAAGGTATTTCAGTGCAACGATCTATTGCTCAATGGAAATCTTAAAATGCTGAATGAACTCGCAGACCGCCTTATAGAATCTAACCTTGGCTTAATATGGTCCGGTCAGGGTGTTATAAGAAAAGATATGGAGTTAGGGTTTTTGAAAAAATTGAGAAAAAGCGGACTGTTAGGTATAACATATGGCGTTGAGAGCCTGTCGGACAGCGTCTTAAAGAGGATGAATAAAAAACACACCTTTAATGATGTTAAGGGTGTTCTTAAGGATACAAAGAAGGCGGGCATTGAAACCAATGTTAATTTTATCACCGGTTTTCCTACAGAGACTGAGGAAGATTTCAATACCACAAAGGATAGGCTTGCGTTGATTAGAGAATATGTAGATAGAGTATCAAGTCTGAATCCCTGTGTAGTGACTTTCGATTCGGATTTACATAAAGACCCACAGAAATTTTCTATAGACTTAACAAGAGAAGGTGGGGGGTTTTACTGGGAAAGCCTGCAGGGCAGAAATACATTCCAGGCAAGGAAGAGACGCGCAAAAGAATTAGCTGGTTTTGCAAAAAGACTAGGGATAGAATCCAGCTTCATTGCTATATATGAAGGGGATGATCTGCTTTGCGAAATCGTAAGGAAAAGAAGAAAAAAGAGAGAAGAGATTAGGATGGATAAATCGGATTTTCTTCTTGTAAATTTACCCCCTTGGTCACAGGAGAATCCCCATATCGGGATAGCTTATTTAGGCTCATATTTAAGAAAAGCTGGATTGAAGATGGACGTTTTAGATTTAAATAAAAGATTTTATCTGGAACACCCTGATTTTAAAATGCTTTGGCATGTCGAAAATAAGAATTATTGGTCAAATAAAGATACTTTTCCTCTGATTGTCGAGATATTCAAGGAGGAGATAGATGATGCGGTAGATGAAGCATTATCCTATGACTGCGGTATCCTGGGTTTTTCTGTAGTCGATCCTAAGGAGAGGCTGACTATCGAGTTTATAAAGAGGATAAAAGAGAAGGCCCCGAATAAAAAGATAATTTTAGGGGGGCCGGCCACTTCCACACATGAGCAGAGAAAAATTTTCGCTGATAATATAGGCGATCTTGTAGATACTTTTGTTATCGGAGAAGGCGAAGAGACCCTCTACCATTTGCTGGATAATTTTTTAAACAAAAAAGAAGCAGATGATATAAGAGGCTGCTTTTTAAGACATAACGGCGGATGGAATTGTAAAGATAGGGCGCCGATACGCCCCTTGGATAATATACCCTTTCCGACTTATGAGGAGTTCGATTTGAAATCATACGGAAAATCTCTTCTTGTCGAATGGTCAAGGGGCTGCAGGGGTAGATGCGCTTTTTGCAAAAACTACAGGCTCTTTCCCACATACAGGTCTAAATCTGCAGACTGGGTAGTAAGTGAGCTGCGTCATCACAAAGAGAGGTACAATATAGAAGAGTTTACCGTTGTGGATAATATCTTAAACGGTGATTTGAAGAGGTTGAGTGGGATTTTAAGGACCATAGAAAGAGAGAATTTAGATATAAGATGGACGGGGCAGATCGCGCCGCATAGGGATATGGATCTGGGATTTTTTAAAAATATGAAAAGGGCGGGATGTTCTAAACTTCAGATAGGGTTAGAGTCCGCTTCCAATAAGGTTTTAAGATTGATGAAGAAGACCTTTACTCAAGAGACCTCCGAAAGAAATATAAGGCTTGCTAAAAAGGCGGGGATCGAGACCGAGATTTTTATAATGGTCGGCTTTCCCGGCGAGACAGAGAGGGATTTTAAGAAGACCTGTAATTTTGTAAAAAGAAACAGAAGATATATAGATACTGTAAAGTCGATAAATACCCCGCACCTTATAGCAGGTACAGAGATTTATGAAGATAGGGATAAATTTAAGATAAAACCTCTGCCTAAAGATAACTGGCATTATCTCTGGGAGACTCACGGCGGAAATAATTACCATACGAGAAAAGAGAGGGCAGAGAGGCTGCTTGACTTGACTTGCAATTCGGGGATAAAGGTCATGGAGACCAACGTGCGCGAAGGCAAGGAGAGAGCGTTTGAGCTCGTTAAGGATAAGAAAAAAAGAGAAGATAAGATGTCGATATTGAGAACCTCAATAGATTCTTTACAGGAATTGCCCAAAAGAGGAGTGAGCGTAAAGATAAGAAGATCTTTATTTAAACATACCCTCTTAGCATGCGTCTCGTTATGTACCTTTTGTTATATCGTCTATTTTAACATCTTTATGATAATAAGAAGAAGGGCCATATTCGGCGGAGGAGAGAGAGGGCCGGAATGAATATCTTGATGATCCATCCGCATGATTTATTTGATAGATCCGAGCCATGGACCATAAGGATTAAGAGCATTGCCAGGGAGCTTGAAAAGAGATCACATAAGGTGAGATTATGCTATTTCCCCCTGGCGATTAAGAAGGTCGATAGACCTCAAACTATAGATTCTATAGAGCTTATCCCCCTTGATAGGAGGCCTTCTCCGAAGGCGTTTATCTCAAACACTATAAAGCTTATAGAATTGTCCAGATGGGCGGATGTCGTCCACTTCCAGAAATGCCACCACTATGCGGCTATCCCCGCAGTAATAGCGGCGTATGCCACAGGAAGACCTCTCCACTACGACTGGGACGACTGGGAAGAGAAGATATGGTACGAATCCTGCGGCAGGGGGCTGCATTCCCGCTTTATAGGTCTTCTGTTTAAAGTCCTGGAGAGGTGGCTCCCGGTCCTGGCGGATTCGGTCTCATGCTCGAGCGCTTATCTAAAAGGTCTGGCCTCTGGATACGGCGCCAGAGGAGACCGTATTTTCGACAGCCCGGTAGGCGCGGATCTGGAAAGATTCAAGCCCGACTTAAACGGAGAGTACGTTAGAGAGAAATATAATATAAAAGGAGAACTGGTATTATACATAGGGCAGCTGCACGGGGCCCAATACGTGGACTTATTTATAAAAGCAGCCAATACGGTTCTGCATAAAAGAACCGATGTTACGTTCATGATTGTGGGCGAAGGATTTTTGGAAGAAGAGCTAAGAGAAATGGCAAGAGATCTTGGCATGAAAGAGAAGGTCATATTTACAGGCGCGGTGCCGCACGAAGAGGTCCCTTATCATATCGCCTCTGCCAGCGTATGTGTCGCTCCGTTTAGAGATACGGAGGTAACCCGCTGTAAAAGCCCCTTAAAGATTGCGGAATATATGGCATCAGGCAAGGCAATCGTAGCGAGCTCAGTAGGTGAAGTAAGAAGGATGGCCGGGGGAGTGGCTATGCTGGTAAACCCTGGGGATTACTTCTCTTTGGCTGAGGAGATATTAGCGCTCTTGGAAGACGGGAATTTAAGAAATAACCTTGGTATATACGCAAGGAAGCGTATCGAAAGGAGATACAACTGGGCTGCTACGACGGAATCGATACTCTCAGCGTATAAAGAGATATGTTAAAAGGTATAACGCATATAGAGTTAAAGATATGAGATTTATATTTATTACCCGGGAAGGCTATTTACAGCCTGGCGCACGGATGCGTTCATACGGCTTGTCGGACGAGCTAAAAAAGAGAGGGCTGGATTCCGAGGTATTATCTTTTACCGATCATCTCGGCGCGAAGGCCGGTAGAGACGAAACCGATTTTACCATATGGGAAAAGCTGGTCTATGCGGGTAGGGGGATTGGGCATCTCGCAAGAAGAGAGAGGCCCGTCTTTATAATCAACCGCTTTAATTATCACACACTGCCGGGCCTCTTGGTTTCTATGATTAAAAAGAGCCCCTTTGTCTTTGACATGGATGATTGGGAGGCGAGGGAGGATACAGGATATTATCTTGGGATATTTCCCAAGTCTAAGGCGGAGACCCTCACGCGGTTTACGGCAAAGAGGAGTAAACTATGCATAGCGGCAAGCCGCTACCTTAAAGACTACCTGTCTCGGTTTAATAAGAACGTCTATTATATACCGACGGGCATCGATCTTGATAAATTTAAATTAAGAGGGTCGAAGAAGAGAGGCCATCTTATATTCTCCTGGCACGGTTCGGTAAATAGGCGCGAAGTCGTAGATTATATAGCTTTTATAATCGATTGTTTCGACAGTTTGAGAAAAAAATATGATTTTATTAAGCTTACAATAGCGGGAGACGGTATATTCGGCAGAGAGTTGAAGAAGATGGTGGAGGAAAAGAACGCGCCGGACGTGGAATATGAAGGATGGCTTCATCCCGACGCCGTCCCTTCTTATGTTGAGGACGCCGATATAGGATTAGTCCCGCTGCTGGAGCAATCGAGGTTTAATCTCTCTAAAAGCCCTGTGAAGTTATTGGAATATATGGCTGTCGGGCGGCCCGTTATAGCCTCAAAGACAGGCGAGGCAAGATATATAGTAAATAACGGGATTAATGGTTTTCTGGCCGCGGATAAGGATGAGTTTGTCTATTATATGGAAGAGTTGATTAAGGATCCTTCAAGGATTAAAGAGTTAGGAATAAATGCGCACCAGACAGTAAGGAAGAGTTATTCGCTCGATAAGATGGGCGAGAGATTATACAGTTTAATCTTAGATAACTTTGCATAAGAGTATGTCAATATCAAGAGAAAAAATGAAAAGAATTATTATTTTTAATAGCTCCGCATTTATCTATGGATCGGAAAAGGGCCTGCTCAATCTTATCAAGGCCTTAAGGAAGAATTTCAGGATAACGGTGGTCTTGCCGGAAAGGGGCCCCCTGGAAGAACGCATAAGGAGGCTCTCACCTCGAATAGAGATAAAGAGATTTCCGCTTGCTATTATATCTTCTTCTCTATCGCCGTTTTACTATATTAGATTCGGCCTTCTTTCATTAATAGATATTGTCTATTTCACATTTTATATAATCTTTAAAGATATGGATATAATATGCACTAATAATCTCCTTCTCGTTTTTCCCGGAATAGTCGCGAGGATTACAGGAAAAAGACACATGTGGCATGTGAGGGAATTTTCTTCATCGAGGTTCTTGAATTCTTTTTTGGGTAGATTTATCGGCAGGTTTTCACATACGGTTATATGCCAATCCGATACCATAAAAGATAGACTCCGCCTGGATGATAAAGCGAAAGTGATTTACGAACCCTTAGACGAGAGCGATTACAAGATACACGCTTCAGGGCCTATAAAAAGAGAGCTCGACCTGCCGGCCGATTCGAAAATCATTGCCCTTATCTCGCGCATCCATCCGTCGAAGGGGCAGCTTGAGTTTATAAAAGGCATAAAAGACGGTTTGAAAAAATACGAGGATCTATTTTTAATCATAGTCGGGGATATCTCTCCCTTTAATTTAAAGAACAGGCTGTATAAAAGAAGGATGAAAGACTTGATAAATAAAAGCGGTCTTAAGAATGTGCTCCTTTTAGGTTTCAGGGAGGATATAGACAGGATGCTCTCTTTAAGCGATATATGCGTCTTTCCGTTTAAGCGCGAAGAACCGTTCGGGATTTCCGTAGCCGAGTCACTGGCATACGGAAAGCCGACATTCTATCCTAGAACCGGAGGCCTTAAGGAGATATACGATATATTTAAAGAGGGTGAGGAACCCGATATTGCAAAGATTTTAGAGAGAGTATCCGGCCTGAGAGGCTGTGACAGTAAAGGCACCGAGAGGCTGCGCATCCCTGAAAGGATATCTTTTTTGAGGTATTCAAGGGAGATCATCCCTATATTTGAAGGCGAAGATGAGCGCGCATAAAAAGAAGATACTTTTTGTCATTACTTACCTGGAGCTGGGCGGCGCCCAGAAGCAGCTTTTATCTATTATAAAAAAGTTAAATACCGATAAATATTCTTTATATCTATTCGCGGGCGATTCCGGCTACCTTAAAGAGGAATTTAAACAGATCCCTTATTTAGAGAAGAAGTTGATACCTGAACTAAAAAGGAGTATAAACCCGGTCGACGACATTAAGGTGTTTTTTAAGTTGTATAATTACATAAGAAAAGAGAGATTCGATATTGTACATACCCATTCTCCAAAGGCGTCTATTCTGGGCAGGTGGGCGGCGTATTCAGCCGGTGTTAAGAATATTATATATACAGTCCATGGCTGGCCATTCCATAAGTTCATGCCTCGGGCGCTTTATTGGTTTTTTCTATTTTTAGAGAGGTTGACCGCGAATATTACAAAGAAGATAATAGTCGTATCAAAAGGGGATCTCAAGATTGGTATCGATAGAAGAATTGCGCCTGAAGGCAGAATTATTTTGATACATTACGGTGTAGATATAAAGATGCTGGATGATATTTACAAGAGAAGAAAAAAGAGACGTCTTAATGATATGATAATTAATATCTCATCCTTAAAACGTCAGAAGGGTTTATCCTATTTTTTAAAGAGCGCGAAATCGATATCGGACAAAAACGGCAACCCGCAATTTTTTATAATCGGCGACGGCCCCCTGAGACAGAGCCTCGAGAGAGACGTGGAAAAAGAAGGATTGGGTGATCGGGTGAATATCGAAGGATGGGTGGGGGACATATCTGGGTTATTGTCAAACGCGTCTATTCTTATGCTTACTTCTCTGTGGGAGGGGCTGCCTCTCTGTGTGATAGAGGCGGCGCTGGCCGGAGTGCCGATGGTAGTTACGGATACGGGGGGATCTCTTGACATAGTGGCGAATAATAGAAACGGAATAGTCGTTAGGCCCGGAAGCGCAGAGGAGCTGTCTCGAGCCGCCCTTTCGATATTGGGTGATTACAAGAGGTGGATTAGCGTGATTGAAGAAGAGAGGAAGAATCTTGATATATCTTATTGGTCCTGCGAGAGGATGCTTGATCAGCTGGATAATATATACGGGACATGCAAGGAGGCGCGCACTTAGATGGTCTTTTTATTTGTATTATCTTTTATATTAAGCCTATCTTTTCATACCCTTTTTTTAAAGCTGTTTAAAAAACTCGATCTATTAAAGAATATCGGGAAATTTCCCTTCATAGGGGGCCTCTCTTTTTACCTGGCCTTTGTCTTTACATATATACTCTTTTCTTTTGTAAAGAGAATCTATCTCCCGCCGCAGCTTCTCTGGATAATGCTCTTTTCTTTTATAATACTCGCGATAGGTATATTCGACGACATAAAGGATTTCTCGCTTAAGACGAGGATATTTATTCAGATTCTTTTTATAGTAGTCTTTCTTCTGTATGCCAAGAGGATGCAGGTTTATTTTCTCCCCCCGTGGCTCAATTATCTCTTTTCGTTTTTGTGGATAATGGGCATTACCAATGCCTTCAATCTTATCGATATAGGCGACGGGTTATGCGGGGGAGTCTCGCTCATAGCCTCCCTCTCATTTTTCGCTGTGCTGATTGCCAAAGGAGATTTTTTACTTGCGGGTCTCTTTTTGAGCCTCTCTGGCGCGATCTCGGCGTTTCTTATATTTAACTTCCCGCCCGCGAAGGTCTTCATGGGCAATTCGGGAAGCCATTTTTTGGGATTTATTTTTGCGTCATTAAGCATGTACGGTGATTACGCCACGCTTGATAATCCGATAGCCCTTACGCTGCCGTTATTGATGCTCTTTTTTCCCATAATAGATACCCTCTTTCTTATAGTTACCCGCCTTAGAAAAGGCATAGTCCCGTTAAGAAAAAGCGACGACCATATCTATATGCGTCTTTTATCTTCAGGATGGAATGGGGAGAAGACCTTGTTCAGCGTATATTTTGTAAGCGCCCTCTGGGGGCTGTGCGGGATTTTTGCTGCCCTCGGATGTAATCCGCTCTTCTTAATAAGCGTAGCCGCCGCATCTTTTTATACATTCAGGATTATTCTAAAGGCCGGACTGGCTCGGTAAAGACGATACCGAAGACTATCCACCATAAAAAGGCTGCCTCGGGAATAAAGAAACTGAAGTCGATTATATTGTGCAGGGCGAAAGAGACGCCGCAGAAAAGAATTCCCAATCCGTAATATACCGCTTCTTTAGACCGTAATCTTTTTAAGCCGTTTTCTATAAAGAGAAATACCATAGCAAGCCAGCTTATGAGCCCCAACGGCCCCATCTCCGCGAGGATTTGAAGATAAGAGTTATGGCTGTTGCGTGATTCTGTCAGGATGAGGTTGCCGGGGCCGATACCCGTTAAGGGGTGCTCTTTAATTATATCCACAGTCTCTTTCCAATACGAGAGCCTTTTATGGACCGAAAAAGTCGGTTTTGTGAACTCCTCCTCGCTTGCCATCCGCATGCCGAATACGAGCGCAAAGACAGCGAGGACCAGAAGTATGATGATAAGAGTATTTCTCCTTACCATCTTTCCCAATATGAAGAAGAAGAATATAGAGAAGACAAACGTTATCCACCCGCCCATAGATTTCGTAAGAAACAACGCGATGAAGCCTATGGATAGACAGAATAGGTTGGAAAATAATAGAAGGCCTTTTTTGTCATTTTTTAACCGTTGAATAACGGCACCCAAAGAGACCATGGATACCATAACAAGATAATTTGCCAGGATATTCGGAGAGACGAAAGGAAGATACGCCCTCTTTCTTACCAAAAGCTCTTTCGCATAAGGATAACCGGGATTCTTCGCCAGATATTGAGATACAAAGTTTGATATTACGTAGAGACCGCAAAGGCTATAGATAGAGACCAGGATCGCGCTTGATATCAGCACATAGATAAGCTGTCTTATCTTGATCTGGTCTAGTGTCCTGACGACGTAAAAGAGGAATATCAGTGGAAGATAGGCGCTTAAGCTGCCTGCGCTGTTTGAGATATCCTCAGAGAAGACGGTAGATATAACCAGGCTTAATAAGAAGATGAGGATTACCTTATCGATGGAGGTAAATTTAATCGGTCTTTTTATTATCAGGTAGAGAGATCCTGAGATTACGAATATTCCATTAAGAAAGTACGCAAGAACCTTAAAGTCGATTTCAGAGATAAATGGCCTCAAGAAGAGATAGCCTAATATTATTGCCCACAAAAGATTAGCCATCTAAAATAGAATACCCCCCTCTGCTTTCTTATAAGGATACCACCTACTCAGGCACCAGGCAAGAAAAATTGCAATATGCCTTAAGCCCTGAAGTGGTTTAAAGAC
>JADHWH010000065.1 GCA_016783555.1 Candidatus Omnitrophota bacterium | reverse complement strand
TGTATTGATGGGCGAAGCCGACCCTGACAGCGTTGCAATAACCGCTACCGACCTTATGCTCAGAGCCATAAGCTCCGATAAAGTGATGAGCAACCAATGGCTCAATAATCTTAATATAATTACGGCCGGTTCCATATTTCCGGATCCCGCAAAGCTCTTTAATTCTGATAAGGCGACGAAAACCCTGGAGTACATGAAGAGCAAATACGATATTGTTATGCTCGATACATCCCCCATCTTAGCTGTAAGCGAACCCTCAATTATTGCTTCAAGGGTAGATGAAATTCTGCTCGTATTCAGGGCGGGGGTTACATCGAGATTCAGCCTGCGCATGGCGAAGAACCAGATAGAGAGCGCAAAGGGAAAAGGATCGCTTTCAGGCATTATTATAAACAGCATGACGCCGAGCATCGGCAAGTATGGTTATTATTACTATGGGAAGTACGGGGAGTACTATTCCAAGAAACACGATATGGCTTAAGAGGCATTACCGCATAGCGTAAGAGGTATTACTGCATGTACGAAACATACTGGCGCTTGAAAGAAAAGCCGTTCGAGAATACACCGGATCCGCGTTTTATGTACTATTCCAAAAAGCATGAAGAGGCGCTTGTAAGGCTCCTCTATGCGGTAAAAGAAGAGAAAGGCGCTGCGATGCTGACCGGAGAGTATGGTTCGGGAAAGACTGTCTTAAGCAGGATAGTGATGGATGAATTGATAAAGAAGGAGATCTACGAGGTCGCTCTTATCATTCATCCTCAGCTTGCGCCGATTGAGTTTGTTCAGGAGATAATCTATCAGTTAAAGAATGAGAATGTAAGCGGCACGAAACCGCAGCTTCTACATGTCCTGCATGACGTAATCTATAGAAATTATATTGACGGCAAAAAGACGGTGATCTTAATAGACGAGGCGCAGATTATAAAGGATAGAGAGACTCTCGAAGAGATAAGGCTCTTTTTGAACTTTCAGCTAAATGATAAATTTCTCATAACACTTCTCTTGATCGGTCAGCCGGAGTTCTTGGGAAGGGTCGGCATTATTCCACAGCTGCAGCAGAGGCTCGGCATAAAGTACCATCTTGTGGGCTTGAATCTCGATGAGACAAAGGAATATATAAGCCACCGCCTTTCCGTAGCCAGCGCAGAGAGCAATATGTTTACCGAAGGAGCGATTGAGGTAATTTATGATTATTCAGAGGGGCTCCCGAGAAAGATAAACAACATATGCGATATGAGCCTTCTGGTGGGATTTGGACAGGAAGCAAAGACTGTTGATGTCGAACTGGCAAATAAGCTTGCAGTCGATTTAAATACATGGGGAAGAGTATATGCCAAGAATGTTTGATATGTTAAGGCCAAAAGACAAGGGTAAAGGCTTTAAAGCCAAAGAGGCCCCTGAAAAGATGCCGCCTAAAGAGAAACCTCTGGTCTTTCCGAAGGAGATCTTAAGAGAGGGCGCCGAGGAGAGGAAGAGGAAGCAAGAAGACCATTTTCTAACTACAAAAAAGCTGATATCGATTGTAAGAAAACACGGCGTTGATAATCAGGATACCGCAAAGGAGATATACGAAAGTTCGCTTGTGACAATAAGAGAGCTGTTAAGAAAGGTAAGGCATGACGAGGACCTGAATACATACATGGGCAGCATATATTCTATGCTGGACAGCATCTTTAACCAGCTCCTCTTAGGGGATAATCTCTTAAAGCACCTTTATGATGAGGGGGAACAAGAGTATTATCTTCCTTATCACATAGTCAACACGCTGATTCTCTCTTCATATATCGGCATACATGCCGGTTTCAATAAATCGAAACTCAAGACCCTCGGCTTGGCGAGCCTATTCTGCGATGTAGGCCTGGATACCGTAAAGGAAGTCATAACTCAACCGAGACATCTTACCGACGCCGAACGGCATATGATAATGGGTCATATTTATAAAAGCATAGAAGTCACCAAAAAAGTCGATTCGATCGACAACGCAGTAAAAGAGGCCATAGTAACGCACCATGAGAGGATTAACGGAAGCGGATATCCCCGCAGCCTTAAGGATGACGATATCAATCCCTACGCGAGGATCATAGGACTGGTGGATACCTATGAGGCGATGACCCATATCAGGCCCCATCGCGAAGGCATGAATGCTCATAAGACGATGAAATTTATCATAGATATCTTTAGAAATTATTTCGACCTTAATATCGTAAAACTGCTTATAGAGAAGATGTCGATCTATCCTATAGGCAGCATCGTGAAATTGGATACCGAAGAGCTGGCAAGGGTCGTCGGCGTTCGGCAGGGCTCGCCATTGCGCCCTGTGGTGATGATTGTAAAAGATGCCTTCGATAAACCCGTGAGAGAAAGGGTTATCATAGATTTATCCAAACAAGAATCCCCGTCTATAACAGAGCCAATTTAGAAGCGAAAATGGAAGATCGTTTCCGCCAGCTGAGGCATAAATGGAAAAGCCTAATTTGAGCGTAGCTGTAATCGTAAAGAACGAAGAACGGAACATCTCAGACTGCCTGAAGACGGTAGCATGGGCAGACGAGATTGTAATATTAGATGATCACAGTACGGATAAGACCGTCGAGATAGCCAGGTCTTTTACCGACAAGATACACGAAAGAAAGATGGATGTGGAAGGTACCCATAGAAACTATCTCTATTCCTTATGTTCAAACGAATGGGTCTTAAGCCTGGACGCGGATGAGAGAGTTGCGCCGGAATTAAAAAGGGAGATAGTAGAGACGCTAAAAAAAGAAAGAGAGAGCCCCCGCCATAATGCATATTCAATTCCTATTAAGACATATATAGGCGATAAATGGGCTCAATGTGCCGGTTGGTATCCTGCCCCGAAAGTCAGGCTTTTTAGGAAGAGTAAGTTCAGATATGACGACTCAGAGGTGCACCCCAGAATATATTTAGACGGCTCGTCAGGTTTTCTTAAGGGCGATATCATTCACTACGGCTTCAAGGACCTTGCGGATCTGTTTAGGAACGTTAATGAACAGACAACCCTGCAGGCAATAGAGTGGCATCGCCAGGGTAAAAAGTTCAGCCTATTTACGCTTTTTCGCACACCTATCGACAGGTTTATCAGGAAGTACTTCTTTAAAGGCGGCATAAAGGGCGGACTCTTAGGCCTTATACTCTCCTTGGCTGATTCCTTATATCAATTCCAGAGTTACACAAAGTTATGGGAGCTGTATGGTAAAGACAAGAAACGATAGCATATGTCCGAAGATATCTTTGATTTAATAATAATAGGCGGGGGCCCCGCAGGGCTTACGGCGGGTATGTACGCCTCGAGGGCGAGGCTAAACTGCGTCCTCTTTGAGAAGATGATGCCCGGCGGCCAGGTCCTCTTTACAGATGTAATTGAAAATTTTCCCGGATTTTCCAAGCCGATCAAAGGGCCCGATTTAATTAAAGAGATTGTTGAACAGGCCAAGAGATCCGGTTTGAAGATAGTAAATGAAGGGACCCTCAAGATATCTCATACCTCCCAGAATGGCCATAATTTTATAATTGAATGCGATTCCAAGAAAAGATACAAAACACTTTCATTGATAATAGCGGCAGGGGCGGTTTGGAAGAAGCTCGGTGTGCAAGGCGAAGAGAATTTGATAGGCAAAGGGGTCTCTTACTGCGCTACTTGTGACGGCCCGTTTTTTAAGGGAAGGGATGTCATCGTGGTAGGCGGAGGTGACAGGGCCCTTGAGGAGTCGCTTTTTCTTTCTAAATTTACAAACAGCGTAAAACTGGTTCATAGACGCGATCAATTCCGAGCTGTGAAAGAACTGCAGGAGAGGGTATTCGAGAACGAAAAAATCACCCCTATTTATGACTCTGTAATTACCGAAGTAGGCGGGAGAAATTCAGTAGAATTTGTGAAGGTCACCAACACAAAGACGAAGAAGGTAGAGATTGTCTCCTGCGGCGCTATATTTATATTTATCGGCATAGACCCGAACAGCGCGACTGTAAAAGGCCTTGTAAATATAGACGAAAAAGGTTTTGTTATAGTAGATAAAGAGATGAAGACCTCGCAGGAAGGCATATACGCCTGTGGAGACATAATAAAGAAGGATCTTTACCAGATCGTAACTGCGGTAGGCGAAGGCGCCACCGCAGCGTTTAACGCGCAAAGATATATAGAAGGACTTAAGAACAAGGTGTTTTAGAAGCTACAATAAATCTGGAAAAAGTTGTTATATGGACGAATGGTATTTAAACAATATAGTATGTCCACGCGATCATTCCCCGCTAAGATACATGAATGATGAATTAGTGTGTATGTCAGAGGGGCATAGATATCCTGTAGTAGATGGAGTTCCTGTAATGTTATTAGAGGATATAGAGCAAACAATGCCCCTTGTTCATGCGTCAATAAAAAGAGCGAAAAGAATTTCTCGTGATGAGAGAGCGCCACATCTTTATTTAGAATCACTGGGGATTAGCGAAGATGAAAAGAAAGGGTTAATACGCTTAGCTCTTAATAACAAAGTAGATGTGGATCCAGTAGTTTCCTATATTTGTGCAGCGACATGCGGACGTTTGTATAAACATCTTATCGGTAAGTTAAAATCTTACCCCATTCCACATTTAAGATTGCCTCCTGGCAACGGTCGGCTTTTCTTGGATATAGGCTGTAACTGGGGGCGATGGTCTATAGCGGCCAAACGCAAGGGGTATAATGTTATTGGCATCGATCCTTCTTTGGGCGCCATAATGACGGCAAAAAGAGCAAGCGAACAACTGGGTCTTTCAATCAAGTATTTAGTGGCCGATGGAAGAAGAATGCCTTTTTCTAACAGCAGTTTTAATATTGTTTTTTCATATGCTGTTCTACAACATCTTAGTCGAATTGACACAAAAACAGTAGTTTCAGAAGCATCCAGAGTCCTAAAGCCTCAAGGAAAAAGTCTGATACATATGCCAAATTTCTTAGGGTTCGTTTCCCTATATCACCAGGCAAAAAGAAGATTTAGGGAAGGAACCAGATTTGAAGTTCGATACTGGAGTATACCTGCGTTAAAAAAGCTCTTTTCGAATAAGATTGGAAAAACGAAAATAGTAGCAGATAGCTACTTTGGACTTCAAGTACAGTTATCCGATGTGAGATTTATGACGCTGAGAAAAAAGATTGTAGTAATTTTTTCTGGAATAATAAGATGGCTCAGTAGATTAATTCCAGTTCTTACTTTTTTTGCAGATGGTGTATATGTAAAGTCAATGGCCAATAAAGAAATTAAGGATATTCATTCCACATAAACAAAAATGATGATTTTTCTGTTCGTAGGCGCAATAATTATATGTGTGCTTTTGGCGCTTGATTTAATAAGTGCGCGTATATTTCCACGCCGCAGATCGCCGATTGAAGAACGTTTTCCCGTTAAAGTTACAAGGAACCCAAAGCCTTACATTATGTTTAAGGGCGCAGAGAACGGCTTGCTCCCTTCCGGCGAGAGGCTGAACTGTTTAGGCTATAGAGGCAGGGCTCCATCCGTCTTAAAGGGGCCTGATGAATTCCGGATTTTTGTAGTGGGCGGATCGACGGTATTCGCCGGAGAGACTTCAATACCCGATCTATTACAGAAAGAATTTGACAAAAGAGGGTTTAATAATGTGAAGGTGTATAACTTCGGTGTCGTATCATCTGTATCCGGCCAGGAGATATCGCGCATCCTATTTGAGATATCTGACTTTAAACCGGATTTAATAGTTATGTACAACGGCAACAACGATATTATGCAGCCTTATTACATGGATCCGAGGCCGGGGTATCCGCTAAATTTTATTGTATATGAAAACAACCCCGTGTTAAGCGACGTGAGATCATATCCCAGACTTACCCTTCTATTATACGGAAGCAATTTATTAAGGCATCTTTTTCCGAACTATTTTGTGCGCAAGCTCGTTCCTTTAAGGAAGCTCCAAAGAGAAGCAAGACACATGTCTCGAGAATGGAAGGGCGATATTATCAAGACATACGTAAAGAATCTCGCCAAGGCAGCGAAGATATCGAAAGCTTTCGGCGCGGAATTCATCGCCTTCTTCCAGCCGACCATCTATTCTAAAAAATACCTTTCACCCGGAGAAGAAAAGAGAGCGCGCCCGGACGAAAAGGAGTATTACAAGCAGATGCGGCAAAGAACACTTGCCGAACTTCGGAGGCTAGAAGAAGCTGAGCCGATTACAATAGTCGATTTAAGCGATATCTATGCTGATATAAGAGACACGGTCTTCAGCGACCCGGTCCATACGTATCAGGAAAGCAAGACAATGGTTGCCGAGCAGATATTTCAAAATATAATCATACGCTGCCCGATTAGAAAGAACGAGGCAAAGATAGGGGCAATTTAGTTGACACCTTTAGTTTGTTGTGGTATTTTAAGGCGAGTTTTTTATGTGCCGAGGTAGCTCAGTGGTAGAGCGCGGCCCTGAAAAGGCCGGCGTGGTCAGTTCAATTCTGACCCTCGGCACCATCTTGCAGAATTTGGCCTACGGCCCCGAAACTTCGGGGCCTCCGGCCCGCCAATAAGAATACAAGGCGGGGCTAGCGCCCAAATTCACTTCATAGGGGAAAACGTAGTTTTCCCCTGATGACGCTCGCTTCGCTTGCTGTCACCCCTTTCCTTAAAGGAAGGGGCTATATGCCGACGTAGCTCAATGGTGGAGCAAGCGCTTCGTAAGCGCTAGGCTGTCCGTTCGAGTCGGACCGTCGGCTCCATTCTGTTTCGCCCATAAAAGAGTCTCATAGATGTTTTGGGCTTTGCAGAAATAGGATTTAACGAATTTCTACGAAGCTGAATACGTAAGTATTCAGCGAAGTAGAAAGGCGAAGCAATATGCCCAAATATAGAGACTTATTATTCAAGAATAGGAATTTTCTTCTCTATTCTATCGGCCAGGTCATTTCGCAGTTCGGCGATAGGCTCGTGCAGATTACGCTTGTAGGGCTCATCTATAAGATATCGCCGGGCTCTACTATGCAGCTGGCCAAGATCTTCTCCTTTACCGTCATCCCTGCCTTCTTCGTAAGCCCTATCGCGGGCGTATGGGTCGACAGATGGAACAATAAGAAGACGATGATCATATGCGATATCATACGCGGATGTCTCGTTCTTGCCCTGCCTCTCTTTCTGGCGACCAGTCAGTTGGAACCCATGTATATCACGATATTCTGCATATTTACATGCGCATGTTTCTTCCTCCCTGCAAAATTTGCGATCATACCTGATCTCGTCCCGGAAGACAAACTCCTCTTGGCCAATTCTCTCAGCACTATCGCTACGGTTGTGGGGGGAGTGGCGGGCCTTACTTTTGGAGGGATAGTCCTTGAATTGATCGACATAAGGAAGACCATCTATCTTAACTCTTTAATATACCTTACGTCAGCCGCAAGCCTCTCTTTTATAGTATATAAATCTAAAAGCGCAATGAAGAGAGAAGCCGAGGCGGCAGGCAAGAAGATCAAGAAGGTCTTCGAGACCTCCTTTCTTTACGAGTTGAAAGAAGGGCTTAAGTATCTATTCAGCGGTGGGAAGGTGAGGTTTGTTATCTATGTGCTCTTCGTCCTTATGTCGATGGTAGGCGCCGTATATATAGTCTCTGTCGTATTCATCCAGGAGGTGATGGGCTCGATGACGAGAGATATCGGCCTCTTCGGCATCTTCTTATGCGCAGGGCTCCTTGTCGGTTCATATTTTTACGGGAAGGCCGGACAAAAATTCTCTAAGAATAGAGCCATATACTTATCTTTATTGATAAGCGGCATATTAATTATGTCCTTTGCGTTAGGACTTAACGCTACTGGATCCTTCTTTTTGGGGAGCGCATTGATATTCTTCCTGGGGTTGGTCTCCTCGCCCATCCTGATATCCTCAAGCACCATCGTCCATGAGAACATAGACGACAGTATGAGAGGGCGGATCTTCAGCTCATTAGGCATAATAATGAATATAGGGCTTCTTATATTCATGC
>JADHWH010000021.1 GCA_016783555.1 Candidatus Omnitrophota bacterium | reverse complement strand
CTCATCTCTTTACTCCATTCGTACATTGGTTTCCAAAAAGCGTGCAGAGGCTTATTATCCGAAATTTTACCACATGGGGCCTGGTAACCCGCCCGACTTCCGAACAGATACAAAGCCTCTTAAGCGAAGTGAGGTTTTTAAACAAAAAAGGAATGACCAAACTCTTTCCTGATGCTGACATATTGACGGAACGATTTTTAGGTTTTCCAAAATCTCTTATAGCTATCAGAAAGGGTCTTTAAACAAAGGGGGGATCTTATAAATGCAGCCAAAGCAGTTTAATCTACTTGGGATAAGATTCGATCTTCTCAACATGAGAGAAGCCGTGGATTTAATAACGCGAAAGATAGAGGCGAAAGAGAGAGGTTATATATCTCTAGTCAGCGCCCATCCTGCGATAGAGGCGCAATTCGCCAAAAGATATAAAGCCGTACTTAATAATGCTAGCCTTCTTCTACCCGACGGCATGTCTACAGTCTGGGCTGCTAGACTCCTCGGCAACAAGATAGATGATAGAATATATGGACCTGATTTAATGTCTGAACTTCTAAAGGTTGCTGAAGATAAAAATTACTCCAGTTTCTTCTATGGCGGAACAGAAGAGGCTTCGAAAGAGCTTATAACAAGACTGAAGGATAGATTCCCACGGCTTAAAATTGCGGGGACGTACTCTCCTCCATTTCGCGAATTGTCAGAGGATGAAGATAATAATGCAGTCAAATACATCAAAGATAGAAATCCTGACATTCTATGGGTCGGGCTGGGCGCCCCTAAACAAGATATATGGATGAGTTTACATAAGGATAGACTGGATGGTATAATGCAGATAGGCGTTGGGGCGGCATTCCGTTTTCACGCTAAAATAGTAAGGCAGGCCCCAGAGTGGATGCAACGCTGCGGATTAGAGTGGCTCTTCAGGATAATCCAAGAGCCGAAGAGGTTGTGGTGGAGATACTTCAAGTGTGTACCTCTATTTATTCTCTTCGTGCTGTTACAATACATAGGAGTCTTAAGATATGATAAAGAGAGACAAAAATAAGAGAGTGCTTGTAACCGGTGCCGGGGGGTTCACAGGCAGCCACCTGGTAAGGCACCTGATTGAAAAGGGGTATTGGGTAAGGGGTATAGACATAAAACATCCTGAATTCTGGGAGACTAAGGCCCATGAATTTAAGATACTGGATCTGCGTAAATTGGAGAACTGCCTTAAGGTGACAAAGGGCGTTGATGAGGTATATAATCTGGCCGCGAATATGGGCGGCATCGGCTTTATAACGGATGTAAAAGCCGAGGTCATGAGGGACAATGTCCTTATAAATACCCATATGCTTGAGGCCGCAAGGCAGAATAAGGTTTCTAGATATTTCTTCTCATCTTCAGCGTGCGTATATGCCACATATAAGCAGGATAAGCCGGATGTAGCGGGGCTCAAAGAGAGTGACGCCTATCCGGCAGACCCTGATAATGAATATGGATGGGAGAAGCTCTTTACGGAAAGGCTCTGCAAGGACTATTACCTGGACTTCGGTTTTGAGACAAGGGTCGCGAGATTTCACAATATATACGGGCCGTATGGCACGTATAAAGGCGGCAGGGAGAAGTCGCCGGCGGCCTTATGCAGAAAAGTGGCAATGGCGAATGATCCGGATGAGATAATAATATGGGGTGACGGAAAACAGACGAGGTCCTATTGTTTTATAGACGATTGGTTCGAAGGTGTATATAGACTCATGCAATCCGACTTCCGGGATCCTCTCAACATAGGCTCTGAGAGAATGGTAACAATAGACGAATTGGCCGACATGATAATCAAAATCTCCGGCAAGAAGATATCGAAAAGATATGACACGTCTAAGCCGCAAGGTGTGAGGGGAAGAAACTCCGATAACACGCTCGTTAAAAAGGTTCTCGATTGGGAGCCGCAGATCAGTCTGGAAGAAGGCCTGAAAAGAACTTATGAGTGGATCGAGGAAGAGTTAAAGAAGAAGTGACTCTATTTCGTATCCTTTTAAATTTCTATATTCCCCCGTTTTTAAACCGCGTAGTTCCAGCGGTCCGAATTTTATACGTTTAAGCTGAGTTACAGGATACCCTACCTTTTTGAACATATTCCTTATCTGCCGTTTTCTGCCCTCGTGCAGGCTTATCCTGAGTAGACTCTTTTTAAGAGATCTCTTTAAGATCTCTATTTTACAAGAGGCGGTACGCCTTCCTTCGAGGTAGATTCCCTTTTCCAGCTTTTTCATATCCGCATTACTGGGCTCTCCTTTTACCGCAACTTCATACACCCTCTCTACTTCAAATTTAGGATGGGTAAGCCTGAAGGCTAACTCTCCGTCATTTGTAATAAGGAGAAGGCCTGTGGTATCCTTATCCAGCCTTCCTACGGGGTATAACCTATGGCGGTTCTTTGGGATAAGATCAAGAACTGTCTTCCTCGCGTGGGTGTCGGAGACGCTTGTAATGACATCCTTTGGCTTATTTAAGAGGAGATATGTTTTGTCCTGAAGGAGTATCTTCTTGCCGGAATGCGTAATCCTGTCTTTAGATATATCGATTTTAAATCCGGGCTCGGTAATAACCTTGCCGTTTACCCTTACCCTTCCCTCTTTTATAAATCTAGCGCACTTTCTCCTGCTGGCGCAGCCTGCGTGCGCTAAGGCCACTTGTAATCTCATAATTATAAAATCAGTAATTTGTAGGGCAGGTTTAAACCTGCCCTACAAATTCTCATTTTTAGCTTAAGGATTTTAGGTTGGACTTCAGTTTGCCGATTTGGTCTTTCAGTTCTTCCTGGGTGGATTTAAATTTTTGGATAACTTCTTTAGGCGCGTTTTGCAGAAATTTCTTATTTTTAAGCCTACCAGATAGGTCTCGAGATCTATTCTCTAACTCTTCCAGTCTCTTGGCAAGTTTTGATCTCTCTTTTTCGTAATCTATAACGCCTTGAAGCGGCACGTAGATCTCGACATCGTCAAAGACCCCTATGACCGATGCCTCTGGCCTCTTCTCTTTAGTCACAATCTTTAGTTCCTCTATCCTTGCGAGCCTCTTTATATAATCCTCGTTCTCTGCCAAGGTCTCCCGGGATTCTTTTTTCGCGCTCTTTAAATATGCTGCTATGAACCGCTTGGGCTCTATGCGCCATGTCGAGCGTATATTTCTTATTGATGTAATAACGCCGATAATCAATTCCATATCGCTCTCGGCCTTCTTATCTATGAGATCCTTTTGTATGTGCGGCCATGTCGCAACCATTATGGAATCGCCTTCGTGCGGGAGTCTCTGCCATATCTCTTCAGTCACGAAAGGCATAAAGGGATGAAGCATCCTCAAAGATTTTTCCAATACTTTATATAAAATTACCTGTGTATCCTCCTTCGAGAAAGTAGATTTTGCCAGCTCCAAATACCAGTCACAAAATTCGTGCCAGAAGAATTCGTATATGAGCTTCACGGCTTCGTTTATCTTATAGCTGTCCAATGCCGCGCCGACATTCTCAAGTGTCTGGTAGAACCTAGAGACTATCCATCTCTCTTTGAGTTCCAGCTTCGATTTGTCGTAAAATTTGCATAAATCCACTCTTACCTTATCTCTGTCTAAATTCATCAATACGAGCCTTGAAGCGTTCCAAATTTTGTTTGCGAAATTGCGCCCCATCTCAAACTTCTCTTTCGACAGGAATACATCCTGGCCCACAGCCGTAATAGAGATTATGCTGAAACGCAGCGCGTCTGCGCCGAACTCGTTTATTATGTCCAGGGGATCGATTATATTCCCGAGAGATTTCGACATCTTGGTCCCCGTCGCATCGCGAACGGTCCCGTGTATATAAACACCGCTAAAAGGTATCTCCCCGGCAAACTCGAGGCCGGCCATTATCATCCTCGCAACCCAGAAGAATATAATCTCCTGCGCGGTAACCAATGTGTCTGTGGGATAAAAATACTTAAGGTCTTCTGTCTCGCCGGGCCAGCCAAGCGTTGAAAAAGGCCACAACCATGATGAGAACCACGTATCTAAAACATCGGGGTCCTGGACCATATCGGCCGAACCGCATTTCTGACATTTATCCGGCTTTTTCTTTGAAACGACGATTCCGTCTTCGCATTTATTGCAATAGTAAACCGGGATGCGGTGTCCCCACCAAATCTGGCGCGATATACACCAATCCTTTATGTTCTCCATCCAGTTTAAATATACCTTGGTCCATCTTGCGGGATAGAATTTGACTCTTTTTTTCTTGACCGCCTCTATGCCTTTTTTTGCCAGCGGTTTCATCCTGACAAACCACTGCTTGGAGAGCCTCGGCTCTACCATAGTATGACATCTATAGCAATGCGCTACTGCGTGCCGATGCGGCTCCGTCTTTACAAGCAGACCTCTCTCTTTAAGGTCTTCCAAGAGCGCATCCCTGCATTCAAACCTATCCATCCCCTCGTAATCAACAGAGGCCTCCTTATTCATAGTGGCGTCGGGGTTCATAACATTCACAGGGGTAAGGCCGTGGGTAAGGCCGAGTTGAAAATCTATCGGATCGTGCGCAGGGGTAACCTTCAGCGCGCCCGTTCCGAATTTAGGATCCACAAGCCTGTCGAAGACTGCATCGAGCTCTCTATTTAATATAGGAAGGATGAGTTTCTTCCCTTTTAGATGCTTATATCTCTTATCTTTAGGGCTGAATGCGACGGCGACATCACCCAGCATCGTCTCCGGTCTTGTAGTCGCCACAATAACATATTCCTCTTTTTTCGGATTTCGTATTTCGGATTTCGGATTTTTAACTGGATACTTGATATAATAGAGCATGCCTTCGACATCACGATGCTGGGCCTCTTCGTCTGAGAGGGCTGTCTGGCACCGCGGACACCAGTTTATGATATAATCCCCCTTGTAGACCAATCCCTTCTCATAAAGCCTTATAAATACCTCCAAGACGGCGTCCGATAACCCTTCATCCATTGTAAAGCGGGTCCGCGACCAATCACATGAACAGCCGAGTTTCTTAAGCTGCTTTATTATGGTATTGCCATACTCTTCTCTCCATTTCCAGACTCTTTTTAAAAACTCTTCTCTCCCCAGGTCCTGGCGTTTTTTATTCTCCTTAGCCAGTTCTTTCTCTACAACATTTTGTGTTGCGATGCCCGCATGGTCTGTCCCCGGCAGCCAGAGCGCTTCATACCCCTGCATCCTCTTATAGCGGATGAGGATGTCCTGGATAGCATTATTTAGAGCGTGGCCCATATGGAGTATGCCTGTAATATTCGGGGGCGGGATTACTATGGTATAGGGTCTTTTCTTGGCATCGATACTTGCCTCAAAGAGGCCTTTATCTTCCCAATATTTATACCACTTATCTTCGGTAAGTTTAGGGTTATAGGCCTTGGGGATGTCATTCATAAAACTAAGATTGTTTCTGGCTGTCTTTTAATAACTTATATTCAACAGAATCAACAAGCGCTTCCCATGAAGCCTCTATGATATTCTCGGATACGCCGACAGTCCACCATGAATCCTTCTTATCCTGCGATTGGATTAATACCCTTACCTTTGCGGCCGTGCCCTCCTTCTCATCAAGTACCCTTACTTTATAATCAGAAAGGTGCATCTGGCTTAAGTTAGGATAAAAATCCTTCAAGGCCTTTCTCAGCGCATTGTCCAGGGCATTGACAGGGCCGTCGCCTAAAGAGGCTGTATGTTCCAAGGAGCCTTTTACCTTCAGTTTAATAGTCGCTTCCGAGGTAATCTTTCCTTTGGGTCTCTTCTCAATAATTACCCTGAAATCCTGCAGTTTGAAGAAGTCTTTAAATTCCTTCTTGGCCCTCTTCATCAAGAGCTCAAGCGATGCCTCCGCTACCTCAAAATGGTAACCTTTGTGTTCCATATTCTGCACGAGGTTAAGAATCTTCTTAGCCCGGTCTGTATCTTTCTTAAGCTCCAGATCAAGCTCCTTGGCCTTTGCTGTGATACTCGATTTTCCGGAAAGCTCTGATATCAAGACCCTCCTGCGATTTCCGACCTTTGTCGGTTCAATATGTTCGTACGTCACGGGATTCTTTAAAATCGCGTCAACGTGGATGCCGCCCTTATGGGCAAACGCGCTGTTTCCGACAAAGGGCTGATTGTCCATGTGCCTCAAGTTTGCTATCTCGCTGACAAACTTAGAGGCCTCCGACAGCTCTCTTAGGCTTATGTCTGAAATGCAGTCGATCCCGAGTTTGGTCTTAAGATTTGCGATGACAGATATAAGATTGGCATTACCGCACCTTTCGCCGTATCCGTTTATCGTCCCCTGCACATGGGTGCAGCCCGCTTGTACGGCGGCGATAGAATTCGCAACGGCCATATCGCTGTCGTTATGGGCGTGCATGCCGAGAGGGACTTTCAGCTTCTCCCTCACATCCCTGATTACCTTAAAGACCTCCGAAGTAATCATGCCGCCGTTTGTATCGCACAGGATTACAATATCTGCGCCGCTTTTTTCTGCCACAGATACGGTCTTTAAGGCGTATTGCGGATTGCGGATATATCCGTCAAAAAAGTGTTCCGCATCATAGAAGACCTTCCTCCCTTTAGATTTAAGATACTTTATGGTATCTTCTATCAACTCAAGATTCTCGTCTAAAGTTACCTTCAATACTTCTTTTACATGCAGGTCCCAACTCTTTCCAAAGATGGTGATTATTTCAGTGTCGGTCTTTAAGAGGGCATTTACATTCGCATCTTCCGAAACCTTGGTCCTGGCCCTTCTTGTGCTGCCGAAGGCAACTACCCTTGAGTTATTGAGCTTCAAATGCTTAGCCTTCCTGAAGAACTCCATATCCTTCGGATTAGAACCGGGCCAACCGCCTTCTATGTACCCTAGGCCGAGCGCATCCACCTTGGACGCAATCCTAAGCTTGTCCGAAACGGTAAAAGAGATCCCCTCACTCTGGGCGCCGTCTCTCAATGTGGTATCATACAACTTAACTCTATTCATGTTATCACCTTCATTCCTTAGTTTAAAATGCAAAGCGCAAAGTGTAAAGCTGTTGTGCCGCTTCGCGGCCTTTATATTGAAGGTCGCCGAAGGCGACACAACAGTTTTGCGTTTTTCGCTTTTAGTTTTTAGCTATTGTTTAGCAAGTCTAAATTCCCTGTGTATCGCCCTAACGGCTTCATTCACGCGTCTTTTGTCTATTACACATGATATCTTGATTTCGCTTGTAGATATCATCTCTATATTAATTTTCTTTGACGCAAGCGCTTTGAACATCTTGCTAGCCACGCCCGAATGGCTCCTCATCCCTACGCCCACTACTGAGACCTTAGCGATATTCTTGTCATGTGTGACGCCGCGGGCCTTTATATTTCTAGAGATATCTTTTGCGCACCTTAGCGTCTTTGCCAGATCAGCGCCGTTTATGGTAAAAGAGACATCCGTCGCTCCGGTGCGGCTTATGTTTTGAATTATCATGTCAACATTTATATCATTGTCGGCCAGCGTCTTGAATATCTTTGCCGCGACGCCGGGCTTATCCGGAACGTCGCATATCGTAAGTTTGGCCTCATTCTTATTTACTGCTACGCCTCTTACCAAAACATCTTCCATTGCCTTTACCTCCTTAATAATCCTGGTACCTTCTTTGTTATTAAAGCTGGACCTCACGTGTATAGGGATATTGAATTTACTAGCTACTTCTACGCTCCTTGATTGAAGAACCTGCGCCCCTAAAGAGGCCAACTCCAGCATTTCATCGTAACTTATAGTAGAGAGTTTTTTCGCATCTTTAACTATGCGTGGGTCCGCCGTATATACGCCTTCGACATCGGTGTATATTTCGCAAACCCTTGCATCCAATACCTTGGCCAGCGCTACCGCTGTCATGTCGCTGCCGCCTCTGCCCAGAGTAGTTATCTCGCGGTCAAGACTGGTCCCCTGAAAACCCGCAACAATTACAATCTTGCCTTTCTTAAGCTCTGCCTTTAGCCTCTTTGTATTGACGCCGAGAATACGCGCCCTGGTATGCTTGGCATCGGTAATAATGCCGACCTGGGCACCGGTAAGAGAGATTGCCTCCCGACCGAGTTTATGCATAGCCATCGCGAGAAGCGCCACTGATACCTGTTCTCCCGTTGATATCAACATATCAAGTTCTCTATCGGACGGCCTCCTCACTATGCTATGCGCTAATTCCAGTAATTCATCAGTGGTATCTCCCAGCGCGCTGACCACGACGACGACATTGCAGCCTTTCTTTCTATAGCCTACGACTCTCCTGGCCACATTGCGTATCCTCTTTGTATCGGCGACGCTCGAGCCGCCGTATTTCTGCACTATTATTTTACGCATTTAATGAACACTGAATTTACGAAAAATCAAAGATTTTTCGTAAATTCATCTCCTTTGAATTTCTTCTATGAAAGTGCGAATTAAACCCTTGACATTTTTCGAGATGATTTCACTTAAAAAAATGTCAAGGGTCAAACTCGGCTATATGGTTTACGTCGCCTTGCTCCGTAAACCATAGCCTCGTTTGACATGTCTCAATGCCTCATACAATACAAATATAGCTGACAAGAAAAGCGCTGCCGCAATAAATAATAATATATTCTGCCCGTCTTTTAAATATTCTTTTATTTTAAAAACAAGGGCCCCCATAGTCGTCGCCAGCATAAATATTGCGGGAATGAGCGTATAGCGAATAAGCTTAGACTTAGAGAGAAACCAACTCGTAATGACTATAAGTGTAAGCGCCGCTATCAGTTGATTCGCCGAACCGAATATCGGCCATATCTGGTTCCACTCACCGCTCAAGCCCAGCCAGCCGCTCAACCCAACGACTATCATGGTTGCTGCGTAACGGTTCTTTATATTGAAAAGCTCCTGCGTCAAGTATCTCCCAATCCTCGTAGCGGTATCGAGCGTCGTTAATATAAACGCATTTAATATAATAATCGCGAAGAGCCCGCCGAATGTACCGAGAAGCCCTTTTGTGATATTCCCATAACCTGCTCCAAACGCGCCTATCGGCCCTGCGCCTTTGTCAAGGATATCGCTTAGGCTGCCTGCATCCTTGAATGTGCAGGCTACCACCATAAGCGCCAATGCGGCCACAAGGCCTTCGGCAACCATTCCGCCGTAACCGATTCTCTTACCCCATGATTCATTGCTCAATTGTTTAGAGGTAGTCCCGCTTGCCACAAGCGCATGGAAACCGCTTATCGCCCCGCAGGCGACCGTAACAAATAAGACAGGCCACATAGGAAGCGCCCCTTCCTTGCTCCAGCCTAAAAAAATAGGAAATTCAATATTCGGCTGCGTCATAAATATCCCTATATAACCGAATAATAGACCAAAAAACAAAAGGTAAGCCGATAGAAAATCCCGCGGCTGAAGAAGTACCTGAACCGGGGTAACGCTTGCCATGAAGCTATACGCGAGCAAGACGATGCTCCATTTGGCTATCGCGTTGGCTCCGATCGCTACCGGAAATACTCTTCCGAGAAAGATTAAACCCGCAAGGCATAAAATGCCTACGAAGCCGACACCTACCTGATTAAACTTTAAATTATACATAAAGAAGCCCGCCGCTACGGCTATGGGTATAAGCCCCAATGACGGAACTACTATCTCAGGCCTAACTGTCAATGTCTTGGCGCAGATGTATACAAAGACAGATATAATCAATATCAAGGTAAGCCACACAAACCATAAGAATACGTAACGGGAATTTTTAGAGATAGTCTCTTCCGTCACATCCGCTATAGAGACGCCTTTCTTCTTTACCGATATCATAACGCTGCAAAAGTCATGAACGCCGCCTATAAATATAACCCCCAGCAATATCCAGAGTATCGTCGGCCCCCAACCCCAAATCGAGAGGGCAAGAATCGGGCCGATTATAGGGGCGGCGCCTGCGATGCTCGAGAAATGGTGACCAAACAAGACCAGCCAATGGCGCGCCGGCACGTAATCTACGCCGTCATATTCCGTATGGGCCGGTGTCGGCCTATCAGGGTCTATGTCGAGCTGGCGCTCCACTAATCGGGCGTAAAACCTATATCCGATAAAAAAGAGCGCAAATACCGCCAGGGAAAGATAAGCCGCGTTCACCCCGTTAGACCTCCACACCCCGATAACCTCTTATGAGGTCTAACGGGGTTCATCTCTTCTTCCCTCTAATAAAATACTCCATTACCTCACATCCGCTCTTAAATGACAGCTTTGATGCCCTCGCGGCATTCTCTGTGAAGATCTTTATATCATCCTTTTGGATCCCCTTGCCGTATATAGCGACCGGCACTGCGTCGAGCGTGTGTCTCTTAAGAGAGATCGGAGTCGCGTGGTCCGGCATTACTAAAATCTTGAAATCAGTATTTTTGTCTCTAAATTCTTTTAATACAGTCCCCACCACCAACTTGTCAAAATTCTCAATTGCGGCGATCTTTGCCCTTATATCGCCGTTGTGTCCCGCCTCATCCGGCGCTTCAACGTGAATATATACAAAATCCTTACTATCTAATGACTTAATAGCATAGTCGGCCTTGGCCTTATAATCTGTGTCATAATAACCCGTAGCGCCCGGAACATTTATCGGCTCCAGGCCTATGATCCTGCCTATCCCTTTAACCAAATCTACGGCGGAGATTACCGCTCCGTTCACTCCGAATTTATCGATAAACTTAGGCATCTTCGGCATCGTCCCCTGGCCCCAAAGCCATATCATATTAGCGGGGTTCTCCTTCAGGTCAATCCTTACCCTGTTTAACTCGTGGGCTTCCAGAAGCGGTTTCGAGCTCTCCATCAACTGAGTCAATATCTCCCTGGCTTTACCCTTCGGCAGATTCTTGGAAATCTGCTCGTCGATTATATTATGGGGAGGCACGCAGTCTGTCTCCATGAAATCGGACGGTGTTAAGCAAGCGGTCTTGGCCTTGCCATGGGTAAGATAGTTCGTTCTTACTACCAAAAGATGCCTGTAGCTTACCCCGGGATAAAACCTAATACCTTTAGAACCGAGTTTGCCATCCAAATATTTTATAAGGACCTCTGCCTCTTTTGTGGTAATATGGCCTGCGCTATAATCAGCCATAACGCCTTCTGAAATCGTGACTAAATTGCATCTGAAGGCGACGTCGTCTTTTTTCAGTTCAACGCCTATATTGGCGGCTTCAAGGGGGCCGCGTCCCGTATAATACTTTTTCGGGTCATATCCCAATATCGACAGATTGGCAACGTCACTTGCGGGAGACATGCCGCGCGGAACAGTGATAGCCTTTCCCACCATGCCGTGTTCGGCTATATAGGTCATGTTGGGAATCTTGGCTGCCTCTAAAGGGGTCCTCCCGTTTAAATCCTCCAGTGGGTAATCGGCCATTCCGTCGCCGATCAATACTATGTATTTCATATTCACCTCTTGTAAGCGTAAAGCGCAAAGCGAAAAGCGCAAGACTAAAACTTAAAGTTTAAAACTTTTTTATACAAGGTCGCGAAGCGACACAACAGTTTTGCGCTTTGCGCCTTGAGTTTTTCGCTTTCAAAGTCCTATCTCCTTAATTACTGCCTTCAGGCTGGCTTCTATTACCTTGGGTTTTTTCACCGACGCAATAGCCCTGTCGGGATCCTTAAGCCCGTGGCCGGTCAATACGCATACAATGGTCGAATCTTTAGAAAAATATCCCTTGCCGGCCATCTTGATAACCCCTGCCACCGATGCGGCAGAAGCAGGCTCTACAAAGATACCTTCCTTATCGGCTAAGAGTTTGTAGCCGGAGAGTATCTCTTCATCACTTACCACGTCTATCATACCGCCGGATTCATCCCTCGCCTCTTCTGCCCTCTTCCAGCTGGCGGGATTCCCTATTCTAATCGCAGTCGCTATAGTCTCAGGCTCCTCTATGATCTTTCCCCTGACAATCGGGGCTGCGCCTTCAGCCTGAAAACCCATCATCTTCGGCAGGCCTTTTATCACGCCTCTTTCTCTATACTCTTTGTAACCTTTCCAATAAGCGGTAATATTCCCCGCGTTACCGACTGGAATGGCATGGTAGTCCGGAGCCTTTCCGTCAAGCTGGTCGCAGATTTCAAATGCGCCCGTCTTCTGCCCTTCAATCCTATACGGGTTAATAGAATTTACCAACGTGAGGGGATGGTTTTCAGAGATCTCCTTTACGAGCTTGAAGGCATCGTCAAAATTGCCCTTTACGGCCAAGACCGTTGCCCCGTGTATCAGCGCCTGAGCCAATTTTCCTAACGCGATGGCGCCTTTGGGAATCAACACAACGCACTTTAAATTAGCCCGCGCTCCGTAACAGGCTGCTGAAGCGGAGGTATTTCCGGTCGAAGCGCATATCACAGCATTAGATCCTTCTTCCAGGGCCTTGGATATGGCCATGGTCATGCCCCTGTCCTTGAAAGAACCCGTTGGATTCAGCCCTTCATACTTCAAAAACACTTTTATGCCATTACCTATGGTCTCGCTAAGCCTTTTTGCAAATATAAGAGGAGTATTGCCTTCATTTAAAGTTACAATAGGTGTTTTATCGGTAACCGGAAGATATTCCCTGTATTTATTAATTACTCCTTTCCATCTCATATATTAATCCTCATAATAATAACTTTTGCGTTTTTTGTTTTCAAAGCCTCTCTATCTTTATCGCAACGGTATTCGCCTTTATACAGGAGAGTTTATCAATTCTTTTTAACGCGGCTCTTAAAGATGATTCATTAGCATCATGGGTAAGCATCACTATCGGAACTATGCGCTGGCTCTTTCTTTCCACCTGTTTTACGCTTGCTATGCTTATCCTATGCCTGGCAAGTATGTTCGATATGGCTGCAAGCACGCCCGGCATATCTATGGCCTGTAACCTAATGTAATAACGGGAGATTATCTCCTCGATGGATCTAATCTTTTTAATCCCGCTTGAGAAATTAAAGATATCGCCGCATACTCTCTCACAGCCCACTGCGCACTTTGCAAGATCTACTATATCCGATACCACAGCGCTTGAAGTCGGGTATCTGCCGGCGCCTCTGCCGTAGAATAAAGACTCACCCGCAAGATCTCCCTTTATAAATATGGCGTTATTAACGCCTCTTACGGAGGCAACGGGGTGATCCGCTCTTACCAGAGTAGGATGAACCCTCAGCTCCAATTCGTCTTTGAACCTCTTTGCGATAGCTAAAAGCTTTATACAATATCCCAAATCACCCGCGTATTCTATGTCATAAGGCTGAATCTTTGTAATCCCCTCCACGTAGATGTCGTTTAAAGAGACTGCGTTGCCGAATCCCAGTGATGCAAGAAGCGCAAGCTTGTGAGCGGAATCGGTGCCGTTTACGTCCAAAGTTGCGTTTCTCTCAGCGACGCCCATTCTCTTCGCATTAGATAGAGCCCTTTTAAAGTCGTATCTATCGACCTCCATACTCCGCAGCACATAATTCGATGTCCCGTTCACAATCCCGTATATCGCCTGAATATCATTGGCAACGAGACTCTCTTTGAGCGCCTTTATAATCGGAATGCCGCCGCCGACGCTCCCCTCGAATCGAATAGACCTGCCCTGCCTCGCCGCATAATCGAAAAGCTCCTTCCCGTTTTCGCACAAAAGTGCCTTATTAGCGGTAACTACATCCTTGCCGTTCTTTAATGCCTTTTTGATAATCTCCTTGGCCGGGTGTATCCCGCCTATAAGCTCCACGATTATATCAACTTCGGGATCGTTCAGCACTTTATTTATATTTTTTGATAAAAGCTTTTTACTGACAGAGACCGGCCTTTTAGAAGTCAGGTCTTTGTCGCATATCATCTTTAGCTTTAAATCCACTCCTGTCTTGGCCTTTATAGAGCCCCTCTTCTTAAGAAGCGCCTCAACGACACCGCTGCCGATAGTCCCAAAACCTATAATCCCTATGTTTACGGTACGCATAACGTTACCTCATTAGTCTACGTTTTAAAAAAGTTTTACCAGATCCGCTCTTTAGATATTTCTCGAATTGTATAGCAAGTTTCTTATCTATAAAAGCAATGTATGTTTCTATATACCAAGGTGCATATCTCTTGGTATATACTGTTTTACTTTCGTTATGCTTTCTTAGTCTTTTATCTAAATCAGAAGCATGACCTATGTAGATTCGCTGTTGATCTTTCTTACTTCTCAATATATAAACATGATGCATAATATCTTATAATAGATTGGCCCGCCTTCGCCGTACTATGTGCTAACAACTTGACGGCTACGGCGCGCCAGCCTTCGCTGGCCTGCCAGCCGTAGCGCTCTAATCGTTTACTCATAGTAGCGCGAAGGCTGGTCGGGGCGCCGAGATTCGAACTCGGGACCTCTTGAACCCCATTCAAGCGCGCTAAGCCAAACTGCGCCACGCCCCGTTCTACTACGCTTTTCTATTTCTTATAGCTGGTACAAGCTTCGTAGGAACTGCGGTTTCTGCGAAGCCAAGCGCGAAAGCTGCTTGGCGAAGCAGAACGCCACGCCCCGACTTTCTCGTTTTACCGTTTAATATATCTCGTCTTTAGGCGTTCGAGTCATTAGATCCTTTACGGCTTTTTTAGGATCCTTTTTTTCGTAAAGTATTTTATAAGCCTCATTCGTTATGGGCATCTCGACATTCACTCTCTTTGCCAACTCATACGCCGATTTTGTGGTCGTAAAGCCTTCTACTACCATCTCGGTGGATTTTATAACTTCACCGATATCCCTGCCTTTGCCGATCTCCTCGCCCAACCATCTATTTCTTGAATGCCTGCTCATGCAGGTCGTAACAAGATCGCCCATGCAGCTTAAACCGCTGAAGGTCTCCCGCTTAGCGCCCATCGCCGATCCAAGCCGTGTTAATTCCTGCATTCCCCGGGTAAGTATCGCAGCTTTGGAGTTTGCGCCAAAACCGAGACCGTCAGCCACTCCGCTTGCAAACGCAACTATATTCTTAAGCGAGCCGCCTAATTCAACTCCTATGATGTCAGAACTCGTATAAATTCTAAGATTCTCTGTTGTAAAAAGGGCCTGTGTTTCCTTGGCAAAATCTTTATCTTCTGAGGCCGCAACTATGGTCGTAGGCATGCGCCTGGCCACCTCATAAGCTATACTTGGGCCGGAAAGGACCGATAATTTGACATCCCCCAGCGCTTCATTAACTACCTCTGACATCCTAAGGAGCGTCTTCCGCTCAATCCCTTTAGCGGTGCTTACAAAATTAACGCAATGCTTATCTTTACGAAGCCGTTTTAAGACGCTTCTCATATACTGAGACGGCACTGCCAGGATAATCAGCCCCGCGCCATCCACAACTTCAGCTATATCAGACGACAGCTTTATAGAGTCTGGGATCTTTATGCCGGGGAGGAATTTGATGTTCTCTTTTTTAGATTTTAAGATGTCGATATAATCAGGAAATACCCCCCACAATCTTATGCTATGCCCTAAATGACTAAGATGAATAGCAAGAGTCGTGCCCCATCCGCCGTCGCCTATGACCGCTATTATCATAATTATATCCGTATATTAATAAAAGATAGATTACCATATATGCATATTAAAGTCAACCCTGCCGCTCTAACGGTGCCAATAAAAAAATCCGGCCTCCACGACTGTGGAAGTCGGATCTATAGTCGCTCACAACCTCTCGGGTGGTTTAAGCCTCCGCTGCGGTTTTATACTATTTTTGCTCTGCCGCAGAGAAGGAGATCTTAAACGTATGTATAAAGACAATACAGTATAGATAGTCGTTTACCATTGCGTACAATGTACCCGCAACTTTACACATCAATTTATCAACACCCGTAATTGAGTCCTTCTCCTTAAGGACATGGAAATGCTTTTTGTATTTATCAGAGTCTAATTTTACCTTAGCGAGATTCTTCAAGTCTGAAGGGTCATTAATACGGACTTTGCTCTTAATAAAATAGATACATCTCCTCGTCGTCTTTGCAAGGATGTCGCCTTTTGCAATTGTCTCTTGCACGAAGATGTCTCTTTTATTGTGGTTCCAATTCGTCAGGTTTTTAAATAGTAATTGTCTCATTTTTGGACCCTTTTGTTAAAGACTTTATAAATTTTTTTAGTAATAGAATAAAAAAAATACCCCTCTCCCCTCTACATATAAGTATATCATCTATATATACCCTTGTCAATGAACAATATCTAACTTTTTGCTTTTTAACTACTGATTTTTTGGCCTATCTTAGACTCTTCTCCGTTTATAAGGCGTATTATATTAGATTTATGCTTATAACTGCTTATAATACATAGAGTTATGGTAAAAATTACCAATTGAATCGAGCTTCCCATAACTGCTGTTATAATCGGCAGGCTTATTGACCCTAACAATGAGCCTAAAGAAACATATTTAGTTATAATAACGGTCAATAACCAGACGCAAGCGGCAATCCCTAAGGCCTTTGGGCAGATGACTAAAAGGACGCCGGTGCTTGTTGCCACGCCTTTACCCCCTTTGAATCTCAAGAATACCGGCCAAATATGGCCGCATATCACAGAAAGACCTAAGAGTATACGGAATGATTCATAATCAATAATGCCGCTTGCGGGGTATGCTGTCTTAGCCAAGACTGTCACCGAGATTACCCCTTTTAGTATATCGCCTATGAGCGCGATTGCTGCCGGGGCCCTCCCTGCGGTCCTTAAGACATTTGTAGCGCCGACATTTCCGCTTCCGTATTTTCTGATATCAACGCCTTTTGTTATCCTCGCAATTATATAACTCATGGGGATAGAGCCTAAAAGATATGACAGGATTACTGCTATGATCAAGACTATCATCTCTTCCTCCTATATGCGATTCTGACGGGGCTTCCCAAAAAGAAGAATCTTTCTCTTAAAACCCTTTCTAAAAAAGATGTAAATCCCTTTTTGACAAGCTTAATATCATTCACGAATACGACAAACGTCGGCGGCTTAACCGAGGCCTGAACTATATAATAGAGCTTTGGAACTCTCTTTGTTATCCTTGCGGACTGGCGCTTAACGAGCATTAAAAAATCGTTAAGTTCTTTTGTTTTTATTGCACGCCTGCTATTCTCTACCACATACTTCACCATATCTATCGCAGATGCCACGTTTCTTGAGGTCTTTGCAGACGCGAATATTATCGGATAATTTACAATCATGGGGGCCTTGCGTATCATGGCATCTTTATAGTAAGACATCTCTATCTTCTTTACAAGATCCCATTTGTTAACCACCAATACGCAGCACCTGCCCGATTCTATAATAAAATTTAAAATCCTTACATCATCATTTCTCAAACCGTCGTATCCGTCTATCAAGAGAAACGCCACGTCTGATCTCTCTATCGCCTCCTCTGACCTTAACATGCTATATGCATCTATGGGGCTGTTTACCTTGCGCTTATGCCTAATGCCGGCGGTATCGATCAATAAGAAAAAATCCTTATCCTTCTTAAAATAGGTATCGATAGAGTCGCGAGTCGTGCCGGGCATAGGATCTACTATAACCCTATCCTCATTAAGCAGGGTATTTAAAAAGAGCGACTTTCCGACATTCGGCCTGCCGGTGATGGCTATTTTATAAATTACTTCTTCTAATCCTTTACCTTTACCTTCGGCCAGCTTCGCCGCTTCTAATACATCCTCTATGAGTCTTCCGATTCCGCGGTTGTGTATTGCGCTTACCGGGTAAGGATTCCCCAAACCGAGTTTATAGAAATCGTAGAGTCTCTCTTCCAGCCTTTCGTTGTCCGCCTTATTTACGACGAGAAAAACCTTTTTGCCGCTTCTTCTTAAAATCGGCAGCAACTCCTCGTCCTGCGGGGTAACTCCCGAGCTGATATCGCATACAAATAACAATATATCGGCCTCCGTAATCGCCCGCTCTATCTGTCTCTTTACCAAAGATGAAATCTTATCGGGAACCGTTTTTAAGAAACCGCCGGTATCTACCAATTTAAACCCGCCGTCTTCCTTCTCGCATAGCGCCTCGACGCTGTCTCTCGTAGTCCCGCTTGTTTGATGGACAACGGCCCGTCTCTTGCCTATAATCCTGTTAAATAAGGTGGATTTGCCAACGTTGGGACGACCGACTATGCATACGGCGGGAAACTTAGCTGGACTCATTTACCATCCTGCTTCCGATTCTTAAATAGTCCAAACCGGATATTATCGTAAGCGCTACGGCGATATTCCAGAGGATACTCGAATATGTAAAAGAGAGAAGGATGCCCAAGATGCTTATCATCTGAAAGAACGTAGTCGCCTTTCCCAAGGCGGTCGGTTTAATATCTACACTTCCTTTCAGCAAGTATATTACCATGCATCCTAATATTATGAGGGCATCCCTTGAGACTATTATCAACGGGACGTAAGGGGGGAATCTTAAGTTTGCAGGCAGGCTTGACACCATGGAAAGAGATATAAATCCGCTTACTAGCAAAAGCTTATCGGCAATGGGATCAAGCAGCGAGCCGAGCTGCGTCCTCTGCCCTCTTGAGCGCGCTATATAGCCGTCCAGCGCATCGCTTATAATGCATACGATAAATATGATAAGCGCGACGGCAAATTCAGAATAGACGATAGCCGCCACAAAGAACGGCACAAGTATTATCCTTGTGATAGATATCCTGTTCGCCAGATTCATTCAATCACCCTGATTCTCTTTACCGGCCAATAGAGAAAGAACGCCTTGCCGATTACGTTTTTACGCGGGACGAAACCCCAGTATCTTGAGTCTCTCGAACTTGCGCTGTTGTCGCCAAGCACATAATAAGAATCCTCTGGGACCTCTGTCTTCCTGCCGGTCGCGCCGTGCGGGCTCTTATTGTAATAGTGTATCTTGCGTATTATAAAAGGGTCTTCTACCTTATTTCCGTCTATATAGATGTCGCCGTTTCTTATCTCTACGGTCTCGCCGCTTGTGGCGATAAGCCTCTTAATAAAATCCTTCTTTTCGTCTCCGGGGTATTTAAAGACGATTATATCCCCGCGTTCCGGTTCTTTAAACTTATATATGAATTTATTGACTAAAAGCCTGTCGCCCGCCAGAAGCGTAGGTATCATTGAACCGGTGGGTATCTTGAATGCCTGGACAACGAATGTCCTTATTATAAGCGCCAGTATAAGCGCTACGATAAGCGATTCAACCCATTCTCTTATCTCTCTTTTTACCCTGTCAGAAATCCTCATCAGTCTGCCTCTCTCTATTCAGATTTAAAGTTTTAACGCGGCTATAAAGACCTCTTGCGGTATCTGGACCTCGCCGAATTGCTTCATGCGCTTCTTGCCGAGTTTCTGTTTCTCCCAGAGTTTCCTCTTTCTCGTTATATCGCCGCCATAACATTTGCTCGTCACGTGTTTTCCCAGCGCCCGCACGTCTTCTCTCGCGATGACGCTGCCTCCTATGGCTGCCTGTATCGCAACTTTGTATAATTGCCTTGGTATAAGCTCTTTTAATTTTTCAACTAAGAGCTTCCCCTTCTGGTGTGCCCTCTCTTTGTGAACAAAGGAACTCAGCGCATCGCAAAGCTTTCCGTTTATCAATATATCAAGCCTTACTATATTGGTCTTTCTATAGTCTATAAATTCATAATCCAGCGAGCCGTACCCCCTGGTGAGCGATTTTATCTTGTCATAGAAATCCACTATAACTTCGGAGAGGGGCACTTCATAAATAAGCTGGGCCTTCTCAACGCCGAGATATTCTGTGCTGATATATTTACCCCTTTTCGACTCTGCCAGTTCCAGAATAGAGCCCATCGTCTCTTTCGGCAGGAATATATATGCCTTGACAAAAGGTTCTTCTATAGAGTCTATCTCATGAACAGGCGGCAGTTTCGCCGGATTATCCACATCTATGACCTTTCCGTCCTTCTTTTTTATTTTATATATAACGCTGGGTGTCGTGATAACAAGGTTCAGATCAAACTCCCTCTGAAGCCGCTCCTGTATTATCTCCATATGCAGCAACCCCAGAAACCCGCATCTAAAACCGAACCCCAATGAAGTCGAGCTTTCAGGCTCGTATATAAAAGAGGCGTCTTGAAGCTTCATCTTCCCCATAGCATCTTTCAGCGCATCGAAATCCTTGCTGTTCACCGGATATATCCCGCAATAGACCATGGGATTAATTTTTTTATATCCGGGCAGCGCGTTAGAGGCGGGGTTCTCCAACGAGGTTATGGTGTCTCCTATTACCACCTCTTTTGCGTTCTTTATCCCGCAGGTAAGATAACCCACCTCTCCGGAGTTTAATTTATCTATCACATCAGGCTTCGGTTTGAATACGCCGACTTCCTTCACCTCATAAGAGGCGCCGATTCCCATCATCTCTATCTTCATGCCGGTCTTGATGCTCCCGTTTACCACTTTTATGTAGATTATCACTCCTCTATAGACATCATAGGAGGAATCGAATATTAACGCCTGGAGCGCGCGCTCGTCATCGCCGGAAGGCGGCGGGACCTTCTTTACTATCCGCTCAAGAATATTTTCAGTGCCTATATTTTCCTTCGCGCTGGCCAATATTATCTCGTCCGGATCCAAACCTAATATATCAACTATCTGCTGTTTTGTCTTTTCAATCTCTGCGTTCGCAAGATCTATCTTGTTTATAACGGGGATTATTACGATACTATGCTCCAGGGCCAGATATAGATTGGCTACTGTCTGGGCCTCTACCCCCTGAGCGGCATCGACCAATAAAAGCGCTCCTTCGCAGGCGGCTATGGACTTAGAGACCTCGTAGGTAAAATCTACGTGGCCGGGCGTATCTATCAAATTTAAATTGTAGGTCTTGCCGTCTTTGGCCTTGTACAGAAGCTTTACGGTGCTCGCCTTGATAGTTATGCCCCGCTCCCTCTCGAGTTCCATATCGTCCAAGAGCTGATCCTTGAATTGGCGCTTATCTACGGCGCCCGTAATCTCGAGTATCCTATCTGCGAGCGTGGACTTTCCGTGGTCTATGTGGGCGATGATAGAGAAATTTCTTATTAGGTCCTTCATTTAATCCGAGAGACTACTCTTTTTCCGAAATCCAAAATCTCCTGCGCCTTATCTTCCGTTCCCGCTTCAGAATATATTCTTAGTATGGGCTCGGTGCCGGATAACCTAAAGAGAAGCCAGTTCGAATTCTCACAGATGAATTTTATGCCGTCCAGGGTATTCGTCTCTACTACCCTGCTTCCTAAGATATCCTTAAAAGTGTTTTTTGCCAGCTTGGACATTATATCTTTTTTCTCTTTCCCGGCAATCTTTACCTTAGTCTTTAGGTAATGATACGCCCCGAATTCCTTCTCCAGATCGTTCAATGTATCAAGTAGGGGTTTCTTTGTGTATGCCATCATCTCTAACAATAAAAGCCCCGATAATATGCCGTCTCTTTCCGGCATGTAATCCTTAAATCCTATTCCGCCCGCCTCTTCTCCGCCGATAAGGACGTCGTCTCTTCTCATAACATCGCATATATACTTAAACCCTACCGGAGTCTCGTGTAATTTTAAACCGTACTTCTCGCAGATCTTCTCAAGAAGGACCGTGCCGCATATTGTCGTAACCACCTCGCCTTTCATCTTCTTATTTTCGACAAAATGCCAGAGAAGCAAGGCCATTATGTGCTGCCCGTTAAGGAGTTTTCCATCGGGCGCGGCGCAGCCGATCCTGTCTACGTCGCCGTCTGTAGCAAGGCCTATGTCAAACTTTCCCTCTTTTGTGAGTTTCACAAATTCCTGTAAGTTTTGTCCTATCGGCTCAGGGCTTATGCCGCCGAAGTTTACGTCGTGTTCGGCATGGATGGTCTCAACCCTGCAGCTAGAGCCGGATAAGAGATCCTCTAAATAACGCCCGCCGGCGCCGTACATCGAATCAACAAGGACCTTAAAACCGCTCCTCCTTATGCGCTTCATATCCACATAATCAGAGATAAAATCAAGCTGTTCCGGTATTATGTTATCCATCTTTAAAAGATTTTTATCTTCAGCCTCTTTTAAGGATATCTCTTTTATGCCGCTTTTATGCAGATTCGCTTCTATCTTATCTATTATGCCCGTGTCGGCGGATCCGCTGTAATAGGCCTTATATTTAAAGCCGTTATACTCCGGGGGATTATGGCTTGCGGTAATCATGACGCCGCCCGTTAAGTTTCTTTTTTTAATAGCGAAACTTACGGCAGGGGTTGACGTAATCCTGTCTGCCAGGAGCACCTTTATGCCGTTTCCCGCAAGGACACCTGCTGTAGCCTCCGCGTACTCCCTGGAATTCCTCCGTGAATCATACCCGACTACAAGCTCCTTCCCGCGAAGTTCATCTTTATCCTTAACATTATTTACGTAATCGGCAACGGCCTGCGCCACTATCTTTACATTATCAAATGTAAAATCCTTATCGATCAGATCGCGCCAGCCGTCTGTCCCAAACTTAATCTTGTACAACTCTTTAGCCCTCCTCTCTCAATTCCTGTATCGTCTTCTTGTAATCGCTCTTTCCGAATATGGCGGTGCCGGCGACTAATGCATTCGCGCCGGCTTCCAAAACCAGTTTGGATGTCTTGCCGCTTATGCCGCCGTCGACCTCTATAACTTTCTTATAAAGCCCCCTCAACTCCTTAATCTTGGAAAGGGCATCCTTTATAAATTCCTGGCCGCCGAAGCCCGGTTCGACAGTCATAACCAAGACTAAATCGAGGCTATCTAATATCCCCTTTATGGTATCTATTCCCGTCCCCGGCTTCACAGAGACACCCGCTTTTTTGCCGTGCGACTTTATTCTGGATATTATCCCTTTGGGATCCCTGCACGCTTCTATGTGAAATGTTATTATATCGCTGCCGGCCTTCGCAAATTCATCAATATAATTCTCCGGCTCTTTTATCATAAGGTGGACATCCAGGGGGAGCTTGGTGATCTTTCTTATGTCCCTTACCACAAGCGGGCCTATAGTTATATTGGGGACAAAATTCCCGTCCATAACATCCACGTGTATCCAGTCAGCCCCCGCGGCCTCAACCGCTCTTATCTCTTCTCCCAATCTGCTGAAGTCCGCCGCCAGAATACTCGGCGCAATAATTATATCTCTTTTCATATGAATCTCCTTATTCTGCTCAAATTGTCGGGCGAAGTAGGATTACCTGTCTCGCATGACGCTGTAGACCCTGCTTATATCCTCTAAGCTTATAACCCCAAGCGGCTTCTTATTCTTTATAACGGGCAATGCCTTAAGCTGCGATTCTTCCATTATCTTTTGGACATCGGACAAGAAATCTTCGGGTGATACAGTAGGAAATTCCGTTCGCATTATCTCCTTGATAATCTTTCCCTCGCCATGTTGATGGACATTTATAATTATATCCGCCCTTGTCAAGAGCCCCGTGAGCTTTCCATTATCTACAATGGGAAAATCTCCCTGGTGGCTGTGGAATACAAGTTCCAATACCCTGCTCACCGGCGTATCGCTCTCTAACGTCATAAACTCTCTCGGCAGCACATCCTTTACCCGAAACTTCTTTATTGTCTCTCTTACATCCACCTGCGTCTCTTCCGCGGAAGCGGCCATGTATATGAAGAACGCGATCAATATTAAAAATATATGTCCGTGTATAAGGCCGAAATATCCGAATAGAACCGCGAATATATGGCCGATGTTTACCGCTATCGAGGTGGCCTTCCTGTAGTCCAGCTTCCTTGCCAGAAGTGAACGCAAGACCCGGCCTCCGTCCATGGGAAATGCCGGAAGCAGGTTAAAACCCGCCAATACGAGGTTTACCCAGAAGCACTGCGCTATAGTCTGCGGCCAGCTCATAAGAGACGGCGAAGAGAGTATCTCCTTTCCATAAATAAAGGTAATAGGAAAATAGAGGATAGACGCAAAGAGTATATTGAATATAGGGCCCGAAATGGATATGAGAAACTCATGGCTCGGCTTTTCCGGATATGAGGTCATGGACGCAAGTCCCCCTATGGGAAGGAGCGTTATCTCTTTTACCGTTATCCCGAATCTCCTTGCTACGAGGCTGTGCGTCAATTCGTGCAGCGTAACACATAAGAAGACAAAGAGGATGAAAAATACTCCTCTCAGCCCATAATACATAAACAGAAACGGAAGAATCAGGAATGTTATGTGTATATTTATGTCTATATCGAATGCCTTAAGCAGCCTGAATGACCCTCTCATCTTATGCTACAACCTCAATTTACTTCTTAAGCTTCTTTGATCTTTCTTGGTAAAGGGGCCTATAAGCGCTGCGTTCATGTTGCTCTCCTTGAATACCTTTCCGGCCAGATCCTTTACCATATCTACCGTCACCAGATTTATACTGTCCACTATCTCGTCTATATTATAGTTTATCTCCTTTGCCACTATCTTATCGCCGGTCCAGAGCATGCGGTTTAGGGTATCCTCCAGCCCCATAGAGAGCTGTCCCTTATAAAAATCCTTGGCCCTCCTAAACTCGTCCTCTTTTATGCGGATCTTCTTTATCTTCTTAAGCTCTTTGGTAATTATCTCGATCGCTTTTGAGACCTTCTTGTGGTCAAACCCGGCGCTTATTATAAACGCGCCCGTATCTGAATAATGTTTCACGGAAGTCGAAATATCGTACGCAAGGCCTTTCTTTTCCCTTACCTCGTGGAAGAGGCGCGATGACATATTCCCGCCCAATATAATATGCAAGAGTTTCGACGTATATTTATCGGGATGAAACCTGCTGACATTATGTAACCCTATCGAAAGATGCGTCTGCTCCGTCTCTTTTTTATAAAAATTAAAACGGGGCTTCTTCTGTTTCGAGGTAAATTTCTTAAAATGCGGCGCATTCTTCTCCTCAAGCCTTGAGAAACGCCTCTTTACCTGGTCTACAAATACGTCTTGATCTATCTGGCCGCATGCGCATATTACTATGTTGGCGGGGGTATAAAATCTGGCCCTATATTCTTCCATATGGGCTCTGTCAATCTTATCAAGTGTCTCTTCTGTGCCGACCAGAGGCATGCCAAGGGGGTGTTTATGCCAGAGGAGCTCAGCCAATAATTGATGGACATAATGATCGGGGCGGTCTTTATACATCTTTATCTCTTCATAGATAACGCCGCGTTCCTTCTCAAGGTCAGTTACGTTCAGCTTAGGGGCTATAACCATATCGCTCAATACGTCCAATCCTAATTCGATGCACTTCCTTGGTATCTTTACATAATAACAAGTCGCCTCTTCGTCGGTAAAACCGTTAAGGTTGCCTCCTATACCCTCTATGGATTCCTTTATATTCCTGGTGGATCTGGTCTTAGTTCCCTTAAACACCATGTGTTCCAGGTAGTGACTTATGCCTGTATTCTGCGTATTTTCATATCTGCCGCCGGCGGCTATCCATACGCCGAGCGCTACAGACTCCATATGGGGCATGTCCACAATCATAACCTTCAGGCCGTTCGGCAATACACTCTTATGATACATAACCTCTCCTTTTTAACTGTCATTGCTTCATATGCTACTTAACTCTCGAATCAAGGTAGTTCTGCAGTATTAACTGCGCCGCAATCTTATCGCTGAGCCTCTTTCTTTTTTTGCGGCTAAGATCCCCTCTTATCATCTCTTTCTCAGCAGAAACGCTGGAAAGCCTCTCGTCCCACAGCTCAACAGGCATAGAGAACTCTCTTTTAATCATATCCGCGAAGAGGGCCGCATCCTCTGCCTTCTCGCCTTTTGTGCCGTTCATATTAAGCGGCAAACCGACCACGATCTCCGAGACATCGTTATCTTTAATTATCTTCGCTAATAAGGGCCTATCGTCCCTATCTATAGTATCGAGGCCTTGCGCGGTTATTCTCAAAGCGTCGCTTATAGCGACGCCTATTCTCTTCTCTCCCAGATCCAATCCCAATATCCTCATATACCCTTAACGGGCCTGATCAGGCTCGTAATGAATCTAGCTACCTTCTTATGAATATCCCTCTTTTTCAAATTCTTCTCAATCACCTTAATCACTGCGCTGCCGACTATTACTCCGTCAGCAATGCGCGCTATAGAGCGGGCCTGTTTGGGTGTTGAGACTCCAAAACCTACACATACAGGCTTATCCGTCATTCTCTTTATCATCTTTACATTATTCGCAATGTCCTTAGGCAGGCTCTCCCGCGCGCCCGTTACACCGGTCAGAGAGACATAATAGATGAAGCCGCTCGATTTTTTGGTTATAAATTTTATCCTTTCGCGCGAGCTCGTCGGAGATAATAAAAATATATTCTTAAAATTCGCCCTCCGCGAATATGATATAAGCTCCTCTGCTTCTTCAGGAGGCAGGTCCGGGACTATAATGCCGTCAACGCCGGCATCTTTTGCGTCCTTAACAAAATCTTTTATGCCGTATATGTAGACAGGATTGTAATACGTCATAAGCGCGATAGGGATATCCGTGGCCCTTCTTACTCTTCCGACAAGGCCCAGTATTTTACCGATATTAATATTATTCGAAAGCGACCTCTGCGATGCAGCCTGGATGGTCGGGCCGTCCGCGATCGGATCTGAAAACGGTATCCCGAGCTCCAATATATCTACGCCGCACCTGTCCAATTCCAAAATTATTCTCTCCGTCGCTTTTGCATTAGGGTCTCCCGCGGTAACATAGACAATAAACGCCTTCTTCTTCTTACGCCTTAATTCTTTAAACCTTTTATCTATGCGATTCATATTTGCGATCCTTCCTAATGCACAGATTAGCAAATTGAATGAAGTCGGACTTCATTCAATTCTGTTCTGTGATTATCTGCGCTATAATTTTAAAGCGTCCTTCACAATATCTATATCCTTATCGCCTCTTCCCGAAAGGCATACTATTATTATCTTCTCTTTCTTCAATCTCGGCGCCAGTTTCGTAAGATAGGCTATCGCATGGGCGGGTTCAAGCGCAGGGATGATCCCTTCCACTTCTGAAAGCATCTTAAATCCTTTAAGGGCCTGCCTGTCATCTGCGCCGACGTAGCTCGCCCTCTTTATCCTGCTATAATATGAATGCTCCGGCCCAACGCCCGGATAGTCCAAGCCGGCAGATACGGAGTGCGCTATATCTATCTGTCCGTCACTGTTCTGGAGCACGAAGCTTTTACTGCCGTGAAGGACGCCGACCTTTCCTCCCATTATGGCTGCGGCGTGCTTATCTGTCCTAAGGCCCTCTCCCGCCGCCTCAACCCCTATGAATCTCACTTTTTTCTCCTTAAAGAACGGGTGAAAAAGCCCGATGGAATTCGAGCCTCCGCCGACGCAGGCGACTAGATAGTCTGGGAGTCTCCCCTCTTTACGCATGAGCTGTCTTTTGGCCTCCTTACCTATAACCGACTGAAAATCGCGGACTATCATAGGATAAGGATGCGGGCCTACGACAGATCCCAGCACATAATGGGTATCCCTTACATTGGTAACCCAATCCCTCAAGGTCTCGTTGATGGCGTCCTTAAGAGTCTTTGAACCGCTGTGGACCGGGATCACCTTCGCCCCTAGGAGCTTCATCCTGAAGACGTTGAGCGACTGCCTCTTAATATCCTCATCACCCATGTAGACGTCGCACGACAACCCGAACATCGCGGCCGCCGTCGCGGTCGCGACACCGTGCTGGCCCGCCCCTGTCTCCGCTATTATGCGGGTCTTCTTCATCCTTTTAGCAAGCAGCACCTGACCCAGGGTATTATTTATCTTGTGCGCGCCGCTGAGCAGAAGGTCCTCTCTCTTTAAATAAATCCGCGCGCCGCCCAGTTTTTTTGTAAGGTTCTCTGCATAATATAAAGGTGTGGGCCTGCCTGCGTATTGCCGGAGATAATAATCGAGCTTATCTTTAAATCTTTTGTCCTTCCGCGCTCTTTTATATTCTCTCTCAAGCTCATCCAGCGCTACCATAAGCGTCTCGGGAACATATTTCCCGCCAAAACCGTTAAAATGTCCTCTCTTATCCGGTAACATAGTTTTATCCCTCAATTTTAATTTTTTATTCAAGGTCGCGAAGCGACACAACAGTTTTGCGCTTTGCGTTTTCTGCTTTAAACTTTCTTAATACCCCATTAACTCGCGGACCTTAGTTCCTATATCATCACTCCGCATGAAAGTCTCTCCTATCAAGACAGCGTCAATACCCAGGCTCTTAAGGAACATTATATTTTCGTAAGTCTGGATACCGCTTTCCGATATTACCGTCTTATCCTCCGGTATAGAATTTACAAGGTTTGAGGTTACCTCAAGATCTACCTCAAAGGTATGGAGATTCCTATTATTTATACCTATGATATGGCTGTCGACGCTGAGCGCCTTATGGAGATCTTCCTCGTTGTGTATCTCAACCACCGCATCCATGGCCAGGTTTTTACATATCTCCAGAAACTGAAACATCTCGCTGCGCGAAAGAAGGCCGGCTATAAAAAGCACGGCGTCCGCGCCGGCCAGTTTTGATTCGTATATCTGATACTTATCGATTATGAAGTCTTTTCTTAATATGGGGAGATATACCTCTTTTCTTATTATATCTATATATGAAAGTTTTCCCTGAAAAAACTTCTCATCCGTAAGCACGGAAAGCGCCCTTGCCCCGTAGGCCCGGTAGACTTGGGCAATCTTAACAGGCTCGAAATCGCGTCTTAAAAGCCCGCTTGACGGGGAGGCCTTCTTTATCTCCGCTATGAGAGAGACCTCATGGCTTTTTGTAATGGCCTGTTTAAAACCTCTTGAGGACGGGAGGACCATAAGCTGCTTCTGCATCTTCTCAAGCGAAAGTTTCTCTTTCGCTATCTCAACCTCTTTCTTCTTCTCTTCAACAATCTTCGTGAGTATCATTGCCACCGTCACCCATTCGTAAACCTCACCAGTTTCTCTAACGTATCCTTTGCCCCGCCTGAATCTATAGACTCCGCTGCAATCTTAACTCCATCCTTAAAAGACCTGGCGCGCCCTGCGGCGACTAATGCCAAAGAGGTATTTACCAACGCCATCTCCCTCTTGGATGACTTTTTAGCGTTAAGAATAGAATTTACGGTATTTATATTGTCATCCAAATCCTTGCATGCCACCTCAATTTTTTTGGACTTTATGATTCCGAAGTCTTCAGGTCTTATCTTATAAGTACTTACGCTTGAGTCTTTAACTTCTGAAACAAGGGTCTCATCTGAAATAGAAATTTCGTCGAATCCATCGGTGCCGTGGACTACAAACGCCCTCTTAAGCCCGAGGTTATTCAATACACGCGCAAGCAACTCCGTCAAAGACTCCTCAAATGTGCCTATCAGCTGGACAGTTGCGCCCGCCGGGTTAGAGAGCGGGCCCAGGATATTAAATATAGTCCGTCTCTTTATCTCTCTTCTCACTCCTGCTACATTCTTCATCGCGCTATGGTATAAAGGCGCGAAGAGAAAGCCGATCCCTATCTCTTTTATGCATTCCGCGGTTTTATCAGGCGCTATATCTATCTTTACCCCTAAATGCTCAAGGAGGTCCGCGCTTCCGCAATGGCTCGTATAAGACCTGTTTCCGTGCTTTGCAACTTTAACGCCTGATGCCGCCGCTATCAAGGCTACGACGGTCGATACATTAAAGGAGCTGGCTCCGCCGCCTGTGCCGCATGTGTCCAGAAGAGTATCAAAGGTAAGTTTGATCTTTGTCATCTTATCCCGCATGACCAAAGCGGCCTGGGTAACTTCATCAACAGTCTCGCCCTTATCTGCCAAAGACGTCAGGAATGACTTCATATCGTTGTGGCCGGCGCGCCCTTCCATAATCTCATGAAAGACCGACCTTGTCTGGTCTTTTGTCAGATCTTCTCTTCTGGATAGCTTATCTATCGCCTCTTTTATCATCGCACCTTAAGAAAGTTCGCCAGTATCTTCTTACCTTCCTTAGTCAATATACTCTCAGGATGAAACTGGACTCCCCAGACCGGGAAATTAACATGTTTTAGTCCCATTATCCCGCCTTCTTTTGTATGGGCAATCACCTTTAGTATGCGCGGCAGACCCTTCGCCCTCACTATAAGCGAATGGTATCTCGTCGCCTCAAAGGGATTCTCCACATCCTGAAATATATCTTTGCCGTCGTGGTAAATCAGAGATGTCTTTCCGTGCATAAGCACGGCCGCTCCGACTACCTTTCCCCCAAAAACCTCGCCTATGCATTGATGGCCTAGACATACCCCGAGGATAGGTATGCGGTTTGCAAAATGTTTTATGACCTCGCAGGAGATACCTGCGTCTTTTGGCATGCCGGGCCCGGGCGAGATTATGATGCGCTCGAAGATTGAGTCTTCTATCTCTCGAACGGTGATCTTGTCGTTTCTCTTAACTACAAGTTTCTCTCCCAGCTCCCCCAGGTATTGAACGAGATTATACGTAAAAGAATCATAATTATCGATTACGAGTATCATGCTACATCTCCAATGAGCACTGTACTTACGAAAAATCGAAGATTTTTCGTAAGTACATCTACTCTGTTCCTCTTCTTTGAAAGTGCGAATTGGACCCTTGACATTTTTTCGAAAAGCTCACGTTTGAAAAATGTCAAGGGTGAAATTCGGCCATATGATTTACGTCGCCCTTCGGGCTCCGTAAATCATGGCCTCATTTCACATCTCCTCAGCGGCATCTATGGACTTTATAAGCGCCGCCGCTTTATTCAATGTCTCTTCATACTCCTTCTCGGGCTTTGAGTCAGCTACTATGCCGGCCCCCGCCTGGACATACGCCACGTTATTCTTGATCACAATGGTCCGTATCGTGATACAGCTGTCGAGATTTCCGGAAAAGCTAAAATATCCCACGCAGCCGGCGTAAGGGCCGCGCCTAACCTTTTCAAGCTCATCTATTATCTCCATAGCCCTTACCTTAGGCGCGCCCGATACCGTGCCTGCCGGAAATGTCGCCCTTATCACATCAAAGGCGTCTTTTTTTTCCTTAAGCCTGCCGGTAACGTCGCTTACGATATGCATAACATGCGAGTACCTCTCTATGACCATAAGCTCGTTGACGTTTACTGTCCGGTATTCGCAGACCCTTCCGATGTCGTTTCTTCCTAAATCGACGAGCATAATATGTTCCGCGCGCTCTTTCGGGTCCGACAGGAGGTCTTTTGAAAACGCCTCATCTTGCGCCATATCCTGCCCGCGCGGCCTGGTTCCCGCGATAGGGCGCACCTCCACTTTGCCGTCTTCCGACCGGACCATGATTTCAGGTGAAGAGCCGACAAGGGTAAGTTTATCGAACTTAAGATAAAACATGTAAGGCGAGGGGTTCAGCGACCTAAGAGACCTGTATATATCGAAATGTTTCTTTCCTGACAGCCGTTTCTCAAGGCGCTGAGATAACACTACCTGGATTATATCGCCTTTTGTAATATACTCCTTTGCCTTTCTCACTATGTTCGAAAATTTCTTTTCGGTATAGTTTGATTTAAACGGCTTGGGTTTTGACCTGGATCTTCTCTTTCTCTCTTTTAACCGAAGGGGCTTTCTGAGCCTCTTTATAATGGTATCGATCTTCTTTACCGCGGCGTCGTAAGCCTTGGACAACTTGTCCTTTGACAATCCCTCTTTCAGGCTGACATTGCAGACAACCTTTATCACATGGTCTATGTGATCGAAGATCAATATGGTATCGGTAAGTATAAATACGGAATCCGGCAATTTCAGCTTATCCGGATTCTTATCGGGTATATCCTCGAAGAACCGCACCATATCATATCCTATGTATCCCACAAGGCCCCCGCAGAAGCGGGGAAGTCCTTCTACGTTGACGAATTTATAAGGCGTTATCAGGTTCTTGATCTCGGAGATAGGGTCTTCCTTGGTCCGGAACCTCTTTTTGGATTTGCCTTTCACGATCTCGATATTCGAACCCCTGCTCCTGAATACGAGCGAAGGCTCGCACCCAAGAAAAGAGTATCTCGCTATTCTTTCCCCGCCTTCTACCGACTCCAAAAGATAAGAGTAGTCGCCCTTATCGATTTTAAGGAACGTGGAGAC
>JADHWH010000064.1 GCA_016783555.1 Candidatus Omnitrophota bacterium | reverse complement strand
TTGGTTTGCGCTTTGTCATATTGACAGTCCCGTTGAAAGGGCAGAGTTCCTCGCGTTAGTAGAGAGACTGCAGAGGGGGACCGCGCTTCAGGAAATATTTTCCGAATCTACAGAACATACCGCGGCAGACGCCACCGACACATCCGGCGCCGCGCCGAGTGAGGCCGCAAGCCGTGTTGCTGAAGAAGTAGTAGCAAACAAGCTTCTCGCGCGGCATTTCGTCGACTATTATAGTGCGTTTCGCAGAGTAGCTAACCCTGATTTTAAGGACCTTACGGTTGTTTCCGGATGCTCCGGCTCCAGCGTAGCAGAGGTCTACCTCGCAACAGGGTTTAAAAAGGCATATTTTGTTGATGAGTTAGAGGTTGACGGCGCTAAATTGGAAAGACACAAAAATGAATGGGTAGATGTAAGAAGCGATGTCGAAGAATATTGGGATGATATAGTTAGATATTTTAGGTGTAAATATCAATCGGGATGCGCCTCTACCACTCACTTTAATTGGCATATAGAGTTTTTCATTATTCAGGAGCTAAAGATGATGGGTGTAAGACAAGAGGATATCGATATCGGCACGGAAAAAGGACGTGTGAAGTTATCCTTTAGCCTGCCCCAAGAAAGAGAGAAAAAAAGAGAGATTATTTTTATTAAGAAGGGTATTAGAGATGCAGCTAATGATAAAGAGCTAATGAAGGAAGTAGACTGCAATGTAGATATCTATTTCCAAAAGGCAAGCGAAAGCATTTTGGCTGGTAAGAATTTGTATTTCGAAGCTGTTTCTGCCTGGGTTAAACCAGAAGGTTTTATAATGTTAAATAATTATTACGCCCTTGGTAGTACTGTATACGCTACGTGTGAAATTCCAGATATATTGCGAGATTATAAAGTATGGGATGAATGCGAAATCGGCGTTAGAGAATTGACAGATTCCATTAGAACAGCGACAACAACCGGTTACGGCTGGGAACTCTTATTGCTGCAGAGTCTACTGCCCGCTGTCACCGACCCATCCGGCGCAGCTCCGGGGGAGGAAAGCTCGGCGGCAAAAAGAGCCGAAAGCAGCGCTCCGCAGGTATCACCCAGAGAAGGCGATGTTATATTTACGGCGGCCAAAGGGAATGCCCGAATAGTAAAACGCATGGAAGGCAGGGTAGTAATATGTGATCTTATTGGAGCAGACGGAACCGTAACTGTTGATGATAAATTGGATATCGATAAACTATCCCGGGCTTGCAGGGAGAAGAGAACATTTATACTGCGAAGAGGCACAAAGGGCGAGTTCAAATTTAATATAACCAGGAAAGACATTACAAAGTCCTTAATCGTACCCAGCGGTTTAGTAAGAGGGTGCGGCGAGCATGGGCTGAACATAGTAAATATAGTTCAGGAAGCGGCGGATACGATAATAGACACAAGAGGGATAGAGATGTTCAACAGGATAAAGAGCCCCAGTATGATAAGGCTGGATGAACCACACTTTGATGAAATAGCCAGCAAGCACATTGAAGACTTGAAGGATTTCTTAACCTTTAGCATAATGGTGCTGATTATGAAAAGCATTCGTAGGCAGGAAGGGGGAGAGCCTCAGCCTGCGGAGGCAGAAGGAGAACCCCGAATCTCTGCGCCAAAAAAGAAGAACGAGCCGCGAAGCGCCACAGAAACTACCGATGGTACCATCCCCACCGACGCATCCGGCGCCGCGCCGGGGGAGGGGGAGACTGAAGACACTCGTGCAGAAAAAACCTCAGGTTCGACAGGCGAATTGTTGTTGAAGCCAGAAGAAGTAGTATTTTACTATAAACGTAAAGGGGAAAGCATAGATAGGAGAAAAAGGAATTCTATATGGACACATCTTCCTCCGGAGCTAAGCAACTTCTCAGTATTGACTCCTGCCCGGGAGCAGACAGAGGGGTTGGTTATATTAACTAACAATGCTTTACTAATAGAACGCTTGAATAATAAGGCGATACAGCCGTCCGAAACATATGAAGTTCTTATAAAAGAAAAAGTGCGGCCTGCAGACCTGAAAACTATGCAAGCTGGTCTATTGGCTAAGGTTGGGAGAAGACGAAAGACTCATGATTATGTTGTTCGCAAGATTCAACCTGAAAAAATAGAGGTATTAGAGACTAGCGGAGAGAAGACACGCCTTCGTGTAGGATTTTCTCAAAGATCAGAGAAAGAAATTGCGGCTTTGTTTGACAAGCTTGATTATGCTGTGGAAGGTATTACGAAAGTTGCAGTAGATGGACTAACACTATCCGGCGTAAATCCTGGTGGATATCGACGCGTAGGATGGGATGAGATATTAGTTATTTCGCAAGTATATTTAGAGGAACCAGTACCTCTTGCGGTGGCTGCGGGGAAAGAATACAGGTCTCTCCCAGACGAAATCGAAGATTGTCGCGTAATTGAATTTTTATTAAACGATGAGAATGTCATTAGAGATGCACTGCACAACATATTCTTACGACTTGATATACGGCCCGAAGATATCCAAGGGGAAGATATTTATTATTATAAACAAGGAAGATTTAAAAGAGTGTACAGGGTGACGGTGCGGACTGCGCACACGAATGAGCGATTTTCTTTCTTTGTGAAAGTTGTAATGCCAGATGTGGTAAAGTCTGATTCCGATTATAACTATGATGCGCCCTATGCTGCAAAAATCACAGAAATTGTCCGCAAGGCGCGACAGCACGATTTGTACTTATACCCCCCTGTTGGCGGTCATTATAGTGTTAAGGGTAAAGACGGAGGACAAAGAATCGTTTTTGTGGAAGGTATCATTCCTGCCACAAGTGCTGTTTTGAGTCCTCGTCAAAGAGCCCAATTAACTATTATCACTTATCTTATGTATTATCATATCATGAAAGTCTTTTTTGATGATCCTAAACCAGAAAATGCTGTTATACAGCGCAAACCCCAAAGAGGATTTAAAGGAACGGTGGTGGATAATGACAATCTTCGTTACGACCGCCTCGATCCCTATTATGTTGTTAATAGCCTTGTGCTTCATGGATATGTAGCGGAAGATATTGTTGATGCGACTGTGCAAGTATTTGGAAGTCAAGAAGCGCATGAATTTCTTGCGTCTGCTACGTTTCCTCCCGAAGCCCGTTATACAATAAAAAAAGTAATCGATGAATTTCAGAAACGTAAAGAGGTTTTACGAGTAAGTTCTCAGCCCCCTATGGCAGTAAGACAACCGATTCGAATAGTTGTCAATGGCAGAGACGTCTTCGTGCCTGAGGGAACTACGCTCCTAGAGGTTTTAGAAGATTGCTATGTAGACCTTCAGACTACGATAGTTACATTAAACGGGAAGTCTAGATGGTGGAGCGAAAAGTCACATTTGAGTTTTAAATCGAGGAAATTACAATACCAAAAGCAAATTTTACCAGCGGATGCAGAGGTTGCTTTCTACCCGAGAGTCAAAGGTGTTGAAGCTGCTCCTCAAGAAAAAACCCCACGAATCTCGGGTATACCCGGGAAGAAATTAAAAGTGAGATTGATTAAAACACAATCTCTTGATGCAATGACGAAGGATTTATTGAATAGAATTATCAATTTTACACAATCGCTTAATCCTCCCATTGTTAGCAAGGACGCGGATGTTGGAAGAGTAAGATCGTTTAACCATGCTATTGGTAGTTTAATAAGCGATATGCGCACCTACCTAATGGGACGACAAGATTTACCTTTTCAAGATCTTGATCCAGAAATGCTTTTAAGAAGATCCGCCAGAATTGATTTTACAAGAGACGAACAGCGGCTCGCTATGCAAGGGCGACTCCGAGCGTTATTAGAAGAGGCAGACATCTTACGTGATGAGTTTATCAGGATAGCAGAGATGTCGGTTGAAGAAGTGCGTAATGCGTTAGATAGTGCACCCAACTTCTCCACCCCCACCGACGCATCCGGCGTGGCACCGGTGATGGCGCCGGTCGACATAGTGCCGGCAGTAGAGTTAGCTGATGTAAATTGGATAGACGATACCCGTGCGGCTATAGAGAGACAGATAGGGATATTGGAAAGAGGTTTTACATATAAGGCGGAAGGCTCATATACGGTTGGAGTAGTCGTAAAGGCGCCGCCGAGGGAAGAGGACCCTGATGGATTCAGGGAATGCATGGATTTCGCGAAGGTGCTCGAGCAGGATGCAAGGCGTTTGGGTAGATCGCTTGCCGCAAAAAGAGGTATTGATATAGGTGAGAAGGCAGAGATAGAGGTTATCGTCTATGTTGACGATACGACAGAATCGGGTGAGAATCAGGCGAGATTGGAAGAGTACAAAGAGAGACTCAAAGAGCGCAGGAGAAGAGACCAGAATGAGATAATCTTCTCATTTGTGCTGCTGGGCGAGAATAGAGCTGAGTTTAGAGAGTCGCTTCGCAGGGAGTGCGGCGCCTATATGGTCAGCTTGGACGGCGCGGAGTATATCTCAAGATGGGGTCAGGCGCTCCTCGGGCCGCTCTTCGCGGTTTTTATAGATTCGAAGATTGAGGAGATGAGAGTTAGAGACAGGAAAGACGGAGAAAACACAAAATCCACCATAAGAGCGATAGTAGACTCCGCAAGCGAAATGCAAAGGAGAGACCGAAGGAGGGTAGATGAAGATATAGGAAATATGCTGCGCGGCGTGAATAGCATGAAGGAGCTCGACAAGGTATTCAACGGCGCTGAGATAATATTATACCTGCCTGCCATGAAACCCCAGACACCCAGCCTCAAGAAACTCCAAAGGACTGAGAGAGAAGCCGCCCGGGCCTCGTAATTCAAGAATGGATCTGTCCCCGTTTTTAATCTGCCCTTTACATAGGGGGCACATATGATATAATATGCTCAGAGGCAGGAAGAATGAAGAAAAAGAAGATACAGGAGAATGTCACAAGGTCATTTAAGAAAGCGGAAGAGTTTGATATAAAGTTCTGGCGGCGGGCAGGTGTTAGAGCGCGTTTCGCGGCAGCATGGAAAGCCGTTGAGGAATTTTATAAGTTCAAGGGTAAGCATGGACATAAGCCCAGACTTCGCAGAGCTGTTCAAAACATTAAACAGGTATAAGGTTCGCTACATGGTAGTTGGCGCTTACGCCGCGATATACTATACCGAGCCGCGGTATACCAAAGATTTAGATATCTGGATAGATCTTGCCCTAGAAAACGCCCGGAGGCTTTACGCCGCACTAAGGGAATTTGGCGCCCCTCTAAAGAATGTAACCGCAGAGGATTTTACGAACTCCCGCCAGTTTTATCAGATAGGCATTGCTCCCGTAAGAGTAGATATAATTTCCGGCATTAAAGGCATGGAATTTAAATCTGCCTGGGGAAACAGAAGAAGGTCGAGATACGGCAGTATACCAATAAATATTATCGGCATCAAAGACCTTATAGCCTCAAAAGAGGCTTCTGGCAGGGATGGTGACAAGAGAGACGTAAAGAAACTTAAGCGCGCACAAAAAAGAGGTTTTTAAGGTTGACCTTAAGAGATATAAAGTGAGGCAGATATGTGCGGCATTGTAGGCTATGTCGGCCGCAAAGACGCGGTCGATATCTTAACCAAAGGCTTAAAGCGGCTGGAATACCGCGGATATGACTCGGCGGGCATCGCCGTCTTTAACGACGCCGGCGAGATCTTATTCAGGAAGAAGAAGGGCAAGGTAAACGAGCTTACTCAAGTCCTGGAAAAGGAACCACTGGCCGGCACCATAGGCATCTCCCACACGCGCTGGTCCACTCACGGCGTCCCCAATGACGTCAATGCCCATCCCCACCTTGACTGCAAGAGTGAGATAGCCGTAGTCCACAACGGTATAATAGAAAACTTCCAGGAATTGAAAGACTCCCTTATAATAGAGGGGCACAACTTCGCATCGGATACGGACACAGAGGTAATCGCCCACCTGGTCGAGAAGTTCTATGAAGGAAATCTTGAGGAGGCGGTAAGGAAGGCGGTAAAGGAACTCCGCGGCTCATACGCCATTTGCGTTATGCATAAAAATGAACCTGACAGGATAATCGGCGCCCGCCTCGACAGCCCCCTTATAATAGGCGTGGGCAAAGATGAGAATTTTCTCGCAAGTGATATACCGGCGATCCTTGAATACACAAGAGATATTGTGTATGTTAAGAACGGCGAGATCGTAAATATAGACGTAGAGAACGTAACCGTCAAGAACTTAGACGGCGCAAGGATTGAAAAGGCCCCTGAGAGGATAGAATGGGACATAGGCCAGGCCGAAAAAGGCGGGTTTTCCCATTTTATGCTAAAAGAAATATTCGAACAGCCGGAGGTCATAAAGAAGATTATAAATACTCGGATATCGGACGACAGTATTCACTTTGATGAGTTGAAGATAGATGAAGATGAGCTGGTAAAGGCGCGGAATATCGCTATAGTCGCCTGCGGCACCGCATACCACGCGGGCTTGACGGGAAAGTATATGCTGGAGGAGTACACAAGGACGCCTGTGTGGGCGGATACATCCAGCGAATTCAGATACCGCGATCCGATTGTGAATAAAGACACCCTTGTGATAGTTATATCACAGTCGGGCGAGACGGCGGATACGCTCGCGGCCCTGAGGGAGGCGCGGAAGAGAAACGCGAAGGTCCTCGCCATCTGCAATGTCCTGGGCAGCTCCATAGCGCGAGAGTCAGACGGAGTGATATTTACGCATGCAGGCCCCGAGATCGCCGTGGCCTCGACAAAGGCATACACCGCGCAGCTGGCGACGCTCTATCTCTTTACACTCTATATGGCGAAGCTCAAATGCTCCTTAAGCGAGGAGAAGATAAAGGAACTCCTCAATGAGTTTAAAAATATTCCTTCGCTTTTAAGCGAGACGCTGTCAAGGTATGAGGTAGAGGGAAACGAGATCGCCCACTACGCCAGAGACTTTAAGGCGTATTACGAGAAGAGCCATACAAAGAGCTTCTTTTTGTATCTCGCAAGAAACATAAATTATCCAAATGCCCTGGAAGGCGCCCTTAAATTAAAAGAGATATCTTATATAAGCGCAGAGGGATACCCGGCCGGGGAGATGAAACACGGCCCCATAGCGCTCATTGACGAAAACCCCTGGGTCATATGCATCGCTACAAAATCAAGGACATACGAAAAGATGCGCTCCAACATCCAGGAGGTAAAGGCGCGCGGCGGCATAGTGGTCGCTATAATCACAACAGGGGATGAGAGCATAAAATCTTTAAAGTTGAATTATATTATAGATATACCGGAGATTCACGAATTCTTTTCGCCGATCTTGATCGCCATACCGCTTCAACTCCTGGCATATTACGTAGCCCGCGAGTTCGGCTACGACATAGACCAGCCGAGAAACCTTGCGAAATCCGTTACCGTAGAATGAACCCATTTCACTACGCTCAGGGTTCATCCTGAGCGAGCAGAGCGAGTCGAAGGATGAACCCTGGCACACTTTATATAGTAAGCACGCCGATAGGGAACCTCGAGGATATCACCCTCCGCGCGATTCGAACATTAAAAGAGGTAGACTTAATCGCCTGCGAGGATACCCGCCATACCAGGATCCTGACCTCAAAATACGGAATCTCAACGCCATTAGTCAGCTATTTTCAATATAAAAAGATACAAAAGGGAGAATTTTTAATTGGAAAACTCAAAAACGGCAAGAATATTGCCCTTGCATCCGATGCCGGCACCCCCGGAATCTCGGACCCGGGCGTGCATATAATCAGACTAGCGCTAGAGAACAAAATACCTGTAGTATCTATTCCCGGTCCGACAGCCCTCATAGCTGCCTTGACAGTATCCGGAAAACCTACGCATAAGTTCGTATACGAAGGCTTTCTCTCCAATAAATCCTCGCAGAGAAGAAGACGCCTCAAGGAGCTCTCGGAGGAAAAGCGGACGGTAATTCTCTACGAATCGCCCCACAGGATTGTCAGGATGCTCACCGATATCCTGGAGGTATACGGCGATATTGAAATAGCCCTTGCAAGGGAGCTGACAAAGAAATTCGAAGAGGTAAGGCGGGAGAGAGTAAGCTCCCTTATCCAGCACTTTAAATCGACACCGCCACGCGGCGAATTTGTCCTCATAATATGAATAAAGAAAGACCCGCAGGAAAGAATACGGCACTTTTGCTCTCTTTAGTACTTATAGCGGCTACACTCCTCTTTTACTCAGGCTCGTTTAAGAATGATTTTGTATGGGACGATAGGAGCTTGATCCTTGACTGCCCCTATCTTTACAGCCTTTCCCACTGGCAGAAGCTCTTTGTCCATAACGTAGGCTATTCGGGCGGCGCGAGAAACAATTTTTACAGGCCCTTATACTCCCTTCTTAACGCGGTCAATTACAGGATGGGCGGCGGCACTCCTTTTTTCTTTCATCTTACGAATACGCTCCTTCACGCGTCAACGGCGGCGCTCGTATTTATTCTTATATATCTAATCTCTAAAGAGAGGCTTGTCGCGTTCGCCACAGCGCTCTTATTCGCGCTCCATCCGGTCCAGACGCAGGCAGTGACCTACATAGCCGGAAGGGCAGACCCCCTATACCTCTTATTTGCCCTCGCGGCCTTTATATTTTTTATTATCTATCT
>JADHWH010000020.1 GCA_016783555.1 Candidatus Omnitrophota bacterium | reverse complement strand
AATAGATTTCATCTCTTTTAGCGTAGATGCGATGGATAGGGATTTATACAGCAGGATGCGGGGAAGCGATAGTTTTAAGAAGGTCTTCTCGAATATTTTAAAGTTTATCGAAGCCAAAAATAAGAAGAGAAGTAAACGTCCCGAGATCCAAATCTCCTGTGTAAAGACAGAAGAGAATAGAGAGTTTGTGGAGGAGTTCATAACATTTTGGAAAGATAGAGCAGACAGGGTAAGGATATACTCTGCCCATTCTTTAGACGGTAGATTGGGGCATCTCAAGGAAGATAGAGGAGGAGACCAGAGAAGGTTCTGCCTAAAGATGCTGACAGATATGGTTATCTATTGGAACGGAGACGTGGCGATATGCAATCATGATTGGCGGAGAGATTTATTTATCGGGAATGTTAATGAAAAGTCGATAAGAGAGATATGGCGCGGCCGGGTTTATGACGAAATAAGAAGAAGGCAGCTTAATAACGACGTAGAAGATTTTTTACCATGCAGAGATTGCTCCCATTGGAAGATGTATTATACAGATAATCACATAATCGGGGAAGTCTACGAGCACCGTTAGACCTCAGAAAGATGACGAGTAGGTCTAACGGTGCGAGAAAGAAGAGATGTGCGGCATAACCGGAATTATAAATAAGAAGAGAAGACCTATAGACAAAGAAGTGCTTTGGTCTATGACCGATGCATTGGCCCATCGCGGCCCCGACGACAGGGGGATCTATGTCGATGGCTCCGTAGGATTGGGCCATAGGCGCCTTGCCATTATAGACCTATCGAGCCGCGCCCATCAGCCGATGCTGACGGAAGATAAGAATTTCGTAATCGTTTATAACGGTGAGGTCTATAACTTTAAAGAATTGAGAAGAGAGCTGGAAGACGAAAGAATAAAGTTTATGTCCCACTCAGATGCAGAGGTAGTCCTCAAATCCTTTGCGAAATGGGGCACCAGAAGTCTGAATCGTTTTAACGGAATGTTTTCATTCGCCATCTGGGACAAGGAGAAGATGGTTCTGACATTGGCAAGGGACCGCTACGGCGTCAAACCGCTTTATTACTGGCAGAGAGACGATATTTTTCTATTTGCCTCAGAGATTAAAGCATTTTTCAAGCACCCTGCCTTTGAACGAGGTATAGATTTTGAAGCGCTCTTTGAATATTTCACCTTTCAGAACACGTTTACATACAAGACATTATTCAAAGATGTAAAGCTCTTACCTCCGGGCCATATTATGCAGATACCCCTTAAGGGCAGAAAAAAGATAAAGATATCGCAATACTGGGATTTTCATTTCGAAGAGGATAAGGCCATAAAGAGAGAAGACGAATATTTAGAAGAGCTCGATAGGTTATTTAAGACAGCGATAAGAAGACAACTTATAAGCGATGTCGAGATAGGCTCATTTTTAAGCGGTGGAATAGATTCAGGCTCGATCGTCGCTATAGCCTCTCAAGAGATCAAGAGGCTAAAGACCTTCTGCGTTGGATTCGATCTATCTTCTGCTTCGGGCATGGAGCTTTCTTTTGATGAAAGAGAAAAGGCCAGGCGTATCTCCGACCGTTACCAGACAGAGCACCATCAGATAGTTTTAAAGTCCGGAGATATGCAGAGGTCTTTGCCGGATCTCGTATGGGCGCTGGAAGATTTAAGATTGGGGCAGAGTTATCCCAACTACTATGCCTCAGAGCTCGCTTCGCGCTTTGTGAAAGTCTCTCTATCGGGCGCCGGTGGAGATGAGTTGTTCGCAGGGTATCCATGGAGGTACTACAGGGCCTTGAAGAGCAGGGGCTTCGGTGAATATATAAGCGGTTACTATAAATATTGGCAGCGGCTCGTTCCTAATAAAACCTTAAGAGAGCTATTTTCGCCGAGTTGGAATAAGGTTAAGGACGTCTGGACCGAGGATATCTTTAAAGGCGTCTTCGTCAAACACAAGCTCGTTCCGAAGGATCCGGAGGATTTTATAAACCACTCTCTATATTTTGAGATAAAGACCTTCCTCCACGGCCTCCTGGTCGTAGATGATAAATTGGGCATGGTGCATAACCTGGAGGTAAGGCTGCCGTTTCTGGACAACGATCTGGTAGATTTTGCCTTGAAGGTGCCGGTAAGGCTGAAGCTCAGGAGGATAGAGGAGATTATAAATATAGACGAAGACGGCCTGGCAAAGAGAGAAGAGTATTTTCAAAAGATGCACGATGGGAAGATGATCCTGCGCAAGGTCTTGGGAAGATATACAGACGGTGAGATAGCAGGGCAGTATAAGCAGGGTTTTAGCGGCCCTGATGCAAGCTGGTTTAAGGGCGAAAGCATCGATTATGTAAAGAACCTCATATTAGATAAGAAGGCCCATATCAATGATTATCTCAATCGTGATGTAGTGAGGGTCCTGGTCGAAGAACACCTGCAGGGCAAGAAGAATCATCGCTTGTTTATTTGGTCTTTGCTCTGCTTTGAATGGTGGTTGAGGTTATTTTAACATTTTGTTCCAACGAGGCAAAGATGAAAAGGCAAGATTTAAAGGCGTTTAAGGATTTAGATAAGTTGCATAAGTTGTTGAGAAACAAAATTAAGAAAAAATGGAATAGGGTCCTACCCTTTAATGAGGAGATTGGTGACAGATGGGAAAAGGCAAAATTTTTGAAATTTGCAAAAGGGGCGAGTATATATGATAGTTCTTTGGTCTTTGGAGATGTAAAGGTAGGTGAGAATACCTGGGTAGGGCCTTTTACAGTTTTAGACGGAACCGCAGGATTGGAAATAGGCTCTTATTGTTCTATATCCACAGGGGTACAAATATATACTCATGATAGCCTCAGATGGGCATTATCTGGAGGGAAGAAGAGATATGAATATGGCCCAGTAAAGATAGGAGACCGTTGTTATTTCGGGCCAAATGCGATAGTTTCAATGGGCGTTACTATAGGCGATCGTTGCGTTATTGGAACCTGCAGTTTTGTTGATAAAGATATTCCAGGCAATTCTATCGTATTTGGGATACCTGCTAAGATTGTGGGCAAGGTAGTAGTAACCAAAAAGGGAAAGATAGAATTAAAGTTTACGCAGGGAAGAAAAAATGAAAAAAGTCTATAATTTTTCTGATTTTACGGAAAAGAATTATAAGAAGATTTTAAATTTAGCAAAATCTAATAATTATAGGTTCATCTCTTACAAAGAAGCAGATAGGGCTAAAGATAAATATATAATCTTGCGGCACGATGTGGATTTTTCACCGCACAGGGCTTTGGCATTGGCAGAGATTGAGAATAATATGGGTATAAGAGCGACGTACTGTGTTCAATTAGGAAGTTTCTTTTACAATATTTTTGAACGCGAAGTCAAAGATACATTTTTAAAGATAAAGAAGTTGAAACATTCTATCGGGCTTCATTTCGATTCTTCTTTGTACAATATTAAGCCCTTTAAAAAATTAGAAGACTATATTCTATATGAAAAGGATATAGTAGAAAAGAGACTTGGGACAAAGATAGACATCTTCTCCTTCCATAACCCTCTTAAAAAAGAACTTAATATAGTTAACTTTAGAATAGCAGGTTTAATAAATGTTTATAACGGCTTTTTTATGAATAAGATGAAATATATTTCAGATTCTAATGGCTATTGGAGATATAGAAGATTAAGCGATCTACTAAAGGATAGAAGATACGATAAGATGCATATACTTATTCATCCTGGCTGGTGGCAGAGAAGCGCAGTATCGCCATGGGAGAGAATTGTACGATGCGTTGAAGGAAGAAGGAGATCTACCTATAAAAGTTATAATAAATTACTCGGGGATTTTGGAAGAGAGAATATCGGTTATGATTGATATTAAGATAAGGACCAAACAGAAGAGGATTAATAGGCCAAGAATAATCCTTTCTCCCATAAAGAAAGATGATTTAAAAAAACTATTTGAATGGATAAATAACCCCGATTTGGTTAAATTGAGTAATTCTTATAGACCTATTAGCTGGCAGGAACATATGAAATGGTGGGGAAAGATATCGAAAGATAAGAGTACATCAATCTTTGGCATAAGGTCCAAAGATGATAGGATTATAGGTTGCTGCAAGTTAACGAAGATAAACAGGATATACAGAAGTGCTGAATTGCAGATTAGAATAGGAGATAGACGCTTCTTATCTAAAGGATATGGTACTGAGGCCGTTGGTCTCTTATTGCGGCATGCATGGAAGTATTTAAAGTTGAAGAGGGTATCTTGTTTTGTCTTCGAAGATAATAGAAGGGCTATACGTTCGTATATAAAGGCAGGTTTTAACGTTGAAGGCATAATGAGGAAAGCGGCCTGTATCGACGGTATTTATAAAGACATAGTGATTATGGGCATATTGAAGGATAAGAATTTATGATAGTGGCAATACATCAACCCAATTTCTTTCCGTGGCTGGGATACTTTAATAAGATAGCAAAAAGCGAAGTCTTCGTGTTTATGGATGACGTGCAATATCCCATGACGGGTAAAGGCTGCTGGGTAAACAGAGTAAAGATGGTGATCTCAGGGCAGGAAAGATGGGTTACCTGCCCGATTAAGAGACAAAGAAGCAAAATGTTAATAAAAGATATTGCCATGGATGTTGGTTCAGACTGGAAAGTAAAGACAGTGCGCGCCATTGAGCACAGCTATAAAAAGGCGCCGCGTTTCAATGAAAGCTGGAAAGAGATAAAAAAGATGATTTTAGCTGATGAATGCAACCTTTCAAAATACAATATTCAAACCATTAAATTAATTTGCAAACTTCTAAAGATCACCGCGCCTAGATTTATTATTCAGAACGGTTTGCAGACAGGTGAAAGATCTACAAGATTGCTTATAGAGATTGTGAAGAAGGTAAAAGGAGATACCTATTTATGCGGCGGGGGGGCATCCGGATACCAAGTAGATAATATATTTGCCGGAGACGTAAAGTTGATTTATCAAGATTTTAATCACCCTGTATATGAGCAGTTTAATACAAAAGAATTTGTGAAGGGCTTATCTATAATAGATTGTATCTTTAATATCGGAGCCGAGCAGGCGAGAAAGATTGTATCAGGAGAAAAACTTGGGAATAAATATACATAATTTAAGCGCGATAAAAAAAATAATAGAACGCAAACGTTACTTAAGGCCCGATTTTCCTTATTCCTATAGCATCTCCTTGGGCGAATATAAATGCAATAGGAAATGCAGGATGTGTCCTATGTATGGAACTCCCCCCAAGAAAGAGAGATACATTACAGACAAGATTTTTGAAAGGGCCTGTATGGAACTGGGCGATCGTTCCTGCAACCTTGAAATAAGCGCTTATGGCGAGACATTCATGCATCCGAAATCGTTTGAATATTTATCCACGGCAAGAAGATTATGCCCTAAGGCCTGTATCATAGTAGCTACAAACGGCGCGTTTTTAGACCGCAAAAGATGTGAAGAGATCGTAGATAGCGGGATCGACCATTTGTCCTTCTCTTTGAATGCCGGCACAGAAAAATCCTATAAGTGGCTTACAGGCGCCGATAATTACGGCCAGATATGCAGAAATCTAGAGATGTTGGTCAGGATCCGCAATAAGCGGTCCGCAAAGCATTTAAAGATAACCACGCATATTATAGGAATAAAAGAGCTATCCCGCGAATTTGATGATTTTATAAGACGTTGGTCCGGCATTACTGACGATGCTACGGTGCGTAATTATGGCAATTGGGCCGGCATGGTGGATAGAAATGAAGTTACACCCGCAGAAGGACAGAAGATACCTTCAAAACGCTATCCATGTATCTGGCTTTGGTATGCGACAAAGATCGAACCTAACGGCGATGTCTCCAAATGTTTTGTACATGTAACAGGCGACAGAGATCCCCTCGGCAATATATTGAAACAAGGCTTTGAGTCTATATGGAAAGGTGAAAAGTTGAGGCGGTTGAGAGAATTGCATTGTGATAATAGATATGACAGCGTAGAGCTTTGCAAAGACTGTATTGTCTGGTCGTTGTTTCCTGATGTATGGTTTAATTTAAAAAGGCATGTAGTAACCGGTGATATAAGATGGCTGTAAAAGACAATATAAATGTTTTCGCAGACAAAGTAAACAAATACTATTATCTATTAGATAAAAGCTCAGATATTTTCAGAGTATTTATAGACAAAAATTCTCTTCCTACATTTCATGCGCTGTCAGATATCTGTTTTTCATTAAAAAAGGGAGATAAGCTGGGAATTATAGGATTAAATGGTTCAGGCAAAACCACGCTTTTAAGGGTATTAAGCGGGATCCTAGAACATACGGGGAAAGTGGTGGTAGATGGAAGTAAATTTTCAGTTCTCGGCGCAGAATTCCCCCTTAAAAATCTCTTTTTAACCGGAGAGGAAACAGCGAGAAGATTTCTTGCTATTTACGGTGTGTCTGAAGATGATGCCTTAAGAGTAATGGATGATATATTTGAATTTTCAGAATTAGAAGATTGGAGGCATAGGCATATCAATAGCTATTCATCCGGAATGTTAATGAGACTGCTATTCTCTGTTATTACGAGTGTTCCTGCAGATGTGTATCTTATTGATGAATTTATATATGTAGGAGACGAGTATTTTATAGGGAAATGTTATAGAAGATTTTTGAAACTTGCTGAAAAAGGAGGAACTTTTATATTCGTGTCCCATAACTGGGCTTTTTTAAAAAAGTTATGCAACAAACTCCTTTGGCTTAAGGATGGGAGGGTGGTTAACTTCGGCGATAGCGAGAAGGTATTGGATGATTATATCCAGCAGACCATCGGGAAGCTTTATTCCAATAGCAATTCCGAAGAAGACCTGTTGAATCTTTACAGTTTTGACCCGGCGATTTATAAAAAGTTCATTGAAATCATTGAATGTAACTGCAAATATGAGGAGAATAGCCTGACCGTTGATGTTGATTTAAAACTCTTTTCTCCAGTCAGGGATTATAGAGTCTATTTTAATGTCCTAAGGACAGGCAGTAAAGAATGGTGCTTTGCCTCAAAATCAGAAGCGGTATTTCCTCCCGGAGAAAAATTATACCAACCAAAGAAGATCAGATTAAGGTTCTCTCCATTATATCTCTACCCCGGCGATTACAAGTTCGCGCTTTATATTACGCCATTAAAGACAGATGGGATCAGATTGATTTATGATACAAAGACTTATTTAGACGATTCGAACGCAAGATTTAGGGTGGAAGACAAAAGAGAAAGAGATGAGGGAACAACTAATACAAAATACCCTATTTTAAGAAAAGATCTGGTTTGGAAGAGGCTAATCCAATGAAGAGACTAGTAATTTTATATAAATATGGCCGAGATAATTTTGGAGAGACCCTCGATTCTCTAAAACCCTTCGCTAATATCGCTATAGGAATAAGCAGGAACGGCATATATTGGAAATTTGTACATGGAAAAGAAAAATTTTTGCTCATACGCCACCTGATCAGTCGTTTTGAATTAATAAAATATATCTTTAACCGCTTCGGGAAAGAGACAGAGATTATTTACATACATGAGAAGGATCAGATATTAAAGGAGCTCATAATAGATTTTATCAATAAATCGCAGGATAGAAGTTATTATTTTTCTGACGGAAAAGAGATAATTCAAAAATTTTTCATTGAAAAAATTACATATCGTTTTTTCAAAAACGTCATTCGTCAGGAAAAAAAATATCTGCGGAATGCTTTATTTAATGGCGCGCCTGAATTTACAGGAAATATGCACAGATATTGGATTACAAATAAATTTAGGAAGCATTATTTTCTTAAAAGTAGTTGTCCGCCATATTCACCAAGTTACAGCTGCGATTTAACTCATAGATGTAATTTAAGCTGTGTCAAATGCCCATATCACAAACCTGATGCGAGCGGGAGAATGGGCTGGAGGAATAAGCCTTTAGATATGGATATCAATATGTTTAAAAAGATCGTAGAAAACGCTTATCCCCGTACTATGGTATATCTATCTATCTCCGGGGAGAGCATTCTCCATCCAGGGTTTTTTGATGCCGTCAAATATTTGCGTAAAAAAAGAATGCGTTTTTCGCATACATCAAACGGTACTCTGTTAACAAAAGATATTCTTAAATCTATGCTGGATTCCGGCCTCTCTTCGCTTTCCATAAGCATAGATGCGTTTAAAGAAGAGACTTATAAAAAAATAGTACCAAACGGAGATTTTTATAAAACGATCAGAAATATAGAAAAATGCGCAAGATTGATGTCTAGTTATAATAAGCCTTTAAATTTATTGTATCTTTTAATGCCTAACTTAAATGAAGAAGAATTTGGTATGTTTCGTAAGAGATGGATGCCAAAGGTTGCTGGTATAGTAACTATGCTTTGGTCCGACCCTGCGACAGAAAAGCAGTATAAATCTTATGAATTGCATCTGCCCGATGAGAGATTCGCATGTATTCAACCGTATCAAATGCAAGTCATATCCACCGATGGTCTAGTTTCTGCTTGTTGCAGAGACTATAATTCTGAGATGATGCTGGGTGATCTAAAGTTATCAAGATTACCTGAAATATGGAATGGCGGCAATCTAAAAAAGTTTAGGAATAGCATGCTTTTGGATGACGGCTCGCTTCCGATGCATCCGGTATGCGCCGGATGCGATATGTGGCATACAGGCTGTGGTTATTACGAAGTGGATGGAAACATTTCTATCTATACTGAAAAACACCATAACATTTATACTAATTTCCGATGGCACGGACCATAATTTTCTTTAAAAATAAGTTCCCGGGAAGAAAGACAAGAAGATTTCTTTCAGAAAGAAATGTCAGGTTTGATTTTCTATGTAGATTCGAAGATATTTTAAAAAGCAATGCAGGAAATTCTATAATTTGCGCTACACACGCTGACGATTCGTTTTATGGGTTTCTAAATTACTTTTATAATAAGATATCCGACTACCCTGATAGCTATATACATGCAGATTTAAGTTGTATATTGCGGCCTGAGGTAGCGTGGGAATATATACCATCCGGGTATTTAAAGAAGATGGATATCGGTAAAAGAGTTGATTTTTTACCTGACGCCACATTAAATATGAAACATCTTAATAAAAGAGTAGTTTTGGATTTTGAAGAAGAATTGCTGGTTAAATACGTAGGCAGTAATTTAGATAAATATAAATATCCACGTACTATTAATTTGGAACCTACACCCTTGTGCAACCTCAAATGCAGAATGTGTAATTACCAAACCTATTTTCTATCGAAGAAAGACAAAGGTACTTTAATGTTGTCCGTAGATTTGACGAAAAAAATAGCAGAAGAGATAAATGAGTGGCCGGTGAAACCAATGGTGGAACTCTCTTACAGGGGGGAGGCGTTACTAAATCCTGAGATTACAAAGATAATAGAGGTATTTACCAAGCATAAGATATATGTATCGCTTCTAACAAATGGGCAGCTTGTGACGGAGGAGTTATTAAGGAAATTCAGGGATTCCGGTCTTTCAGCCTTATTTTTTAGCATAGACGGCTTTGATAAAGAGACATACGAGTTAATTAGAAGGGGCGCATCCTTTGACAAAATCACGGCTTCTGTTGAAGCTGCAAGAAAAATATTTAAAACAAAAAAGAATAAAATTGGCATAAAGGCAGTGAGGATGGAAGAGAATCGGCACCAATGGCAGACACCCTTTGATAAATACGCCCATTTAGTAGATACCGTTTCTCTCCAAAATTGTGTAGTATTTAAAGATAATAAGTTTTCGTCTTTAAATATGTTTGGCGGTTTTTTGAATAAGAATTTTTGTATCTTACCTTGGCACAATTTCTTGATTACTTCTAACGGCGATACATATGTATGCGGAGTCACCGATACCCGAAGAGAGAACGAAATTTTAGGAAATGTTAATGATTCCAGCATATCAGATATTTGGAATGGCGAGAATTTTAGTAGACTGAGATATGAAATGTTAAGCGGAAAAGTTACCGATAGATTCCAATGTTTTTACTGCAGCCGGCAACCCTGTTCAAATGAATTAATTTATCAAGAAATGGAAAACGGAATCTGGACCAGGGTGCAGAAGAGCATTAAATATACAACGCGTATAAAGAACCGTAGTTATAAAAGATTTACATCCGGCATGCTTAATAGAATCAAGAGGTTATTATGCACGTTTCAGTGAAAAAATTATACAATGTCTTCAAGAGTTCACTATTAGACCAAGCCATATTTATTATAGGCACGGCGTTCTTCGGGAGAAGAGAGAAGATAATGCACGGCAAGGGGAACGTAATAGCCGCTGATAACATTTCTTTTAATATTCGTGAGGGGGAACGCGTCGGTATAATCGGCAGGAACGGCGCAGGCAAGACTACGCTTTTGCGGACTATTGCCGGCTTGGCCCAACCTACTTTAGGCCGCGTAAACGTAGATGGAAAAGTTACCTGTACGATGACCTTGGGAGTGGGTTTAAAAGGGGACTTAACAGGAAGAGAAAATATTTATCTTGACGGTGAGATCAACGGTAAGAGCAAATCGATAATCAATAGGGTAATAGATAATATAATAACCTTTGCAGATATCGGAGATTTTATAGATAGGCCGGTGAGGACCTATTCTACAGGTATGAGGATGCGCCTGGCTTTTTCTATGCTTACCTATCTTGAACCAGAGGTCTTAATAATAGACGAGTTGCTCTCTGTTGGAGACGTGCAGTTTATGTTAAAATCGGCGTCAGCGATTAGAAAGATGTGCGATAAGGGAAAGATCGTGATAATGGCATCTCACAATATGGGTGATATAAAACAGATATGTAATAGATGCATATGGCTGGATAGAGGCAAGGTAGTTATGGACGGCAATCCCGAAGAGGTGACCTCTCGATACCTGGAGTCTATCAAAGATGAAGAAGAGAAGGGATTTCTTAAGAGATTCGATAAGCTCATAAAAGAGCAGTCATCAAGTCAGGATTTAAATATTACAAAGTTGGATTTTTTGGACAGTATGGGTAAAAGGAGATTTGTATTCAACGTAGGAGAGGAGATGAGAATTCGAATAAGCGTTAGTTCTAAAAATAGAGTCAAGAACACCGATCTGAGAATTTCATTTATAAGACCAGATGATATTTTGTTGATGGAGAATCTGGCGAGCAAAGATGGATTTACATTGGGAAATATCACAGATAAAGCAGAATTTGAAATTTATATGGATAAGGTTTTGTTTGGAAAGAATATTTATGAAGTCAAAGCCGAACTTTTTAATAAAGAGACAAAAGAGGCAATGGCAACAAGATATAGCATGCTGAAAGTCGATAACCCCGAATGCTCTTTTGATAATCCTGCTTTTTTTCAGCCGGTAAATTGCGATATCGATGAAGCCAAAGAGGAGGAGATATGCCGCTTTTAGGTTTTGCAAAAGAAGATTTGCGGATGGTCTACAATTTTTTTAAAATGAACCTGAAGGATAGATATATCGGTTCTATTCTCGGGGTCTACTGGGCGTTTATTAACCCCTTATTGATGTTGAGTATCTATACATTTGTATTTGCTTTTATATTCAAAGCCAGGGTCCCGGTGAGTGAGGAATCATTGCCTTACGCGGTTTGGCTTATAAGCGGACTTGCTCCATGGCTTGGTATTTCTGAAGGGATGAATACGGGGTGTAATGGCGTCGTTATGCATTCTGAAATTGTAAAAAATACAGTATTTAAAACAGAAGTTTTACCTATAGCTTCTTCATTGATGGGAATCGTCCCTCTTTTTGTTTCCTCTGTTTTTCTCTTTGTCCTTATCTTCTTCAGCGGCGGCAGATATACCATTCATATTCTTTGGCTTATGCCTGTAGTTTTGCTGCAGGTCGCCTTTACTCTCGGAGTCTCTTTCTTTACATCTGCGGTAACGGTATTTATAAGAGATGTTTCGCAGCTTATAAATAGCCTACTTTTACTATGTCTTTTCTTTACACCTATCTTTTATAGCCGCCAGATGATGCCCAGTATTGTACAGAAGATAACTTTTTTTAATCCTTTCTATCAAATAATCGACGGTTATAGATCTTGCGTGATATATAATAGAATACCCAATATAGCCGGTTTGCTATATTTATTTGCGCTGGATATTATTTTGTTTTACGCAGGTATAAACTTTTTTAGAAAATTAAAGGGTTATTTCGGACCATGTCTGTAGAAAAACCTAGAATTTTGCATTGTCCAATAGTGGCTCTCTATCAGCCATTCTTATATGTAAAGGGTTTGAGAGAGTTGGGCTACAAAGCAGATTACATGGTTTATAATTTTAGAAAATTCGGGTCATATGGCCGTGATTGTGATTTTGATCTAGACTCTAGGTTTGAAGAACGCCGCACAAGAAAGACTAGAGAGATAGAATTTTTCCTTTATGCAGCAAAAAATTATGATATTTTCCATCTTCACAGCGGATGCGGCCTCCTGAGCCCTACGTATCCTGTGTGCGAGAGTCTCAGCGAACTTAAATTTCTAAAGAGATTAGGTAAAAAAATAGTTATTAGTTGGTGGGGATGCTCAGATGTGAGGATACCGGAGGCTAATGGAGAATATAGTTATTTTGCCTGTTATGAATGTGCGGATGATATTAAAAAAACCTGCATGGCGCCAAGTAAAAAAGAGATGTTAAAGAAGGCCTTTGAGTATGGCGATCGCCAATTATCCGCCGGTGACTTAGCTGCGTATTGCGAAGATATAAAATGGATGGATAACGCGATCGATTGTGATGAATGGAAGCCGCTTAAATATGATGATATACCCGGGCCGTTTCGGCTTCCAGCAACAGATAGAATAAGGATATACCACTCATTCGCAAATAGCCAGGAGAGAGGCGATATTAAAGGGACGAGACATATCAAAGCGGCTGTTGAGAGATTGAGAGAGGAGGGTTACAGGGTAGAGCTTATCTTTTTTGGCAAGATTCCTAATAAGGAGTTAAAATATTTTCAAGCTCAGGCAGACATAGTAGTCGACCAGCTTAAGGCCGGATGGTACGGTTCAACAGCAATCGAATGTCTATCGATGGCCAAGCCCGTTGTGACCTATATTGATCCCAAGGTGGAACGGATTATTACCCGTCAACACCCTCTGATAAATGCCAATATCAATAATATCTTTGAAGTGCTGAAAAATTTGTTAGACAACATTGAGAGGTTAAAAGAGATAGGCGAGAAATCTAGAGAGTATGCTTTGAGGCACCACCACTATGTCAACGTTGCGAAAAATCTCGAAACTGTATACAATTCCATATGAAGGCTTTTAGAAGATGAAGAAAACCGAATCTATTAAGAAGTTATTGCAGAGAACAAGACGGTGGACAGGCGGCGTAATCCTCATATTGTTTTATGCCGGATTGTTTTTTAAGATACCAAAGATGATAATAAAGAGACAGGAGGGCATTGGCACCTTCGCGCTTTATTATCTTCGCCTTATATTAACCATGCCGTGGATTTTTATAAAGACTATATTAGGCATAGTCTCTGTCGAACCTATTTTCGCAAATAATAAGATGCCTCCCTATAATTATATATGCGGAGTCGCTATAACCCGGGGAGATGAAAAACATATATTGTTCTCTCATTCAGATTGCCGGCGTAAATACAAAGGTGCGGAAAAAATCAAAGGCGCGCATTTCACTATTTTGAAATTTAACGATAACGAGCTGGAAAAGATAATGTATATCGATAAGAATATAAATAGCATATGTTGATAGATTTCCTAATTTACCAGAGAAAGCGTGGTATGTAGATAAAGCCGGAAAATAGAAAGGAGTTACTTGAAAAAAAGTTATGCTTACTCAAATTAATTTAATTCACATGGGCGATTCTATGACGTTCGGGCAATATTGCGATCCCCATTTGCGCTGGACAGAAAGAGTCAAAAATATTATTACACCAGGATATCAAAAAGAAGGAGCGTATATCAATTCCATAAATTGCGGCGTATCGGGTGAAACCACACTTTTGGGGCTGGTTCGTTTTGCTAAGGATGTGCAAAATAACGCCCCTGATATAGTGACATTGCAGTTCGGTCTCAATGATTGCAATTGTTGGCAGACAGACAGAGGGCTGCCGCGCGTTTCGCCGCAATGTTTTGAATTTAATCTAATCGAGATGATTGACCGCGCAAGGCACTTTGGATGCGCCCATGTTATATTGATGACCAATCACACTGTGCTAAGGGAAAAACGCATGATAAGCGGGGAGATGTATAAGAATGCCGACGAACGCTATAGCAAAATAATACACGAAGTAGCAGAAAAGACAAAGACAACGCTTTGTGATATAAGATCAGTTTTTAAAAGCCTTAAAGAAAATGAAGTTAAAGAGTTATTGCTTCCATATCCGGATCTTTTGCATTTAAGCCCTAAGGGCCATGAACTTTATGCCCAGACAATATTACCGTTTATCAAGAGGGCAATCGATGATCTATTACAGAAGAAGCTAAAAAAGAGCAGAGTATAGTCATGAAGACATCAACTAATCTTCACTGGGATAAGAGGGCAGAGATAATAAATGATAAGGTTATGGTTAATATAGCAGACATTTATCAGCGCGAATTGGAAAATGAACTTATTATCTGTCCTTATCTTAAGAAAGATATGAAGATTCTCGAGGTAGGCTGCGGTAATGGTTATTCAACTTCAAATTTTCGGGATTTAGTCGGACATGTCGATGCTATGGATATTTCGGAGAATATGATTAAAAGGGCAAGGCGCGTTTTTGGCCAGAAGAAGAACCGTTTTTTTGTAGATAATATTCTTAAGCCCAAACATTTAACAGGATTTTACGATTTAGTGGTTTGCGTGAGAGTCCTTATAAATCTTCGTAATTTAAAAGAACAAAAAACGGCTTTACGCAACTTAGCTATGTTTGTCAGAAAGAAAGGTTTATTGATTTTGGTCGAAGGGTTTAAGGATGGTTTTATATATTTAAATGAAATGCGCAGAAAGATGGAGATGCCTCCGGTAAAACCGGCCAAAATTAACTTTTACAGCTTTACCGAGGATTTAAAACCGTGTCTCGAAAAATTTTTTAAAATAAAAAAAGAACTGCATTTGGGCAGTTACGATTTTCTTACGCGTTTGGCATATCCATTATTAGTCGGTCCGGGAAATGCGAAACACAATACTGTATTTCATGAAAAATTTATGAGACTAGCGAGTAAGTATAACCCAGAATCTTTTGCTAAATTTTCTAGGATACGCGGGTATATATTGGTCAAAAAATAATCAGGTAGTCTATGAATGTAAAAAGCGTAAAAAAGAACAATCAAAATAGTCTATTAAATGGGATATTGTTATTGTATCATTATCCCCTAAATCTGAACGCCTCTACTATTATGGAATATGTAAATGCGTTTGAGCGTTATTCTAAATTTAAAGTCTTAAAGGTCAATACCGCGTTCGGGTTTCCTAAGGCGCTTAAGGCTGCAAAATTTCAGACCATAGTTTTACATTACTCACTCTTTGGTACATGGCCATTCATGCTAAATAGTGATTTTTTGGAATACTTAAATAGATGCCGTAGAAGCTATAAGATTGCCATCTTTCAGGATGAATTCCAATATTGTAAGCAGCGCTTCGGTTTTATCAATCATTATAAGATTGATTCTATTTATACTTTGATCAAACCGGAGTATTTTAAGGATGTCTACAGGAAATATACGTCTGTCTCTAAAATAATACATATTCCTTTCTCCGGGTATGTAAGCGAGGAATTAATCAGATCCGCAAAAAGCATTGTAAGCCCGGATAGTAAACGCAAAATTGACATTGGATACAGAGGGCGAGAATTGGCTTTTTATATGGGAAAAGGCGCGCGGGAAAAGTATGATATTGCCGCAGGTTTTCGAGAACGCGCCAAGGGTTTACGATTAAAAAATGATATTAAGACAGATGAGGAGAGTAGGATTTACGGTAAGGATTGGTATAAATTTCTAGCTGATTGTCGCGCTACGCTTGGAGCAGAGTCAGGGGCCTCTATCTTTGATATAGACGGTACTATATATGATGAATATCTAAAGGCGGTAAAGATAGATCCTAAGATTACATTTAACCAGATGTGGGAGAAATTTTTACATAAGTGGGAGAATAATATCCCTAACCGCACTTTTAGCCAGAGACATTTTGAAGCAGCAGCGCTTCAAACATGCCAAATATTATTTGAGGGAGGTTATTCAGGAGTTATGCGGCCGATGGTCCACTATATACCGTTAAGAAAAGACTTTTCTAACTTCGATGAGGTTATCGGTCTATTCAAGGATGGAAATTTCAGAAGGCAGATTGTAAAGAACGCCTATCAGGACTTGATACTATCCGAACGCTATACGTACAAACGTTTCATCGAAGTTTTCGATATGGAACTCTTAAAAGGCGGATTCAAGCCTAAGCCTATAGATTTTGACGCAGATAAGAACTACGCTCTTATTACAAAAGAGTTGTCTTTTTTATATAAAAAGCATATTTTAAGAAAGCTGTATAGTAAAGTTCTATGCATGCAATTTCCCAGCAGGCGTTCACATAACCAATTACAGGAGCAAAGATGTGCGGAATAGCGGGCTTTTTACCATCTGAATCAGTATGCGCTGAAAGGATAAATAGCGTTATCAAAATTATGAACCATATGCAGGCCCATAGAGGTCCTGACGATAGAGGTTTATGGATAGATAAAGACGCGAAGATAGGATTGGGCCATGTGAGACTTAGTATTATAGATTTATTTAAGGGGCACCAACCAATGGTGGCCGAATCATCGGGTCTGGTGATTGTATATAACGGTGAAATATATAATTATATTGAATTAAGACAAACACTGGGTATAGAAAAATTTAAGACTACCTCTGATACTGAGACAATACTGCGCGCCTATGAAAAATGGGGCCGGAACTGCGTAGACCATTTTAGGGGAATGTTTGCATTTGCTATATGGGATAAAAAGAAAGATACTCTTTTTTGCGCCCGTGACCGCTTCGGAATAAAACCTTTCTATTTTGCAGAAACAAAAGAAGGGTTCTTTTTTGCATCAGAAGCTAAGGCACTGCTCCCTTTTGTTGACGAAATCGCTACCGATTACAGGGGGTTGAAAGATTATCTTACATTCCAATTTATCTTTGAAAATAAGACTCTTTTTAAAGACATAGAACAATTGCCCCCGGCACACACAATGGTAATAAAGAACGGTCACACTTCTATAAGCCGATACTGGGATGTCTATTACAAGTTAGATTGGAAGCACTCCGAAGGTTATTTTAAAGAAAAGATAGACGCATTATTAACGGATTCAGTGAAGCTGCATCTACGCAGCGACGTCCCTGTCGGGGCGTATCTAAGCGGAGGATTAGATTCCAGCATTCTCGTTTCGCTCGCCAGGGCGATACAGAATAAAGACGCCTTTCATGTATTCACAGGAAAATTCGATGAAGGGGCGGAATACGACGAATCCGTATATGCAAAAAAGATGGCAGAGGATTATAAATTAGACTTACATGAATTAGTGATTACCCCTAAAGATTTCATAGATAATATCAGAAAGGTTATCTATCATCTAGATTACCCGGTTGCAGGACCCGGTTCTTTCCCTCAATATATGGTATCAAAATTGGCAAGCCAATATACTAAAGTGGCACTGGGGGGACAGGGGGGAGACGAGATATTCGGCGGTTACACCCGTTACCTCCTGGCTTATTTCGAGCTATGCATAAAGGGGGCCATAGAGGGCACTATGCATAGCGGGAACTTTATAGTTACATACGAATCTATTATTCCAAACCTTATGACATTAAGGGATTATGCGCCGTTAATGAAGGAGTTCTGGAGCGATGGATTATTCGGTAATAGGGACGAGCGCTATTTTAAGTTGATTAATAGAGCCAGTGGCATGGAGGATAAGATTAACTGGGACTTATTAGGCCGGTATTCTTCTTTTGATAATTTCAAAAAGATTTTTTGGGGTAAGAATGTTGGACCAGAATCGTATTTTGACAATATGACACATTTTGACTTTAAGACTCTCTTACCGGCCTTGTTGCAGGTTGAGGATAGAATGAGCATGGCCCATGGGTTGGAGTCGAGAACCCCTTTATTAGACCACCCTATAGTAGAACTTGCGGCGTCTATTCCATCAAACATAAAATTCAAAAACGGAGACTTAAAACATTTTCTAAAAAACACATTTAAAAAGCATATTCCAAAGGTAATAAGGGAGCGCAAGGACAAGAAAGGTTTTCCCGTTCCTTTGTCACTCTGGTTAAAGTCTGACTTAAAGGACTTCGTCCTTGATATCTTCTCAAGCCAAAAAGCGCGCAATCGTGAATACCTGCATCCCAAGCTTGACACGCGTAATCTTATGGCAAAAGAAGGAAAATTTAGCCGGAGGGTATGGGCCTTGCTCTCTCTTGAGTTATGGCAGCAGGAGTTTCACGACAAAGCGTATGAGATAAAAAATATTTACAAAACAAAAAGAGATGAATTGGAAAATGTTTATAGATAGAGGCTTAGTAAAATTTGTTTCTACATTAAAGAATCAAATTTATAACCATCTCTATATCATATTACTCGGTTCTTGGCGCTGTTTAAGGAATTGGTATTTTGGTAGGCGTGGAATGCTGCCGCAAGTCCATCTTTATCATAAAGAGAACCATACTCCCGTAGACTCTTATTGGGCCCGGCATACTGTAGGTTCAAGGCCTTTTGTTTCTCGCGCACAATCTATAACTTATCTTAAACGGAGGTCTTCCGAACATCCCCCCATAAAAGAGCTTATGCAGCTTTATAGAGACCATAGCGGTAAGATATTATTGGATTACGGATGCGGACCCGGTAACGATCTGATAGGATTTGCGCTTTACAGCCATGCGAAAAGATTAATCGGGATCGATATATCTAAGAAGAGCCTTCATCTTGCTGGATACAGGCTGGCACTCCACAGAATAGACCCTAAAGAGGTAGAGTTGATCAATATTTCGGACGCCTTTTCTAAGATCCCGCTCGACGATAGTAGCGTCGATTACATAAATTGTTCAGGTGTTCTTCACCATGTTTCTGATCCGGCGCTTATCTTGAGGGAATTTTACAGAGTATTAAAACCCGGCTCAAGGGCCTGTATAATGGTGTACAATTATAATTCGATATATCTACATCTAGTAGTCGCGTACGTTAGGATGATCCTGGACGGGGAATTTAGGGGTCAGTCGGTGCGGGAGGCATTTTCGAAAAACACTGATGGAAGAGACTGTCCGATATCGCGATGCTATAGACCGGAAGAATTTATCGAGATATGCGGAAATGTAAATTTTAAAGACGTTGATTATGCCGGAGGCTATTTCTGGAATTATGTGCTCAAATTGTTTAAAAGATACAACCGAATAGCCCTTGAAGACGACAGGCTTAGTATAGAACACAAAAATTTTCTTAAAGGCCTGAAACAGGACGACCAGGGGTTTTTAACCCATCAGGGTAAGTATGCCGGTGTCGGCGGCGTATATTGGCTGACAAAGAGTTAGAGGAGGATAAGATGAAAGTTTTAATTACGGGGGGAGCAGGGTTTATTGGATCACATATTGCCGAGCTGCTCATCTCTCGTTCAGACAGAGTATTGGTATTGGATAATTATGCCACAGGCAGACCGGATAACCTCAAGTTACATAACTTGCTTACTATTTCCGAAGGCGATATCGCAGAGAGGGCATTTGTAGAAAAAGCCTTTTTGGATTTTCAGCCTGAGATTGTTATTCATGCCGCAGCATCTTATAAAGATCCGGAAGATTGGAAGACGGATGCGCGGACAAACGTCCTTGGCACAATAAATGTTCTTAATGCGTCCAAGCAAACAGGTGTAAGGCGTTTAATATATTTTCAGACATCCCTGTGTTATGGATTAAGACCGCTGAAACAGCCTATTACATTGGACCATCCCCTCTATCCGGAGAGCAGTTATGCTATCAGCAAGACCGCAGCCGAGCAGTATATCGCGCTAAGCGGTATCGATTTTATCTCTTTTAGATTGGCAAATATATACGGACCAAGAAATCTTAGCGGGGCCGTGCCTACATTTTATAGTAGATTAACCTCAAGGAAGAGATGTTTCGTAATGGATACCAGAAGAGACTATATTTTTGTGCAGGACCTGATGGATGTCGTAATGAAGGCCATAGACGGAATGGGAGATAAAGGGTATTACCATATATCTTCCGGCAGCGATTATTCTACTAAGGATATCTTTGACGCCGTAGTGGGCGCATTAGGCATCAAACTGTCAGAACCTGTAGAAGTAAGACCGCGCAACAAAGACGATGTCTATACCATCTTGTTGGATCCCACGAGGGCAAACGATGATTTTAATTGGAAGACAAAGACCCCTTTAGGGGAGGGTATAGGGCATGCCGTTCGATGGTATGGTAAACACGAGATTAAAGAGACGTATACACACCTTAAGGGATAGGCATAGGGGTGGAGAATGGCGGAAAAGGCAAATATTCTAGTAGTCTATCACCATCGATATAGCTTTCCGATGCGAGAGACACTCAAGGATTATCTATATTCATTTGCGAGGCATTCTACGCATCGCGTCTTTTATTTAAATACCGCCTTTGGGGTGCCGCGATATATATTAGGCATAGATTTTGATCTAGTCATATTTCCCACTATCTTTCTTACCAGTATTAGGTGGAGCAGATTGCCGTACTCGGTATTGGTTCGAAAGACCGCGGTTTTAAAGAAGATAGACGCCGTTAAGATCGCGCTGACTCAAGACGAATTTATCCGGACGGACGTTATCTCGCAGTTCATTAACGGGTTTGGAATAAGCGCCGTATTTTCCGTAGCCGAAGAGGGCGAATGGAAAAAGATATATCCCGATGTAGACCGCTCTAAAGTAAAATTCGCCAGAGTCCTGACGGGTTACTTGGAAGAGAAGACATTAAGAAAGATTCAGCGCCTTTTTAAAAGAAAAGGAGACCGCCCTGTCGATATCGGATATCGCGCAAATAAGGCGCCATATTGGCTCGGCCGTCACGGGTATCTTAAGACCAAGATCGCCGACCTCTTTAAAGAGTACGCCCCGAAGAGAAGATTTAGGATGGATATATCTACGGAAAAAAGAGATCTATTTTTGGGTTTTGATTGGTATAGATTTCTGTTAAATTGTAAATATTTCATAGGGGTAGAGGGGGGCAGCAGCATTCTCGATAAGGATGGAAGCATAAGGGATAAGGCCGAAAATTATTTGGCCGATAATCCCAATGCCGGCTTTGAAGAGGTAGAAGAGGCCTGTTTTAAAGGATTGGACGGGGGCTTGAACATTTCCACTATCTCCCCCAGGCATTTGGAGGCCTGCGCCACCAGGACCTGCCAGATTTTAGTTGAGGGAGATTATAACGGCATCTTAAAGCCGAACCTCCACTATATCCCTCTTAAAAAAGATTTCAGCAATATCGAAGAAGTCCTTAAAATTATAAAGAACGATTCTCTAAGGGGGGAGATTGTCGAAAGGGCCTACAGAGATATTGTCGAAAGTCAGAGGTTTACCTATAAGGATTTTGTTCGCGATGTCCTGGCGGGCTCTCTTAAGTCTGTCAAAGTTAAGCGAAGGCCCCTCGTAGATGCTTTTTTATATTTCTACAATCGACTGCGTGAATGGTTAATCTGGATGATAGTTGCCCTAGAGGGTTATTCTCTTCGTTTGGTCTTCTTCTTTTTGCCGTCTTCCTGGGTTCAATCATTAAGGCGTTTGAGATACCGCCTTGAGAATGTAAAAGGGAGAGAGATAGTGAAAAAGAGATATCAAATTTGTACAACATGTATTATGGACACAACAGACCCTGATATAGAATTTGACGAAAAGGGTATCTGCAACCATTGTAAAGAGTATTGTAAAGCGGTTGAGAGGTATATCCCTAAAGAGAAAGAAAAGGAGTTTAAAAGAATCATCGATAAGATTAAGAAAGACGGTAGAAATAAAAACCATGATTGCATTACAGGTATCAGCGGCGGAGTAGACAGTACGTATCTCTTATATCTTACACTAAAATGGGGCCTTAGGCCTTTGGTTATGCATTTAGACAATGAATGGAATTCAGACACAGCATCAGAAAATATTGAAAAAATAACGAAAGCCCTAGGCGTCGATTTATATACCTACAAGGTCAATTGGAAGATATTTAAGGATTTGCAATTGGCATATTTTAAGGCATCCGTCGTTGATATAGAATTCCCTACGGACCACCTATTAATGGCTGTCTTGTATGAGACCGCCCGTAAGAGGGGGATCGGATATGTATTAAGCGGCTACAATGTCATGAGCGAGTATATAATGCCTAAGAGCTGGTATCATAACAAGTATGACTTAACAAATTTAAAGGATATCTATAACCAATTCGGGACAATCAGGGCGGAGGGTTTTCCTACCCTTGGCAGGTGGAAAAAGTTATATTATCAGTTTATCAAAAATATCAGGTTCATATATCCTTTGCATTATATCGATTATATTAGGAATGATGCTAAGAAATTTATTAAAGAAGAGCTCGGTTGGAAGGATTACGGCGGCAAACATTGCGAATCCCTATTCACCCGTTTTTATCAGATGCACATACTGCCCAGAAAATTTAATATAGATAAGAGAAGGTCTCATTTGTCAACCTTGATTTGTTCGGAACAGATTACAAGAGAAGAGGCCCTGAAAGAGATAGAAAAGCCTACTTATCCGGAAGAAGAGTTAAAAAGAGATAAGGGTCTCCTCCTTAAAAAATTCGATATTACAGAAGAGGAGTTTGAGAGATTAATGAATCTTCCCATCAGAAGTCACTTTGATTTTAAAAGCGATATAAGATGGACGAGGGCCCCAAGATTTATCTGCAGAAGAGTTCTTAAGATAAAGGATTAGACCAGAGATAAAAATATGATTATCGAAGATAATAAAAAGAACAACCTTCTAATCATCAGCTACCATTATCCGCCCATAAAAGCGATGGGAAGCTTAAGGCCTTTCTTTCTGGCAAAAACCCTGGATAAGGCCAAGTGGAATGTTTATGTCTTTAGTTCTTCTAACTATAGATTATTAGAGACCGACAAGAACTTCCAGAGATTGGCAACAGATAAGAATAAGGTAAATTTACCCACCTTCGACTTACAGACAATAAAATTTTTTCTGGCCAAGCTTTTAAAGAAGAGAAATATTTCAATGCGGAACAGTATGCTTCGGATGATACATTCTTTCCCCTTCAATATGTTTTCCGCAGGCGGTTTTTTATTTATTTTGACGGGTCTTCTTAAGGGGCTTTATTTTATACGTAGATACAATATACGTTATCTATTCTCTACCTACAGCATATACTCTAATCATATGCTGGCATTCCTGCTGAAAAAATTTAATAAGGACTTAGTATGGATAGCTGATTTCAGAGATTTGCCGTTTGGCGATAGTTATGAAGAAATTTTATTGCCAAGTTTACAGAGGAAGTTCAATAAGATTATATTCGGTAAGACCGATTACATCACTACGGTATCCAATGGTCTAAAGGAGAGGCTAAAAAAATATAATTCAAATATTGAAGTAATAAGAAACGGCATCCCTGTCGATATCGATCCTACAAAAAAACCGGTAAAGACAGAGACTTTCAATATCGTCTATACAGGGGCCTTATATTACGGTAAGAGAGACGCCTTTCTCTTATTTAACTGTTTAAAACGTTTAGCCGATAATAAAGAGATCGGGAATGACTTCAAGCTCATATATGCAGGCAGCCAGGGAGAGTTATGGCTAACGTGGGCGAAAGAGAATAATATGGTAGAAAATATAGAACTATTGGGAGACTTGGATAGGGATGCGGTTTTAGAGTTGCAGAATAAGGCTTCTATAAATCTGGTTTTGACCTGGTCGGATAGAGGCGAAAAAGGGGTAATAACAGGAAAATTTTATGAATATCTGGCCGCAGGAAGACCTATATTATGTATTATAAACGGGCAGAAGGATGAAGAGATGGAGAAGCTCTTTAAGGATATCAATGTAGGATTGGTCGTTTATAATCAACCCCCTCTGAATAGATCGTTGGAATCGTTTGTAAAGAGCCTGTATAGCGAATGGAAGAAGAAGGGTTTTGTGACCTGGGAATATGAAAATCGTTTTTTAAACGAGTGCAGATACGAGAACATATCGAGAGAGTTTGAAAAAATCTTTTTAAAAAAAGAGAAGACCCAAGATGCTTGAGAAAATAAACAATACGAGATGGGTAGTATTTGTTTTCGTAATAGCGCTCGTTATTAGAATATGTGCAGCCCTGGCCGTTCAGTATGTCTTGAGTGACGAAATGCGGTATATGATCGAGCCTCCTGATGCGCGTTGCGACAACCGGGCGCTTGTGATTCTCAATTCCTGGAGAGACGGGGCAAAAATAGAAAAGGCCTCAAACGACGAATACCACAGTTACGTGGCCTTTATATATAGTGTCTTCGGGTATAGCCCTGTAATCGCAGAGGTCATAAACTCCTTGTTTGGGGCGCTGATACTCTTTTTTATATACGGTATAGCCAAATATTTATTTGACGAAAGAGTTGCTCGTCTTTCATCTATTCTGTATGCATTCTTCCCGTCCCTTATTTTCTGGTCAATCCTGAACCTGCGGGATATTATGGTCTTATTTGCGGTTATTGCGAGTATATGGCTGATCCTAAATCTACAGAGACCATTCAGGCTTCTGCATCTTTTTGTTTTGGTCTCGATATTACCGCTTTTGTACGGACTGAACTTACTGCGTCATTATATATTTATCTTTCTTATCTACACCGTCATACTGCACTTTATAGTAAATATAAGAAGGTTGAGTTTTGTAAAAAATTCTATCTATGCCGTTTATTTCTTTATCTTTTTATGCATATCCGCCCAGAGCCCGTATAAAAATCTGGAGGCCGGTATACTCTCTTCCATACCTGTCTATGTCCGTTCCTTATTTACAAAGACCGAAAGGCCCGTCCTTAATGTGTATAGGGATTTTGAACATCTTAATGAATGCAGAAGGGACTTGGCAACAGGAAGATTGATCATTGCCAAAGACGTAGATATATCGACGCCTCTCCTGGCGCTGCGCTATCTGCCGAAAGGCATGTCTTATTTCCTATTTGCGCCTTTTCCATGGATGACGGAGAGCCTACAGCAGAAGATAGCTATACCGGAGACCCTTCTCTGGTATGCACTATTCATATTTGCCTTATATGGCCTATACATATATAGGACGAAGTGGCGCGCGATATTTCTAATCATATTTTTCGTAGCTATGGTATCGATAGGTTACTCATTAGCCGAAGGTAACTTCGGTACGGCATTCAGGCACAGGGCGGTTATATTGCCGTTTGCTTTTATTATGGCTAGCGCCGGAATAATAAATATGCTCTCATTAATAAATAATCGGAGGGGAAGATGATGAGAAAAAAGAAGATCTACACAGCTTTTATTGCGATCCTGTTAATATTATTTATACCGTTCGGCATGCTCTTCGGCCCGGCGCGCCTTAGGGATTATCTGCATAAGGAGTTAGTCTATAAGGTGATAACCGATAAGGTGACAGCCGGAGCAAGGACAGATAGAGAGAGGGCCTTTAGGCTGATGGATTATGTCTATCTGCATGTGCGCATCAATGTGCCCGGTTTTGAGGTCATAGATAAACACCCCTTAAACGATCTCTTTAGAAATGTAGGCGTATGCGATCAGGTGGCAAATACGCTTGTAACATTGGCGAGGAAGGCCCATATTAAGGGGCGGCTTGTCTTTCTGCGGGGAGATAAGAACTCTTCGCGGCATAGTCTGTGCGACTTATGCGTCAACGGCAAATTCAGAATATGCGACCCCACCTATAACTTGGTATTTATGAACAAAGAAAAAGAGATTGCGACCTTTGAGGATATCCAGAGAGGCAATGTCGAATCCAGGCCCTTTGTATTAGAGAGCGGCTTGGCTAAATTCGCTGCCGGTCCGGATGCGTATTTTAGAATGTTTGAGCCCGCATACCCCCCTAAAATTTTCAGGACAAATTTCGAGCAGGATAAGAAAAGATTCGTTTTATCGAGAATGATGGATGCGTATTATGACGTATTCGGAGAGGCGTTTTTAATCTTGTATCAAGAGGCGTATTTTAAATTGTCGGGCGCGGATATCTTTACGAGGGCGCGGTATAAACATCTGGCGTTTAGATTTGATTCCGCCGCCTCCGATTACGATGAGATCATAGATACGACCGACGATAATATAGAAAAGTCTGAATGCATGTTTTTTAAAAGCCAGATATGTTTGGACAGGGGAGAGCGCCATGAGGCCGCCTTTGGTTTGGAGGCGTTCCTTAAAGATTTTCCCGGGTCAAAGAGAAGGCTCGATATCCTTAAATACCTGGCGAGTCTCTATAAGATGGATGGTGATTTGGAAAGAAGCGATTATTATCTTGCTGTGCTGAGATCACCGTCAAAAAAGTTAAAATAGAATGAGGAGCGTCTAATGCAAAGACCCTTCTATCTCAAAAAGCACGCCGGCTTTATAGGCGTAGCTTTAATAGTCTTAATATTTTACGCCCTGACTTTTTACGCTGAAAAGATAGAGATCAACGAAGGACTCGGATATGACGGCGCGGCGTATGCAAAGATAGCAAAGGATTTCCAAACACTCTTTTTAAAAAAAGAGATCTCCCCATACAGGCTGCATCGCGTCTTCCCCTCGGCAGTAATACACTACGGCTTAAGATTATTAAATCTGCCGCTCGATAATGCCCATATCTTAAAAGGTTTCGAGATCTATAATCTTGCCATATTGCTCATCTCTCTTTTTATCTGGAGCAAAATAGCAAAGTCTGTAAGACTGACAGAAAAGAGTAGATGGTTCGGCTATCTCTTGTTATTCGGCAGTTTCGCTATATTGAAGATGAATTTCTATTATCCCACGCTGACCGATACAACGGCATTTGCGCTTGGTTTGGGTTTGTTGTATTTCTACATTAAAGAGAGCAGTCTCGGAATCCTTCTTATGCTTTTTATCTCATTTTTTACCTGGCCCGTCGCCATACTAAACGCCGTTATTCTCTATATCTTTCCAAAAAAGATAAAAGCGGTAAGATCTCGCTCAAGACTTATGCCTAAGATAATAGCCTCAGGTATCTCTCTTTTATATCTCTTATTCTTTTTGTATTTCCATTATCTTTCAGGGTATGGAGGCGGTATCGCGGTAAATAAGGGATTGCTCCCCTTTAGCGTTGCCTCTGTCCTTTTCTATTTATTTCTTATGTCATACCTCCTCTTAAGAGATATTAAGATGAGCTCTATATTTACGGTAAAGAATCTCTCCGTTATTGCCAGGCGCGTGATATTTATCTTACTCCTCTTTGGCGTATTGAGCGCCGCTTACTCTTATTTCGTGCGCCATCCCGGCACTGGAGAGAGCACGCTCTTCTCCATTATTCTTTATAGAATCTTTATCACTCCCGTTATAAGACCTTTGACCTTTCTCTTGGCCCATGTTGTCTATTTTGGCCCAGCGATAATTATCGCGGCTGTATTTTTTGACAAGATATCAAAGCTGACAAAGGATTGGGGGATCGGCATAACAGCGCTCTTAATCGCAAATTTATCGCTCGCGATTTTCGCGGAATCGAGAGGCAGCATTAATATCGTCCCTTTTGTGGTATTCTTTGTGGTTCTCTTCATTGACAGGGTTAAATGGGATAATAGGATATATCTGGGTTTTATGGTTATCTCATTAATCCTTTCGAAAGTCTGGCTCGGGCTAAACGCAGACCTCGATTTTTATAAAATGAATTTCGGGCATCGAATTCCAAGGGAGTGGTATGTCATTCAGGGATTATTTGTCTCTTTGTGCTTCGCATTTTGTATTATAGCAAGGTTCTTTTATAGAGAGCATACCGACGACAGAGAAGAAGCCGGTATTTGACCTAAGTATCTATTTATGTTATAATATTAGCCTTATTAAAGTATAAGAAGGTGGAAAAATGATAAAGATAGGTGTAATCGGATACGGTTATTGGGGGCCTAATATCGTCCGCAACTTCGCGCTAACTGATAAGGCAGAGGTTGTTTCGGTATGTGATATCGACCCGCACGCTTTAAACCGGGCTAAGAGACAACGCCCGGGCCTTAATATCACCAAGGATTACCGCGATATTATATCATCGCGGGATATTGACGCGGTCTGTATAGTCACGCCTGTCTCAACTCATTACCCTATAGCCAAAGAGGCCCTTGATAACGGAAAGAATATATTTGTGGAGAAGCCCTTTACATATACCAGCAGAGAAGCGGAAGATTTAATAACCCTGGCGGACAAAAAAGGCCTTAAGATAATGGTGGACCATACATTCTTATTTACAGGGGCGGTAAGAAAGATAAAAGAGCTCCTAAAAGAGAGGCTCCTGGGAGATATCTATTATTATGATTCCACAAGGGTGAACCTCGGCCTCTTTCAGCATGATGTAAACGTTATCTGGGATCTTGCCCCGCACGATCTGTCAGTTATGGACTATGTGATAGAAGAGAAGCCCGGCGCCATAGTCGCAAGCGGCATGGATCATTTAAACACGGGGCTTGAGAACGTGGCGTATATAACGGCATATTTTAACAGGATGATAGCCCACTTCAATGTCAACTGGCTATCGCCCGTCAAGATAAGAAGGACATGTATCGGCGGAGGAAAGAAGATGCTCGTTTGGGACGACCTTGAGGCGGATGAGAAGATAAAGGTATATGACAAAGGGGTAGAGGTCAAGGGCAGAGAAGGGGTTTATAATCTGTTGGTGGATTACCGGTCCGGCGATATGTGGGCGCCCATAACGGACCATACGGAGGCGCTTAAGATCGAGACGGAATATTTTGTCGATTGTATCTTAAACAACGAAAACCCCATCAACGACGGCCGCGCCGGTTTGAGGATTGTAAAACTGCTTGAGGCGGCAAATGAATCATTGAGAAACAATGGAAAGACGGTTAAGTTATGAGAAGAGATGTCTACGTGTCACAAGACGTAAAATTAGGGAAGAACGTAAAATTATCAAAATTTATCAATCTATACGGGTGCGAGGTAGGGGAGAAGACCAGGATAGGCGCATTCGTAGAGATACAGAAGAACGCGAAAGTCGGAAAGAACTGTAAAATTTCTTCCCATACATTCATATGCGAAGGGGTGACCATAGGGAAAAACTCTTTTATCGGCCACGGGGTCGTCTTTATAAATGATAACTACCCGCGCGCGGTAAACAAAGATGGGGGACCGGAATCAGAGGATGATTGGGCCGGAAGGCTCGTTAAGATTAATATAGGTAACAACGTATCTATCGGCTCAAACGCGACGATACTCGGAGGCATAAAGATCGGTGATAATTCGGTCGTAGGGGCCGGGAGTGTTGTTACAAAGGATATACCGAAGAACCAGACCTGGGCGGGTAATCCGGCCAGGTGTTTAAGAAAGAACGGTGTCAGAGAATATGAACTCTCTAAAAGATAAGATGGCGCTTATCACCGGCGGCGCGGGTTTTGTAGGGTCATCTATCGCTGATCAGCTCATAAAGGAAGGCGTTAAAGAGATCCTTCTTTTAGACAATCTCATCCGGGGCTCTGAGAATAATATTAAGCATCTTCTCTCCTCCGGCAAGATAAATTTTATAAAAGGGGATATAAGAGACCGCGGCTTATTGGAGGATACCTTCAAGGGCATCGACTATTGTTTTCATATGGCGGCGCTTCGTATAACACATTGCGCGGCCGAACCCAGGCAGGCGCTTGAGGTCATGTTTGAGGGGACCTTCAATGTAGCGGAGTCATGCGTCAACCACGGCGTAGAAAAGGTTCTCCTGGCTTCCTCGGCTTCTTTGTATGGGCAGGCCGATACCTTTCCCACAAATGAGGCACATCACCCGTATAATAATTTCACTCTTTACGGGGCAGCCAAGGCCTCAAACGAGCTTATGTTTCGTTCCTTCTATCATATGTACGGGCTGAAATTCGTCGCTATGCGTTATTTTAATATCTACGGCCCGCGCATGGACATATACGGTAAATATACCGAGGTATTGATTAAATGGTATGACATGATAAGGGAAGGAGAGCGGCCCCTGATATACGGCGACGGGAAACAGACAATGGATTTCGTTTATGTAGAAGATGTAGCCAGGGCCAGCATCTCGGCGCTTAAGTCGGATATAAAAGATGAGGTATTCAATGTAGCAAGCGGCAGAGAGACATCCCTGGAGGAATTGTGCTGGTTATTGCTGGAGGTCATGGGCTCGGATTTAAAACCTAAATTTATACCTATAACCGATAACCGCAGAAGGGTTGAGGTAGAGAGGCGTTTGGCAGAGACCAAAAAAGCCGAAAGGATGATAGGTTTTAAGGCCCGGACCGATCTGAGAGAGGGGCTTAAGAACTTAGTCAAATGGCTGGATAAAGAGAAGCGGAAGGTGCTGATATGAGATATTTTAAAGACTCTCTTTTAATATTTATCATAATCGTTATCCTCGGTCTTATTTTTACAAAGGAGAGTTACGCCTATCTTGACCCTGGAAGCGGCAGCTATCTTCTGCAGCTTCTTATAGGGGTTTTGCTCGGAGGGTTATTCGCCCTTAAGTTATTTTGGGGCAGGGTGATAACTTTTTTAAAATCCCTGTTGTTCAGAAAGAGGAAGGATGAAAGGCCTAAAGATTAACGGTGAGGTCTCAAGTTCATTTCGGGATCCAAGCGGATTCCTTTTTTATCAGGACGGCCTTATATACCGCCAGGTAAACAAAAGTTACAGGGAAGATTATGACCGCTTGATGGATTCGGGGCTATATAAGGCCCTTGTGGATGACCGGCTGCTTATCCCGCATAAAGAGACAGACAAAAGTTACGCAAAGTCAGATCTCGTATATAAAGTCATTATACCCGAAGAGATATCATTTATGTCATATCCTTATGAGTGGTCTTTTAGCCAATTGAAAGAAGCGGCTTTAACGACGTTAAGGATTCAGAAGAGAGCGCTTCAGTTCGGCATCTCCCTGAAAGACTCCAGCTCCTATAATATCCAGTTCAGGAAGGGAAGGCCTATATTAATAGACACACTCTCTTTTGAAAGATACCACAAAGGAAGGCCGTGGGTAGCTTATAGGCAGTTCTGCCAGCACTTTGCGGCCCCGTTAGCGCTTATGTCGCATACTGACGTAAGGCTAAGCCAGTTATTCCGCATATATATAGACGGTATACCGCTTGATCTGGCAAGCGCGCTTCTTCCTATCTCCAGCCGTTTTAATTTTTTCATACTTACCCATATATTCCTTCACGCTAAGGCGCAGAAACATTTCGGCGGTAAGGCGGTGGCTAAAGAGAAGCGCATGATGGGCGACTTGTCTCTTCTCGGCCTTATAGATAGCCTGGAAGGCGGCATCCGTAAGTTGAAATGGCGCACTCAAGATACAGAATGGGCCGATTACTACGGGGATACCAATTATTCATCCGGCGCTTTTGGACATAAAAAAGAGCTTGTGGCTGAATTTATAGAAAAGATTAAGCCGCGAACTGTGTGGGACCTCGGCGCGAATGTCGGCGTATTTGGCCGCGTAGCCAGCGATAAGGGGATAGAGACCATATCTTTCGATATCGATCCTGCGGCTGTTGAGAAGAATTATCTCGAAACCATTAAAAAGAGCGAGAGCAATATTCTTCCTTTGGTGCTCGATTTGACGAACCCAAGCCCTGATATAGGCTGGGAGAATAAAGAGAGGGCCTCTCTGTTTAAACGCGGCCCCGCAGATATGGCGCTGGCCCTCGCGCTGGTTCACCATTTAGCCATCTCCAACAATCTGCCGTTTGAGAAGATCGCCCGCTTCTTCAGCGATATCTCTAACGCCGTTATCATCGAATTCATCCCTAAAGATGATTCACAGGTCCAGAGGCTTCTTTCGACAAGAGAAGATATATTCAATGATTATAACAGGGAAGGTTTTGAAAGCGCATTTAAAAGATATTTTACAATCCGGAAATCCGTAGAGATCAAGGATTCTAAGAGAATATTATATCTTATGGCCAAGGGAGATTAG
>JADHWH010000019.1 GCA_016783555.1 Candidatus Omnitrophota bacterium | reverse complement strand
CTTTTCTCTAATGACATGGGCATAGACTTAGGCACCGCCAGCACGCTCGCTTATATCAAAGGCCAGGGCGTAGTGCTTTGTGAACCATCCGTTGTAGCCATCCAGAAGGGTACCTCGAATGTATTAGCGGTAGGCGAAGAGGCCAAGCGAATGCTGGGCCGCACGCCCGGCAATATAGTCGCTATCAGGCCGATGAGAGACGGCGTAATAGCGGATTTTGAGATTACCGAAAGCATGCTGCGTTACTTCATAAAGAAGGTGCATAACTCCCGCCGGCTGGTAAGGCCCCGTATGGTAATAGCCATCCCCTCCGGCATTACTGAAGTTGAGAAGAGGGCCGTTAAAGATTCCGCGCTTCATGCCGGGGCCAGAGAAGTCTTTATGATAGAAGAGCCGATAGCCGCAGCTATAGGTGTGGGGCTTCCTATCCAGGAGCCGTCGGGAAATATGATAATAGATATAGGAGGCGGCACTACTGAGATGGCCGTTATATCTTTGGCCGGTATAGTATTTTCTAAGTCTATCCGCATCGGCGGAGATGAAATGGATGAAGCGATAATAAACTATTTAAAGAAGACTTACAATCTTATGATAGGCGAAAGGACTTCTGAGGAGATAAAGATAAAGATAGGCTCGGCATATCCGCTCGAGGAAGAATTGACAATGGAGGTGAGAGGCCGAGATCTTGTTGCAGGTCTCCCGAAGATGATCAGCGTTACAAGCGAAGAGATTAGAGAGGCCATGGGAGAGCCTATATCGCAGATTATCGAAAGCATAAGGATTACGCTGGAGAGGACGCCGCCTGAACTCTCAGCCGATTTAATAGAGAGAGGCATTATCATGGCCGGTGGCGGAGCGTTGTTGCGGGGATTTGATAAGCTGATACAGGAAGAGACAGGACTGCCTGTGCATGTAGCGGATGATCCGCTGACAGCCGTTGCCCTCGGAACCGGTAAGGTCTTAGGCGAACTGCATTATCTGAAGAAGATAGCCATTGCCCATAAGCTAGAGTCGTAGAAGAAATGCCCGATTCTATATGCGCCTCCTCCTTCGCCCACAAAAGAATTTCATAGAAGTTTTGGGCTTCGGAGGATTAAATTCGGCCATATAAACCAGCACTTTTTCCTTTCGAAATAAGTGCAGAGTTACGGCCTCATTTAAGATGTGAGCAGGAATAATCTAACGATATCGATATTGACCGCGGTAGTGCTGATATGGGCCGTCAATACGATATTCAGTGCCACGCGCGACAAAATCTTAAATATAGCCAAACCCGCCCTCAAGACATCACAAAACATTTCCTATAAAATCAGGTCAGTCGTTCTGCCGGAAAGCAAGTTTTCAAGAGAGAATAGACTGCTTAGAGAACAGATCGGCGTGCTAAAGAATAGATTGGCGCAGCTTGACGAAATTGCCTCGGAGAATGAAAGACTGAAAAAACTCCTGGGTTTCAAGAGAGACCTTTCCTATAAGTCCATTTCTGCGAAAGTCATTGGAAGAGATCCTTCAAACTGGACGAGTATCATATACATAGATAAAGGGAAAGAAGACCGCATAAAGAAGTATATGGCCGTCTTCGCAGATAAAGGTTTGATAGGCAGGGTCATAGAGGCAGGCCCGTCAAGCGCCAAGGTTATGTTTATAACAGATCCGGATTCCAGTATAGGCGTCGTAATCCAAAGGACGCGCTACGACGGGCTGTTATACGGGACGTTAACGAGGCAGTGCCAGATGGTCTATCTATCTTTGAATGCGGACGTTTGGCCCGGCGATTTAGTAGTTACCTCCGGCATGGGAGAGACTATCCCAAAAGGGCTTCTGGTAGGTACCGTAGAGGATGTCTTTATAGATAAAAGCAGACTCTATCAAACCGCGATAGTCAAACCGGCGGTTGACTTTTCAAAGATCGAAGAGGTCTTATGTATAGAATAGGAAGACCCCGCATTTATACAGCGTTAATAATCACCCTGATACTCGAAAGCACGCTTTTTAATTTTTTCAAGATCGGCGGCATCCAGCCGAATTTTATGCTCATATTGGTAGTCTTTGTAGGTTTGTATTCAGAGTGGGGCGAGGCATTGGAGACCGGTATCGCCGCCGGATTGCTGAGAGGGGCATTCAGCGCGGGTTCGGTGGGCATAAACTTAGTAGCATTCGGGGCATGCGCCCTTTTGGTCTCTTACTTTAAAAATAAAGTCTACCGGGAGAACTTCTTAACGCAGATTATAGTAACATTGACAACGGCGCTTTTTATCAGCGTCTTTGCTATCCTTGCCAGGATAGTGATGAAGGATGTTCTCTTTGTGGGAATAGATCTATTCGGCGCGCTTACAAGGACCGTTTTATTAATAAGCCTTTACACCTCGCTTTTTTCACCGCCAATATTTTATTGCTTGAGAGCCTTATTGCCGCAGAGAAGCTGAAATTACAGAGAGCCCGACACCCATGAGAATAAGAATAATAGGAATAGTAATATTTGTATCGCTCTTTCTGGTAGTCGCAGGGCTCTTTTACGTGCAGGTCGTAAAAGGCCCTCATTACCAGAGGCTCTCCTCGCAGAATAGGATAAGGCTGCTTACGATTGAGAGCCCGCGCGGCAGGATATTTGACCGAAACGGAGAACTTCTGGTCGATAACAGGATCTCTTTTGATGTGGCCGTTATTCCTCAGGAACTTAAGGATAGGGAGAGGGTTTTTAAGAAGTTAAGTAAAAGTTTGAATATCCCGAAGGAGGAATTAGGCAAGGCGCTTAAAAATAATTTTGTAACGCCTTTTCAGCCTACAAAGATTGTCTTTGATATAGGTAAAGAGAAGGCGATAATGATCGAGGAGGAGAGGCTCGATCTGCCGGGCGTTATAATTGAAACCAGGCCGCAGAGGCACTATGTCAATAAAAATATCGGTTCTCATATCGTCGGCTATTTAGGTCAGATAAATTCCAGGGAGCTTACGCGGCTTAAGAGTTATGGGTATGCGATGAATGACCTTATAGGCAGGGCGGGGATTGAAAAATTTTTCAATAATTATCTCAGGGGCCGGCACGGGGGCATGCAGATAGAGGTAAATAATAGAGGCTACCAGGTGGGTATTCTTGGCATAAAGGAACCGGTTAAGGGTAAGGATATTTATCTTACCGTGGATATAAGGCTTCAGGAGTTTGTTGAGAAGATTTTTGAGAATGCGCGGGGCGGGGCGTGCGTGATGGATCCGCGCGATGGTCAGATATTGTGCCTTGTAAGCTCTCCCGCATTCGACCCGAATCTATTTGTATCAAGCAAGAACCCCGCAGGGATAACCAAACTCCTTACGAGCGATAGATACCCGATGCTTAATAGGCTGATCCAATGCGAGTATCCGCCAGGATCTGTTTTTAAAATAGTCACGACCTCAGCGGCGCTTGATAAAAAGAAGATAACGCCGAATACGACTCTATCCTGCGACGGCAGCTATTCTCTGGGAGGGAAATCCTTTAGATGCTGGAAGAAAAAGGGGCACGGCCAGCAGACTATACGAGAGGCAATAAAGAATTCCTGTAATGTCTTTTTTTATCAGATAGCAAGGATGGCAGGCGCTGATAATATAGCTCTTTATGCAGAGCGGTACGGGTTCGGCTACCCAACGGGCATAGACCTGCCCGATGAGAAGAGCGGCCTTGTCCCTAATAAAAAATGGAAGTTGTTAAAAAAGAGAGAGCCCTGGTATGAGGGCGAGACCTTAAATTATGCGATAGGGCAGGGATTTCTTTTAGTAAACACAATGCAGATTTTAAGGATGACCTCAGTCGTGGCAAACGGTGGATATCTCGTGAAGCCGTATTTGGTCAAAAAGATTGAAGATGTGAATATATCCGATGTTGAGAAGAGACCGGTTGAGATTTCAGAGACGACATTGAATATTTTGAGAGACGGTTTGATAAAGGTTGTCAATGACGAGGGTGGGACAGGCAGAAGGGCAGCCGTAGAAGGGCTGACTATAGCGGGCAAGACCGGGACGGCCCAGACCTCCACGAGCAAGACGCACGCGTGGTTTACAGGTTTCGCGCCGGCCGATAATTCGAAAGCGGCCTTGGTTGTCTTCCTGGAATACGGCGGCAAAGGGGGGCTTGGGGCAAGCAAAACCGCAAGTCGCATATTCCAGAAGATGCGCGATTTGGGGTACTTATGAATGAAGCGGTTTGCAAGGCAGCGGGTCACGCGGGGACGCGAAATTTTTTGCGGGGCCTGTTATTTGGCAATAAGTATAGCGCTGGCGGGGGTTGCCTCCGCTTGCCGCTCGCTCGCGGATGCGCGCCGCTCGCTCGCTGTGACAAAAATTGCTCATTTATCCAAAAATGGTTATGATCTAAATGGCGCGTTTGTATTCGCAATTTTTGACAGTCGCTCCGGCAAGCCCCCGCCATCGCTATCCAGTTGCCGGACAAGTAAAAATTTGGACATTGGCAATAACATGAGAAATCGGTTGTATAGGAATTTCGATAGGGTTTTGCTTGTGGTTGCGCTGGTGATTTTTGTGATAGGGATATCGTCTATCTATAGCGCGACTTATACGGAAGGGTCTTCGGCGCTTAGGGGCCTTGTCTTAAAACAGTGCATCTGGATGGCCGTGGCGCTTGTGATTCTCTTTATTGTTATCAGCATAGACTACCAGCGCTTTGTGGATTTTGCCTATATATTGTTCGGCTTAAATGTGATATTGCTTATCATCGTGCTTATTTTTGGCCGTACAAGGTTCGGGGCGCAGAGGTGGTTTTCTATAGGGGTCTTTGGCTTTCAGCCATCCGAATTTCTAAAGATTACATTTATACTCGCCTTGAGTTCTTATTTGGGCAGCAAGGCTAAGTTTACATATCAGCCGTCTGATTTGGTCGTTCCCTTCATTATAATGTTGCTGCCTTTAACGCTCATATATATGCAGCCGGATCTCGGTACCGCCCTTATGCTTATCCCCATACTCTTTTCTATGCTTATTGTAAGAGGAGTCAGAATCAGGCACCTCTTGACTATTGTTATTTTGGGTTTGTCAGCGTTGCCGTTTATGTGGTTTATGCTTAAGGATTACCAGCGGCAGAGGCTTTCGGTCTTTATAGATCCCAATGCCGACCCCTTAGGAGCGGGCTATACCATGATTCAGTCAAGAATAGCCATTGGGTCCGGTTTTGTCTTTGGCAAGGGATGGTTAAGCGGCACGCAGAATCAGTTAAACTTTCTGCCTGAAAGGCATACCGATTTTATATTCTCCGTTATCGGGGAAGAAGGCGGCTTTATAGGGTGCATAATCCTGTTAGCCCTTTACTGTATTCTAATCTACAGGGGACTTAAGATTGCCCAGACTACCGGAGATACATACGGGAGACTGATGGCGACGGGCATAGTCAGTATGATCGCGTGTCAGGTCATAGTAAACACAGGCATGGCCTCGGGCTTCATGCCGGTGGTGGGGCTGCCGCTGCCGCTCATGAGCTACGGCGGATCTTCGCTTCTTACCACCATGATATCTATCGCGCTCTTGTTGAGCATCGGCATGCGCAAACCGAGATTTTAAAGAGCGAACAGTCCAAAAAATTAATTAAGTAAAATATGATAGAGCAGAATAAGATTGAAGATTTGTTGTCGCGGGTGCAGAAGCCTGGAAGATATCTGGGTAATGAATGGAATGCGGTGAAGAAGGACCTGGAGAGGGCTTCTGTAAAATTCGCGTTGAGCTTTCCTGATCTTTACGAGATAGGGATGAGTCATCTCGGTTTTAAACTTCTATACCACCTCTTGAATGAAAAAGATTATATAGCATGCGAGAGGGTATTCTCGCCCGGAGTCGATTTAGAGCGCATCTTAAGAGATGAACGCTTACCTATATTTACGCTTGAGTCGAAAGAACCGCTTGCCGGATTCGATATAATAGGCTTCTCCTTGGCATACGAACTGAACTTCACTAATATGCTGAATATCTTAGACCTGGCCAAGATACCCCTCGTTTCACAGGAGAGAGACGAGAGCCATCCTCTTATAATAGCGGGAGGGCCTTCCACATGTAATCCGGAGCCGATAAGCGATTTTATAGATTTCTTTGTTATAGGCGAGGCAGAGGAGTCGCTTCTAGAGGCGATCGAAATTATAAGGTCTCATAAAAAAAGGCAGGATTACGACAAGAAAGAGCTCCTTAAAGATATATGCGGAATCGACGGTATCTATGTCCCCTCATTTTACAAAGCCGAATATAATAAAGACGGCACGCTAAAGCCTCTTGAGCCTATTTGCAAAGAGGCCCCCTCTTTTATCGCAAAAAGAAGCGTGGCCAATTTAGACGCTTCTTTTTATCCCACAAAGCAGATTGTGCCGTACATAAGCATAGTCCACGACAGGGTAAGCGTGGAGATTATGAGAGGGTGCCCCAATCTCTGCAGATTCTGTCAGGCGAGGGTGTTGTATCACCAAAGAAGAGAGCGCTCGTTTGAGAGGATTTTAGAACTGGCCGAAAAGAGTATCAGGGAGACAGGTTATGAGGAGATATCGCTTTTATCCTTGTCATCAGGCAATCACTCGCAGATTGTCCGGATAATATCTTTTTTGATAGATAGATTAAAGCCTAAAGGCATAAACGTCTCTTTACCGTCTTTAAGAGTTGACGAGATCCTCAAGGAACTGCCGGGCATCTTAAGCAGGATAAAGAAGAGCGGCCTCACCTTTGCGCCTGAGGCGGGGTCTGAAAGACTGCGCTCCGTTATAAATAAGCGCATGAATATAAAGGAGCTTGAGTCGGCCCTCGAGGCAGCGGCAAGCTCGGGCTGGAGAAGCATAAAACTCTACTTTATGATAGGATTACCGACGGAGACATATAAGGATATCGATGATATTGCGGGTATAGTGCACAATCTGTTGAGGCGGAATAAAAAGATAGATATAAATGTAAGTATCTCCTCGTTTATACCTAAACCACATACCCCTTTTCAATGGGAACGGATGGAGAGAGAAGAGAAGATTAACGACAAAGTCCGCTACATTAAAGAGAGCATAAAAACAAGAAGGGTAAAATTAAAGTTTAACAACGTAAAGATAAGCATCCTCGAAGGCATGCTTTCGCGCGGGGATAGAAGGCTTAACAGCGCAATACTGCGGGCTTTTAAGAAAGGATGCAGACTGGATAGCTGGCTTGAGCATTTGGATTTTGATAAGTGGCTTGAGGCCTTTAGGGAGGAAGCGATAGACCCCAATTTTTATTTGTATAGAGAAAAGAAATATAACGAAATCCTCCCCTGGGATCACATCAACTACGGCATAACAAAAGAGTATCTGACTAAAGAAGCCCAGAGGGGGAAGGTTGATTGACAAAGTAGAGGCGATAATGTATACTCTAATAAGAATATAATATTGATATAATTAAAAGGAGAGATAAAAAATGAAAAGGTTATTTAAACGTATGTCTCTGGTATCAAGGGGGTTACGTTATAAACTCATGATAGTCTTTTCGCTTATGTCCATAATACCCCTTCTTGTATGCGGTTACCTTGTCAGCGTATTTATATTTCCGCACCTGGAAAACATGCTGCAGGTCAGCATAATCGTATCCCTGAGCATAACGATAGCACTATTGGGCTTGGTGCTTGCCAAGAGAATGATATCACCGATAGTAGACATGTCGCTGGAGGCAAAGATTATAGCGGGGGGAGATTTCAGGCGAAAAGTTACCGTAGATACGGATGATGAGATAGGGGAGCTTGCCAAGTCTATAAACCTCATCACAAAGAAGATTAAGGATTCGATGGTTGAACTGCAGGACTATAGTATTAAGACGAGAGAGGTGAACCTTGAGATTCAAAAGAAGGTGTTGGCGTTGTCAAACCTTCTTCAGATAGGTGATATGATCGCGGCCTCCGAGAAGTTAAAAGATGTCATGAAGTTAATCGTCGAAAAGATGGGCGACATTGAAGAGGATAGTTCGGCGATATTATTTTTGGCTGAAGCGGGCACAACGCGGATGCTGCCTAAGCACTGGGATAACGTAAACAGAAAGACCCTCAAGGACCTCACCTTTACCATAGGCAGGGACTATCTGGGCACCTCCGTACAGGAGAAAAAACCTATCAAAATAGATTCGTCAGCAAAGAGCGCTCCACGCGCGCAGGAGATCCGCAATATATTTAAAAAGAAGAATTATCTTATTGTCCCTGTGGTATCGCACGGCAGGGGCACGGGATTTCTGCTTATGGCGAATGACAAGGAGAACTTTATTTTTAAAGATGATGATGTAGAGCTTATCAAGGTCTTATCAAAACAGCTCGGAATCGCGATTGAAAACGACGCATTGCTCAAGAGGACCAAGGAACTGACAATTAAAGATGAGCTGACAGGCCTCTATAACGAAAAGTATGTAAAAGAGAGGCTGGATGAGGAGATAAGAAGGGCCATACTCTACCAGCGCCCGTGCTCGTTATTATTGTTCAATGTCGACAATTTTATGCAGTATAGAGATACTCACGGAGAGATGATAACCGAAAAGAGTCTGAAAAAGATAGCGGGCATACTCAAAGAGAGTTCCACGGAAGTAAGCAAGGTGGCAAGGTTGGGCGGCGATGAGTTTGCCATAGTGCTTCCCGAGAAGAACAAGAAAGAGGCAATGCGCCTCGCAGAGGATATTTGCAGGAAAGTCGAGAGCGAAGGGGCAAAACTTGTCAAAAAAGGAGAAGACCCGCTGACGGTAAGCGGCAGCGTGAGCGAAAACCCCATAGACGGTACGACAGCAAAGGAGCTTTTCAATAAGGCTGCCCAGGCGATTAAGAAGGCCAAACTGGAAGGCAAGAACAGGATATCCACATAACGAAATAAAAGGAGAAGAGAAGATGAAGGCGGAAATGAACACATTGCTTAAATTGTTAATCCAAAAAGGCGGCTCGGATCTACATATAACATGCGGCTGTCCCCCGCAGATAAGAATCGATGAGAAGTTAATACCGACCCAATATGATAAGATAACCCCGGAGACGGCTAAGGAGCTTGCACACAGCATATTGAACAAAAAACAGATAGAGCTCTTCGAAAAAAACAGAGAGCTGGACATGTCTTTCGGCATTAGAGACTTGAGCCGTTTTAGGGTGAATGTATATCAGCAGCGGGGCAGCATGGGCATAGCATTAAGGGCCATCCCTTTTAAGATTATGAATTTTGAGGAGTGCGGGGTGCCCGTCGATGTGGTTACAAATTTATGCAATAAGCCGAAAGGGCTGGTATTGGTAACGGGCTCTACGGGAAGCGGTAAGTCTACATCCCTTGCCTCCATGATAGATTATATAAGCCAGAGAAGGCAGTGCCATATCGTAACCATAGAAGACCCTATCGAATTTTTACACGAACACAAAAAGGCCATCATAGAGCAGAGAGAGATCGGCAATGATACGTATACTTTCGGCGCGGCATTAAAACACGTCTTAAGGCAGGATCCCGACGTGATATTGATAGGCGAGATGAGGGATCTCGAGACAATAGAATCCGCCCTGATAATAGCAGAGACAGGCCACCTTGTATTTGCCACCCTCCACACTTCCGATTGCGTGCAGACCATAAACAGGATCGTAGATGTCTTTCCCGCTTACCAGCAGGCTCAGATTCGCACGCAGCTCTCTTTTGTCTTGTTAGGCATCCTTTCGCAGCAGCTCATACCAAGGGCCAAGGGCGTCGGAAGAGTCTTGGCCGTCGAGATCCTTGTCCTGACCCCTGCGGTCCGCAGCATGATACGCGAGGCTAAGACGCATCAGATAGGCTCTGTTATACAGACGGGCCAGAGAGATGGGATGAAGACGATGAACCAGGCCCTCGCCGAACTCTACCAGAGAAGATCGATAACTTATGAAGACGCCATTTCGCGCACGACAGACGCGGTCGATCTATCCCGCTTGATGCACAAATAAGCTTTAACTTACCCTAAGAAGAGATATGAAGAAAAAGATTAATAAACTACTCGGCCAACTACTTATAGAAAAGAATATAATCAACAAAAAACAGCTTGAACAGGGCCTTGCTATACAGAAAGAAAAAGGCGGCCTGATCGGACAGATATTGGTAGCCCTGGGTTATGCCACCGAAGAGGAGATAGTGCAGGCTATTACAGTTCAGTACGGTTTTCCCTTTCTCCCATTGGCCGGTTATGAAATGGATCAGGATGTTATTAAAATAATCCCTGAAAATGTCGCGAGGCAATACGGCCTTATACGCGTAGATAAGATCGGCGATACATTGACCATCGCCATGGCAAATCCGCTGAATATACAAGCCGTGGAGGATATCGAGCTAATAACAAGCTGTAACGTCCAGGTCTTCGTAAGCACCTTAAGCGATTTAAGCGCGGCCCTGAATAAGTATTACGTGAAGAAATAGATTGAAAGGCGAAAGAGGATGGCGCTTTCGATAAAAGATAGGATTACAAACGCCCTTGTAAAGAGAGGCGCTATATCTCAAAAAGATTTAAACAAGGCTGTTAAGATACAGAAGGAAAAAGGCGGCAAGTTAAGCGATATCCTGGTAAATGAGAATTTTGTAAAAAAAGACATCCTGACATCGCTGCTCAGTCAGGAACTCGGCATCCCCACGATAAGCCTCTCCCGCTATAAAATCGAACCGGAAGTTTTAAAATTAATACCGAAAAAGATCGCCCTCCATTATAAGATACTACCCCTATCCAAGATGGGGGAGGTATTGACCATAGCGATGTCGGATCCATTGAACATCTTTGCGGTGGATGATATCAAGGCGCTTACAGGGTTTAAGATCGGTCCCGTAGTTACCAAGGATAAGGATATGGAAGAGGCGATAGAGCAATATTACGGGGAGGATGCGCACAGCGCCGTTGAGAAGATAATAGAAGACATTGAAGAGGCAAAGAGAATCGAGATGGTAGATGAGACCGGTGCCGAAGAGGTCGATTCATCGGCGCTGTTGAAACTCACTGAAGAAGCGCCTGTGGTCAAGATAACCAATATGCTTCTCAACGAGGGCATAAAGATGAGGGCCAGCGATATATTAGTCGAACCGTTAGAAGACCAGACCAGGGTGCGATACAGGGTGGACGGCATATTGCAGGAAGGAAGCAGCCCCTCCAAGACCTTGCACCCGGCAATAATTTCCAGGCTTAAAGTTATGTCCAGCTTAAACATAGCCGAGAGGCGGCTGCCTCAGGATGGCAGATTTAAGATTAAGACAGCCGACCGGGAGGTCGATTTCAGGGTCTCTATTCTGCCGTCGAGCTTCGGCGAGAAAGCGGCGCTTAGGATTCTGGATAAGAGCCAGGCGATGTTGGACATCGAGAAACTCGGCTTTGAAAAGCAGGCTTTGGAGGCAATAAAAGAATCGTCTTGGAGGCCCCACGGTATGATTCTGGTCTGCGGACCGACGGGGTGCGGAAAGACGACGACACTCTACTCCATATTGAAACACGTAGATACCCCTGATAAGAATATCGTCACGGTGGAAGATCCGGTAGAATACGACCTCAAGGGTATAAATCAGGTGGCCATCCAGCCGAATATAGGACTGACATTCGCTTCCTCCCTGCGGTCTATCCTGCGTCAGGATCCGGATATAATAATGGTGGGTGAGATAAGAGATTATGCGACTGTCGATATAGCGATTAAGGCAGCGCTCACAGGCCACCTTGTTTTGAGTACCCTGCATACTACGACCGCAAGCGGTTCTATAGTCCGTTTGATAAACATGGGCGTGGAACCGTTCCTTATATCATCCGCGGTTATCATGGTGGCGGCCCAGAGGCTGATTCGAAAGATATGCACCAGATGCAAAGAGAGCTATAAACAGGATGAGTCTATGATAGCGAAAATGGGGTTGGAGGCTTTTTTAAAACCCCCCGTTACTCTATATAGAGGCGCGGGATGTAAGTCATGCAACAAGACGGGCTATAAAGGCAGGGTAGGCTTGATAGAAACGTTGAAATTAACGCCCTCGGTAAAGGAACTCATAGCGCATAAAGAACAGGAAACCCGCGTTAAGGAGCAGGCGAGAAAAGAAGGGATGAAGACTTTACGGGAAAACGGGCTTGTTAAGGTACTGGCCGGCGTGACCACTTTGGAAGAGGTTATCAGGGCGACCGTCAGTGACCAGGATATTGAATAGGGGAATAGAATGCCTGAATTATTTAGAGAGAGACTCTCGAAGCTTCTTATCGATTCAAAACTTTTAAGTCAGGTCAACCTTGATAAGGCGCTCGCCATACAAAAGAAGAGAGGCGGCAATCTGGGGAAGATTTTAATCGAAGAGGGATTCATTACACAAAAAAATCTTATGATTATATTGAGCCGAGAATTCAGTATACCCCCGATCAATCTCTCCAAGTACAAAATAGACCCCAGTGTAATAAAATTAATCCCGGAACATTTCGCAAGGCACTATGTCCTCGTCCCTGTATCTAAAATAGGTAGACGCCTGACAATAGCAACATCGGACCCTTTAAACATATTTGCGATAGATGATATAAAGACTCTCACCAACCATGACGCCGATATAGTTGTAGCCACCGAGAGCGATATAAAGGACGCGATAGAGACTTATTATAAATCCGGCGATAAACAGAATGAGCTGTCCAAGATTATAGAGGAAGGAGTTGACGAAGAGAAGGAGCTTGAGTTGGTAAAGGAAGACGAGATAGACATGGCTAAAGCCTTGGAGGACAGCAAAGAGGCGTCTATAGTAAAGGTGGTTGATTTGGTATTAGCCGAGGCTATTAAAAAGAGGGCAAGCGATATACATATTGAACCGGAAGAGAATTCTTTAAGGATAAGGTACCGCATAGACGGTAAGCTTCATGAGACATTTTCGCTTCCGAAAAAGAACCAGAATGCGGCGCTGGCGAGATTGAAGATTATGTCGCGTCTGGATATAACAGAGTCAAGGCTTCCGCAGGACGGCCGTTTTAAGATTAAACACGAACAAAAAGAGATAGACTTCAGGGTATCTATCTTGCCGGTAACCTACGGCGCTAAAGTAGTATTGAGGGCGCTTGATAAGTCTAATTTAAGCGTGGGGTTGGACAAGCTCGGTTTCTTGCAGGCTCCCCTGGCAATATTCAACAAGGCATTAGAGAAACCTTACGGCATGATATTGGTTACAGGCCCGACTGGAAGCGGAAAGTCCACCACCCTTTATTCTATCCTCAATAAGCTCAATGTGCCTGAGACGTCTATAATTACCGTAGAGGATCCTGTGGAATACCAGCTTGAAGGCATAACTCAGGTCCAAATCAATCCCGACATCGGCCTTACTTTCGCCAACGGCCTCCGCTCACTTCTCAGGCAGAGCCCCGATGTGATAATGATAGGCGAAATTAGAGATTTTGAGACGGCTGATATAGCCATAAAGGCATCCTTGACAGGCGTGCTGGCCTTAAGCACGTTGCATACAAATGACGCCTCGAGCGCATTGACAAGGCTTATAGATATGGGCGTAGAGCCGTTTCTTATCGCTTCAAGCCTGGTTCTTGTAGTGGCCCAGCGCCTCTGCCGGCGGGTATGCCCTTACTGCAAAGAACCGATCAATATTTCAGAATCCGTTTTAAAGAGAATCGGCGTGGATTTGAAGAGACTTTCGAAAGAGAAGAAAGGACCGGTCTTTTACAAGGGAAAGGGCTGTAATAGGTGCGACAAAACAGGTTATTACGGAAGGATGGGGACGCTCGAGACCTTAATAATCGATGATAAGATTAGAGATATGACCATGGCCAGGGCAACGAGCGACGAGATAAAGGATTATGCCGTAAAGCACGGTATGAGGACATTGAGAGACAATGCATTGGAAAAGTTTACCACCGGCATGACGACTTTAGAAGAGGTGTTGAGGATAACGTCAGATTAGGGAGATAATATGCCGAGTTTCAAGTATCTGGCAAAAGATAAGGACGGTAAGACGATAAGCGGGACCACCGATGCCGCCAGCAGGGAAGAACTTATAAATATTTTGAGGGAGAAGGAGCTTATTATCATTGACATCACCGAGGTAGGGCAGGGCACGCGGGCCTCCACGCTCTCTTTCTTTAAAGAACGCGTTAACGCAGACGATTTAGTCATATTTTCCAGGCAGTTGGCGACGATGGTAAGCTCCGGCATACCCCTCGTCAATGCCTTTGATATATTGGGCGAGCAGATCGAGAAGAAGAGGTTTAAAGAGATAGTACTTGATGTGCGCGATGAGATCGAGGCCGGCAAGAGTCTCTCGGCAGGGCTGGCGAAACACAGCGATGTCTTTTCAAATCTCTTTGTAAATATGGTAAAGGCGGGTGAGTCCAGCGGCATGTTGGACGAGATATTGGATAGAGTGGCATTATATCTGGAAAAGACAAGCGCGCTTCAGAAGAAGATTAAATCGGCGATGGTATATCCGGTTATAATCACTATCATGGCCCTATCTGTTACGGCACTGCTGCTGATAAAGGTAATACCGATATTTAAGGAGATATACGCGGGATTCGGCGCTAAGTTGCCTTTGCCTACGCAGATGCTTATCTCTGCAAGCGACTTTATGAGAAAATATTTCCTGCAGGGCGTTATTGCGCTGTCGGTGATAATATTTTTTACTACGCGGCTGGCAAAGACGCCTAAAGGAAGGCTCTTTCTGGATACCCGTAAGCTTAAACTGCCTGTCTTCGGCCCGATGCTCCGAAAGATCATCGTAGGCAGATTTACGCGCACACTTTCTACCTTGGTAAAAAGCGGTGTTTCCATACTTGTCTGCCTCGAGATTGTAGCAAAGACCGCGGGAAATAAGGTCATCGAGAATGCCGTTTTGGAGGTCCATTCGAGCATAAGAGAAGGCGAGACTATCGCCAGCCCTTTGCAGAAGAGCGGCGTATTTCCACCTATGGTTGTAAGGATGATCTCTGTGGGGGAGAGGACCGGACAGCTTGATAAGATGCTCTCCAAAATATCCGATTTTTATGATGAGCAGGTCGAGGCCGCCATAAGCGGTCTTACGAGTATAATAGAGCCGCTTATCATAGCCTTTTTAGGCATTGTAATAGGCACCATAGTTATCTGTATGTTCTTGCCAATATTCAAGTTATCGACACTTATGGCCGTCTAAAGAGAGAGGCGTCTTGTTAAGAATCGGCTTCTCAAAAGTTGACTTTTATTTAATGTGTGCTATACTTATTTACAGAGATAACCTGGAAGGACCCTGCTGATTTAACCAGCAGAGGCCCCGCCGGTGGGTCTTTCTCATATATACCCATAAGGCAGGTAACCTATGGCAGCGTAAGGACTTATAAATATTTTCCTTAGACTGTCAGAGGCGAAGAATAGGTTATCAGACCAAATATGGCAAGAAAGGGGGTATTGAGATGAAAATGCATAATAGCAAAGGCTTTACGCTTGTCGAAATAATGATAGTTGTTGCAATCATCGGTCTTTTGGCAGCGATAGCCATCCCCAACTTTGTAAGCGCCCGCGCTACGGCAGCTACAAATGCCTGTCTGGCAAATTTAAGGCAGATGGACAGCGCAATACAGATGTTTCAGATAGACACCGGAGGTTGGCCGACTGCGACAGGATGGAGCACAGAGCTTGCAACTTATTTAAGGAATGTACCGACCACATGTCCAGGCTCCAGTTCAACAAGCTATAGCTATAACGCTGCTTCAGGCACAGTCCCTGCATACGCATCATGCGGTACGCATGGCAACGTTGCGGGAGTGACGCCCTCAAGCTAATAGCGATTAGTCTTGTTTCGACGGCAAAAGAGTATATTTTAAGTAAAAAAGCGGTAAGGTTAAATCTTACCGCTTTTTTTATTATACCCCGCTATTGACATTCAGCCATTTATATGGCATTATTGTATAATAATTGAATCTTAATTATATAATATATAGCATGACAATAAAAAGATATAAAAAAAAAGGTTTTACTCTCGTTGAGATAATGATAGTGGTTGCTATTATCGGTATCCTCGCATCCATAGCAATACCGACATATAACAAACTGCGCATAGACGCCAGGGCAAGTGTGTGTAAGGCTAACCTCAAGCAGATAGAGTCAGCGATAGATCAGTGGGCATTTGAAAACAGCATTACAAGCGAAGACGTATCTCTCGAATCCTATGAAGACGAAATCTATTCATACTTTGCATTTGGAGAACCATCCTGTCCCTCGGGCGGAGAAAACGTTTTCGGCAGCATGGGCGACTCTTCTCGAGTAACCTGTTCAAGCGGCCTGGAGGGCCATGCGTATCCATGATTAGCATAGCAAGAAAGATGGCACAGACGGGCTTGGACATAGGCAATTCTTCGGTCAAGTTCGTCCAGCTATCCGGCAAGCGCGAGAACCCCATCTTAAAAAATTTCGAATTAATTAAGCTTAAAGAAGGAAATACCGATGAATACAGAGAGGTATTAGCGAACATCGCCAAGAAACTAACTTCTAAAGACGTGAATATTTCAATCTCGGGGCCTCAACTGGTAGTGCGATATGTTGACCTGCCCAAGATGAACGAGGAAGAGCTCAAAAGCTCCATGAAATTCCAGGCCGGAGAGCATATACCGTTCGATATAAAGGACGTGATTATAGACTGCCAGAAGGTTGAGGATATAGAGCATGGCAAGATGAAGGTATTGCTTGTTGCGGTAAAGAAGGAGACAATAGACAAGCTGGTCAAGCTTGTTGAAGGTACCGGCATCTTTCCGGGTATTATCGACTGCGATTCGTTCGCCCTTACGAACGCCTTTCTTTTAAATTTTCCCGATGCCGTTGAAGGAACCAATGTTGCCCTGCTTGGCCTTGGCGAGAAGTATACCGTTGTTAATATCATGAAGGGAAAGACGCCGTCCTTTACAAGAGAGTTGCAAATCGGGGGCCGCGATTTTGCGCAGGCCATCTCCGAGAAGCTCGATGTGAACATAAAGGCGGCATCTTTGCTGAAAGAAGAGCCGGGAGAGCGGCTCCAGCAGATCCTGGAGATAACAAAACCGATAATCGTGCACATGGTAGAAGAAGTAAAGCTTTCGTTGACATATTACGAAAACCAGATAGGTTCGTCCGTTGATAAGATATATCTAAGCGGCGGGCTGTCAGGGTTCAAGGGGCTTGAGGAAATATTTAAAAAGAGCCTGGAGACAGACTGCGGCTTCTGGGATCCGTTTAAGCGCATAAAGATTGACAAGGGAGTATCCGAAGAGAAGCTTAATAGTGTCAAGAATCAATTGCACGTCGCGGTCGGACTGGCGCTGAGGTATTGATATGATAGAGATAAATCTATTACCGGAGAATTTGAGAAAAAAGAAGCCGATTTTTCAGATGCCGGAGATTAAGATTACTTCCGCGCCGATAATCATAGGTATCGCCGTGTTGTTGGTGCTGATCCACGGCCTCACAATGCTTACAATAAATTTGCAAAGACGCGCTATAGATAAAATGTCGGTTGAGTGGCAAAGAGAGAAGATAGAGAAAGAGTCAATAGAACTTACAAGAAGAGAAAATATAAAAATGAGGAGAAAGATAGACGCCATAGAAGACCTCATGAGCAGGAAGATTCTCTGGGCCAAGAAACTGAATCAACTCAGCGACCTTGTCATAGACGGCATCTGGTATACAAGTTTGTCTATAGACAGAAAGACCGTTATTGTAGAACCCAAGGAGGGTGCCTCAGGCAAGTCTATGGCCATGAGGAGGTTTGCTACCGAAAGGGTCCAGATCCCATATTTAAGCATAGAGGGGGAGGTCTCTTCCTCGTATGGGGATGAGCTCGCAATCATAAGCAGATTTATAGACGGCCTTAAAAGCGAGAAAGACTTTTTTAAGGATTTCTCAAATATAGAGCTTGATTCTACCACGCTTCATGAAATAGAAAACGTAGAAGTAATGAAATTCAACATAAACTGCTACATTAAGGAATTTGATGAAGAAGCTTGATGTCAAACTTGCAAAGTCGAAGAGAGAAAGAGCGCTCATTTCAGTGCTGATTATAATATTAATAGCGGGGGGTTATTTTCATATATTTCTCCGCCCCGCTATTAAAAAACTGGTAACGCTTATTCCGGAGGTCGCCAGCCTTAAAAACGATCTTCAAGACGCAAGATTTCTGATGGGCCAGAAGGCATCGATAGACGGGCAGAATAAAAAACTCCTCCTTATGATGGATGAGTACCAGAAGATATTTCCCAGACAGCAGGAGATACAGAAGATACTCGAGGACCTATCCAACATCGCAAATGAGTCGGATGTGAAGATTGTCGGTATAAGACCGTTCAGCGAAAAAGGTATAGGGACAAAAATTGTTGATATATATAAAGAGATACCCGTTGAGATAGTCGCTAGATCCGGTTACCATGAATTGGGAGAATTTCTCCAGAGGCTTGAGACCGGCGGGAGGTTTATAATAGTTAAGGATTTCAAGATAGACTCAAATCCGCACAACGTAAAGAAGCAGAATACGCGGTTAATCGCAAGTACGTATGTATCGATAACGAAATGAAAAATATAATATCTTTTCTTATTGTCGTTTTTATGGTTATGCCGAAGACGTTAACTCTCTATGCGGCGGGAGAGGAAGGTTTTGTTTACAACAGTAAGGATAAGAGAAACCCTTTCATACCGCTTGTGGCTAAAAAAGCGAAGGCGTTGTTCGGGCTCGAGGATGTCTACACCATAGACGATGTTGTCTTGGAGGGTATTGTCTGGGATGCGGGAGGCGACTCTGTAGCTATACTAAACGGGGTCATAATGAGAGAAGGCCAGAAATCCGGCAATGTCGCTGTAATAATAATAGAAGAAAAGAGTGTGATGTTTTCAATAAATAATATAGAATATACGCTTGATTTGATCAAGAAAGGAGAATAGCTAATGTTTAAGAATAAGATATTTGTATTATTTCTGATTTTTGCTTTTATAGGATATTATATATGCCCTTTGATTTATGCCCAGAGGCCTCCAGGAGAAGGAAGGCCTCCCGCGGAAGGCGCGGAGGAATCGACTGGCCAGGCGCAGTCTAGCGCTGAAGAAGCTACTAGCGGAACGATACCTGCCAAACCTTCTCGATCTGGGAACGTCACCATGGATTTTAAAGACGCGGATATAAACAACGTCCTCAGGATATTATCTTACAAGGGCGGCGTAAATATCGTTGCCGGACCGGAGGTCTCAGGATTGGTTACAATCAGGCTTACGGATGTGCCGTGGGATAAGGCGCTCGATATTGTTTTGAGGACATACGGATTTGCTTATGATAGAGAGGGCAACATCATAAGGGTTACGACTATCGAGAGTCTCAAACAGGAGGAGTTGAGCACTGAGGTCTATAGTCTGAGTTTCGCTAAGGCCGAAGAGGTGGCGGCGTCGATCGGAGATATGCTGACCGACAGGGGCAAGATCAAATACGATGAAAGGACCAACGTCGTAGTCGCGACTGATATAGCTACCAACCTTTACAAGATAGGACAGATAATAAAAAAGCTGGACAGGAGGACGCCGCAGGTTTTGATAGAAGCGAAGATTATAGAGACGAAGCTTGATGACAGCGAGCGTCTGGGCATAGACTGGGAGACAAAGATAAGCGCGACGGGGGCGGCAAAACCGATGACACTGCCCTTTACGCGCCTGACAGAGACTGACTTAGAACAGGGTTTCGATAAGTTCTTTGCGTTCGGTTCTACCGCGGCGCCGGTGGCCGGAGATCAGTTTGCGGGAACGACAGAGACTGAATATCCAGCCGGCGGACCGGAGAACTGGGCGGTCTTTCCCTTCGCCGAGGCTGACGCGTTCACGTTCGGCACCCTGGATTTTACGCAGTTTCAGGCCGTCTTAGAATTTATTAGAGAGCGGACCGATACAGACGTCCTGTCGAACCCGAGGATAACTACCCTGAATAACAAAGAGGCGTCCATACTGGTAGGAAGCCAGATGATGTTTCCTTCTTTTAGCTTCAACGAAGAGACGGGTGATTTTATAATATCCGGTTTTCAGGATCAGAAGGACCTCGGCGTAAAATTGACAGTGACCCCTCATATAAATAAGGAGAACGACATAGTCGTGAAACTAAAACCGGAGATAAAATCATTTTCAGGCATTCAGACACTGGATGCGTCAAGGGGGATCGTAGCGCCGATATTTGAGACGAGAGAAGCGGAGACAGAGGTCATGGTCAGAGACGGTGACACGATCATGCTGGGGGGCCTTATTACTAAAGAGACCACGTTTAAAGAACATAAGGTTCCGTTTTTAGGAACCATTCCTTTTATAGGGGATCTTCTTTTCACTAAGAAGGAAGAGGATATCGACAGAAAAGAGCTGATAATATTCATAACTGTCCACCTGGTAAAAGATAGATGGGAGACGCATCTTGACCCTAACATCGCCAAGGTACCGATACCTCTTCCTAAAGACGCAGAGACATTTATGGCGATGCCAAGACCGGCGAAGATAGGAGAAGAGGGAAAGAAAAAGAGAAAATGGTGGGAGCTTTGGTGAGAAGTAAGGCAGCAAGGTTCGCGGGGAAGTAAATTTTTTGCGGGTCCTGTCATTTGGCAGCCCAAATTTTTTGCTGGGGTATGCCAATAGATGTGTAGGACAGATGGGGCTTCCCAGCCCCCATCCCCAGCTGCAAAATTTGGGCGCCCGCCAAATGCCACCCGCAAAAAATTTTCAGCCAATTTCATATTATGGTTAGACAGGAAATAAAGATTAGGTTTGCGAAGAAGGGGTTTATGAGGTTTATATCGCACCTGGACCTTATGCGGCTCTTTCAGCGGGCGGCAAGGAGGGCTGCGATACCGGTCAGCATAACGGAGGGATTCAGCCCGCACCCAAGGATCAGCGTTCAGCCCGCCTTGAAATTAGGGAAAGAATCCGATTCTTTGGAGGCCGTCTTTAAGTTAGACGGCTGGATGGGACCTGAGGATTTTAAAAAAGATCTTGAGAATATGCTGCCCGAAGGCATAGAAATAAGCGAGGTAAAAAAAATTAATTATGTATAAAAGAATACTTGTAAATATTGAATTGCTGGAAAAGAGGGTCGCCATACTGGAGGATAATGCCCTTGAGGAGTACTATATTGAAAGGGCCGATCACCAGAAGGTTGTGGGAAATGTCTACAAAGGAAGAGTTACGGCTATATTGCCGGGCATGGGCGCGGCTTTTGTGGACTTGGGGCTCGAGAAGAACGGCTTTTTGCACGTGAGCGATGTAGTGGAAGGGCCCCGGGACCTGGAAGAGTTATTGTCGGAATCATTCAATGGCTTAACGGCAAAGAAGAGCCAGAAAGATTCATTGCCTAATATCACGAATTTATTAAAAAAAGGACAGGAGATTATGGTCCAGGTAGTGAAGGAGCCCATAGGGACCAAAGGCGCCCGCCTTACTACGCACATAAGCCTCCCGGGCCGCTACTTGGTATTGATGCCTTATGAGTCGCGCATAGGCGTCTCTAAGCGCATCACGAAATATTCGGAACGCGGCAGGATAAAAAAAGAGATATCGTCTTTGAACCTTCCTAAAGACATAGGGATTATAGTGCGTACAGCCGGAGGCAGCTGCAGAAGGGGCGCATTCAAAAACGAAATTAGATATTTACTGAAGACATGGGAGAGGATAAAGAGAGAAGGCGAGAAGGCCCGGGCCCCTTCTCTTATCCATCGGGAATATGACCTTCTCTTCAGGGTGGCGAGGGATATCTTTACAAACGACGTAAACAGGCTGATAGTCGATGATAGGGAGGAGTTCAAGAGAATCGCGCATTTTGTGGGATTCACTATGCCGTCTCTGAGACTGAGACTAAAGTACTATCGCGGCGAGACGCCTCTTTTTGAGCGTTTCGGAATAGAGAAAGAGATAGCCAAGCTCTATGAAAACAGGATCTATCTTAAGAATAGAGGCTATATAATAATCGAGCAGACCGAAGGCCTCGTAGCCATTGACGTAAACACCGGCAGCTTTGTCGGGCGCAAGAACCTGGAAGAGACGGCGTTCCTTACCAATCTCGAGGCGGCCAAGGAGATATCAAGACAGATAAGGCTTCGCGATATGGGAGGTATCATAGTAATCGATTTCATAGATATGGATCTTAAGGAGCACAGAAGCCAGGTCTTCGAAACCCTCAAGAACGGCCTTAGGCGCGATAAGGCAAGGAGTAAGGTTCTCAATATATCTGCGCTGGGTCTTGTGGAGATGACAAGGCAGAGGATGCGAAAGAGCGTGGAGAGCCTTTCATACAGGGTCTGCCCTTATTGTAACGGAAGAGGCTCTGTAAAATCCGTGACAACTCTTTCTATAGAGGTGAGGAGAAAGCTAAGCCAGGTGCTTAAGAAGTGGCCGAGGAGACCGCTTGTTATGCATGCCCATCCCGAGGTGGTAGAGCGAGTTACGAGACAAGATAGAAACTCTATCTCCTACTTAGAGAATAGATATAGGCGCAAGATTATCATAAAGGGAAATCCGAGCTTCCATATAGAGCGGTACCATATAGAAGAACCGGCAAAATAGAGGCGCTTGACATATATGTGTCTAGCAGTGGCGTAAAGTGCAAAGCGAAAAGCGCAAAGCTGTTGTGCCGCCTTCGCCAAGGCTACGGCGGACATGTCGGCGGCGCTAAATTAAGGTCGCGAAGCGACACATAAGTTTTTCGCTTTGCGCCTTGCGCCTTTCGCTATTGTTGTCAATGGCGGTTGACATACTTGACATATAACATATATAGTGATATATTATACATCCATATTAGCACATAAAAGATGGAGATATTATGTATGTAATCGTAGAGACAGGAGGAAAGCAGTATCGCCTTTCCAAGAACGATACCTTTGAAGCGGAGCTTATTAACGGTGCGCCTGGAAAAGCAGTTAAGCTTGATAATGTCCTGCTTTACTCGGACGGCAAGAAGGTAGAGGTAGGCAAACCCTATCTTAAGAGTGTCAAAGTCGACTGCCAGATACTCGGCAATATGAGGTCCAAGAAGACGATATCTTTTAAATATAAACGGAGAAAGGACTCTCGGAGAAAGATCGGCCACAGACAAAACCTCACAAGGCTTAGGGTCAAAGATATAAAGATAGATTAAACCCGAAGCACGAAATTCGAAACAAATTCGAAATTCGAATTTTCAAATGTTCAAAACATTGAGTCTTGTAATTCGCGATTTTAAAAATTCGGAATTGTTTCGGATTTCGATATTCGGATTTCGAATTTAAGTTTTGAAGGCAAGGAGAAAATATGGCACATAAAAAAGGACTGGGCAGTAGTCGCAACGGCAGAGATTCAAACGCGAAGCGCCTGGGCGTAAAGCGGTTCGGCGGACAGTTCGTCAGGGCCGGCAATATCATCGTCAGGCAGCGCGGGACAAAATACAAGCCCGGCTTGAACGTATCCATGGGCAGAGACCATACGATATTTGCGCTGAGCGACGGAAAAGTCCATTTTAGCGGCGTTAGAGTTATAAATATTATACCTGCCTAAGATGTTTATAGATAGGACCAAGATCCACCTAAAGGCTGGAGACGGCGGCAACGGCTGCAACAGCTTCGATAGACACAAGATACACAGGCGCGGTAGGCCGAACGGCGGCGAAGGTGGAGATGGTGGTAATATATTAATAGTTTCCGACCGAAATATCCAAACCTTATTAGATTTCCAATATAACCGGCATTTCAAGGCGCGCTCAGGCAGACACGGCAGTTCTAACAGAAAGAGGGGGAGGAACGGCGAGGATCTGATTGTAAGAGTACCGCCAGGCACTGTTATAATAGATGCAGCTAGCGGCAAGGTCTTGCGGGATCTGTCGAGTGACAGCCAGAGAGTAGTAGTGGCCCGCGGCGGCAATGGCGGAAGCGCGAATTCAAGGTTCAGGCTTGCGACAGACGGCGGAGGCGGCGAAGAGAGAGACGTCACTTTAGAGCTCAAGCTCATAGCAGAGGTCGGTATAGTCGGCTACCCGAATGCGGGTAAGTCTACATTGATATCGAGCATCTCCAACACCAGGCCGAAGATAGCAAGCTACCCGTTTACCACAAAAGAGCCGATGCTCGGCGTGGTAAAAACAGAAGAGAGGGATTTTATAATCGCTGATATACCGGGTCTAATAAAAGGGGCGCATCTCGGCAAAGGGTTGGGCCATCAGTTCTTGCGCCATGTGGAGAGGACAAAGGTCCTTCTGCACCTTGTAGACGTCGCCGGAATAGACGGAAGAGACCCTGTGAGCGATTATCATACCTTAAATGAGGAGCTGGGGCTGTATAGCAAAAGGCTCCTTAAGAAGACACAGATAGTGGCGGCAAACAAGATAGACCTGCCGCAGGCAAAGACCAACATGGACTCTTTTGCCAGGGAAATAAATAAGAAGGTCTATCCTGTCTCGGCGCTTAAGAGACTGGGCCTGGATAAATTGATTTCCGCCATACTCGAGACCCTGTAAAGATACGAGGATAATATGACGTTGATAAAAAGAAAGTTCAAAAGGATATTGGTAAAGGTAGGGACATCGGTTATCACTTCTAAAAAGAGCCGTCTGGATAAGACGAAGATAAGGAAGCTGGTTGGCGAGATAGCGGAGATTATAGATGCCGGTGTCGAGGTCATTATCGTGACCTCCGGCGCTATAGGCGCCGGCATAGGCATACTAAAAAAGTCTGCCAGGCCTCAGTCGCTGCCTGAACTCCAGGCGTGCGCGGCTATAGGCCAGAACCAGCTTATGAAGCAGTATGAAGAGTTCTTTAAAAAGAGAGGCTATATAACCGCCCAGATTCTGCTGACGCAGGAAGATTTGACCGACAGGAAGCGCTACCTAAACGCAAAAAACACCCTCCTTACGCTGCTGGAAGAGAAGGCGGTCCCTGTTATCAATGAGAATGACACTGTCTCTACCGATGAGATCAAATTTGGCGATAACGACCGGCTGTCGAGTTTAGTGGCGAGCCTCTTAAAGGTCGATCTTTTAGTAATGCTGACCGACGTAGACGGATTGTGTCAATACGATCAAAAGGGTAAAAAGGTTAAATGCGTCAATCTGGTGGAGAAGGTTACAAGGGATGTCGAGAATTTCGCGCTCAAGCAGAAATCAAAATCGGGCATAGGCGGTATGGTCTCAAAATTACAGGCGGCAAAGATTGCTACAAGCTCAGGCATTCCCTGCATCATAGCCAACGGCACAAAGAGAGAGACCCTTCTTAAGATAATCGAAGGCGAGAGGGTGGGCACCCTCTTTCTGGCCCATCGCAATGCGATCAGCGCCAAGAAACACTGGATAGCCTATACGTCTAAAGTCCAGGGAACGATAAAGGTAGACAACGGCGCAAAAGAGGCGCTTGTAAACAAGCAGAAGTCACTGCTCCCTTCCGGTATTATCGAAGGAGAGGGAAGGTTTGACGTCGGAGACGTGGTCAGCATAATCGGCGAAGAGAACGAGGAGTTTGCCAAGGGATTTACCAACTATTCTTCTTTGGAATTAAGAAAAATTATGGGATTGAAGACCGGCCAGATTCAGTCGGCCCTGGGTTATAAACATTATGATGAAGTCGTTCATCGGGATAATTTAGTGATATTATAGGAGCAGGATGCGTATGGAGCTGAATAAATATATAGTGGATATCGCAAAAAAGGCGAAAGAGGCATCCAGGATATTACAGGCCATCGACTCCGAGACTAAGGATAAGGCGCTCAATCTAATGGAGGCCGGCCTTCTGAAGAAGAAAGAGTCTATCCTAAAATCAAACAAAATCGATATTAAAGGCGCCAGGTCTAAAGGGCTCTCTCCTGCGATGCTTGACAGGCTTACCCTTAATGAAAAACGAATCGCAGCTATGGCAGAGGGGTTAAAGACGGTCGCTTCATTGAAAGATGAGATCGGCGTAATTACCGGGATGGTAAAGAGACCCAACGGCCTCTGGATAGGGAAGATGAGGGTCCCTATCGGCGTGATAGCTATTATATACGAATCGAGACCGAATGTAACGTGTGACTGCGCGGGGCTGACCTTGAAATCGGGAAACAGCGTTATATTAAAAGGAGGAAGCGAGGCGATAAACTCCAATAGAGCCATATGCGAGGTCTTAAAGGAAGCGGCCGAAAAGGCCGGTTTTCCCGACGGGACGATCAACCTGATAGAATCAACGGATAGAAAGTCTGTAGGCATTCTCTTGAAGCAGGCAAGCTACATCGATCTTGTCATGCCGCGGGGCGGCGAAGGGCTGATCAATGAAGTCGTATCCGAATCCCGCATACCTGTCATAAAACACTACAAGGGTATATGCCATGTATATGTCGATGAATACGCAGACCTTAACATGGCTCATAAGATATCTGTAAACGCAAAACTCGAGCGGCCGGGCGTCTGCAACGCCATGGAGACCTTGCTGGTGCATAAGGACGCGGCGGCGCGCTTTCTGCCGGTGATCATAAAGGAGTTGAAAGATAACGGCGTTGAGATCAGGGGCTGCGGGAAGACGAGACGAATAGTAAAAGACGTAAAGCCGGCCAAAGAAGACGACTGGTCGACGGAGTACCTCGATTTGATCCTTTCGGTGAAGGTGGTATCATCACTCGACGAGGCGATAGGCCATATCGCGCGGTACGGCTCCATGCATTCCGACGCTATAGTCACGGAGAATTACAATAATGCCATGGAGTTTCTAAAGAGGGTGGATTCGGCCTGCGTATACCTGAATGCCTCCACGCGTTTTACAGACGGAGGAGAATTCGGCATGGGCGCCGAGATAGGGATATCGACCGACAAGCTGCATGCGCGCGGCCCGATGGGCCTGCGCGAGCTCACCTCATATAAATATATCATTTTCGGCAACGGCCAAATCCGTAAATAAGATTTAAAAAATCATGTTAGCGCAAAGCTCAAGGCGCAAAGCGCAAAGTTAAAACGTAAAACTTAAGACTAAAATGGACTCCAAAACCCGCACACGTCAATTTGCACTAAAGATTATAGCTTTTATAGATAGCTTACCAAAAGATATATCAACTCAAACGCTGGCAAAGCAGTTGTTAAGAGCCGCAACTTCTATCGGTGCTAATATAGTTGAAGCACAGGCAAGCTCCTCAAGAAAAGATTTTACTAACTTTTTCAATCACTCATTAAAATCTGCCAATGAGGCAAAATATTGGCTGGAACTTTTACGGGATGCAAATAAAGCCGATAAAGAAAAAATAAATACGTTGATTAAAGAAGCAAGTAGCATTGCAAATATTTTAGGTTCTAGCATCATAACTTTAAAAGGGAAGAGAAAGTTTTGAACTTTAAGTTTTAGTTTTACGCTTTTCGCTTTGCGCTTTACGCTATTTGAATCAAAGGTTAACATGAATACTCACCTCAAGATAGGTATACTCGGCGGGACATTCAATCCTGTTCATCTGGGGCATATAGAATTAGCGGAGAAGTCCGTTGACAGGCTCGGACTGGACAAACTCATATTTGTCCCCGCCTATATACCGCCGCATAAGAGATACGACAGCGGGATAATTAAGTGGCAGGACCGCTACAGGATGATCGAGCTCGCAATCGATGGAAAAAAGGGCTTTGATATATCGGATGTAGAGATAAAACGGAAAGGCGCTTCTTATTCGATTAATACAATAAAGGAATTTAAGGAGATCTACGGCGATAAGGACGCGCTTTATTTCATCGCGGGCTCGGACTCGGTTGGCGAGCTGGATACGTGGAAAGATATAGACGAACTTAAAAAGCTGTGCACATTTGTCATCGTCAAACGGCCCGGGTTCAAGGCTCAAGCTCCTCCGGAAGATACCGTGGTTTTGGAGCTGGATACGCCGGATATCTCCGCGACCGATATAAGAGAGTGCATAAAAAAGCGACTGCCATTCCAGCAGAAAGTGCCGGAAAAGGTATATCAGTATATAATAGAGAGAAGATTGTACCTTTAACACCCTCATTATTTTCGTCATTGCGAGGCGCGAAGCGCCGAAGCAATCTGGCACGAACTCCTCCCAGATTGCTTCGTCGGCCTTCGGCCTCCTCGCAATGTAATTCGGCCATGTAATTTAGCTTCACTTGCGTTCGCTAAATTACGGCCTCATTACACTTGACAATTTGTATAAATATGGTAAACTTGAACGGAGATAAAAAAAGAGTCGCAATAATTCAATAGAATAATTGCGAAAGACCTTAAGGAGGTGAAAGAATGACAGAAGGATATTGCGTAAAATGCAAAGCGAAAAAAGAGATGAAGGACGCGAAAGAAGTTGTAATGAAGAATAAGAGAAAAGCAATGAAGGGTAAATGTCCGGATTGCGGTACCAGCATGTTCCGCATCTTAGGTAAATAGTTTTATTCTGATATAAGAGGGAGAAGTAAATATAAAAATTAAGGACAAGGTTTACCTAATAGCGCAGGCCGCTTTAGACAAAAAGGCGAAGGATATAGTCATATTGGATATGAAGCGGCCTACTCAAATCTGCGATTTTTTTATAATAGCCAGCGGTAGTTCTGTTCGACAAGTAAAAGCCATATCGGATAATATTGAAGATAAGACCCGCCAAGAAGGAATAAGACCTTTACATATAGAAGGGTACAACGAAGGTTCGTGGGTCCTGTTGGATTATCACGATATCGTAGTTCATGTATTTGTGGATGAGAAGCGGGATTTTTATGATTTAGAGCGGCTCTGGGCGGATGCCCGGAAAGCCGTTTTTAACGACAGAGAGATTAAAGCTGCAAGCCGAGTTTCATAATAAAGCATGGTAGATATAGAGAGCACTATAATCACCCTCCTTAAGTCTTCAGCAGAGAGAATAAAAGATTACTTCAATTTTGATACCATACCCGAGATAGAACTGGATGTCCCCAGAGAGAGTTCTTTCGGAGACCTCGCCACAAACATTGCCATGAAGATCGGCCGCCAGATAAGACACCCCGCAAAGGAGATAGCGCATATAATGGCCGATCAGATGAAGACCGAGATAAAGAACCCGCCTTATGAAGCCGTAATAAAAAATATCGAAGTAGGGGCGCCCGGATTCATTAATTTTTTCCTCAAAGGCGAGAGCCTGTATTACGTATTAGACTGGATAAAAGCTGAAGGCGGGGATTTCGGCAGGAACACATCCGGCGGCGGCGTGAAGCTGAATATAGAATTCGCAAGCGCAAACCCCACAGGCCCTCTTACTATCGCGCACGGGCGGCAGGCGGCTTTCGGGGATTCGCTGGCGGATATACTGGAATTCTCCGGCTTCCGCGCTAAGCGGGAATATTACATAAATGATGAGGGAAGGCAGATAACCCTTCTGGGGAGCTCTATCCGCGCGAAATATCTTCAGTTGCTGGGCGAGAAGCATGAGTTTCCTGCGGACGGATATCGCGGCGAGTATATTACGGATATCGCAAAAGAGATTATGAGAAGGTATAAGGCCGGAAAAAGAAAGGCGCCGGAAAAATTCTTTGCGGACTATGGATACAAGACGATCTTAAAAGGGATCAAAGAAGATCTCAAGGAGTTCGGGGTAAGGTTTGATATATGGTCTTCCCAGAAAAAACTGAGCTCTTCCGGCAGGATAAAAAAGGCGCTCTCAATACTTGATAAAAACGGCCTTCTTTATGCAAGCGAAGGGGCAGTGTGGCTTAAGTCGACTAAATACGGTGACGAAAAAGACAGGGTCGTTATTAAGAGCGATAAGTCTTACACGTACCTCGGGCCCGACATCGCGTATCATATGGATAAATACAAAAGGGGTTTTAAGACCCTGATAGATATATGGGGACCCGATCATCACGGATATATACCGCGTATAAAAGCGGCCATAAGCGGCCTCGGTTATGATAAAGAGAGCATATCGACGCTTATTGTGCAGCTTGTGACGCTCTACAGGGGCAGGACCCCCGTCGCTATGTCTACGAGAGCGGGGAATTTCGTAACGTTAAAGGAGGTCGTAGGCGAGATCGGCCGCGACGCCGCAAGATACTTCTTCTTAAGAAGAAAGCGCGACAGCCACCTCGACTTTGACCTGGAACTGGCGAAGAAACATTCCCTGGATAACCCGGTCTACTATATTCAATATGCCCATGCCCGCATATCGAGCATACTCGAGTTTGAGAAGAGAGAATCGAAAGGTGTAAAGGGCGTAAAGCCCGATCCCGGCTTATTGAAAAGTAAAGAAGAGCTTGGTATCTTAAGGATGCTTAGGCAGTTTCCTCTTATCGTACTCTCAAGCGCGGAGGGTTTCGAGCCATACAGACTCCTTCCCTATTTAGAAGAGCTTGCAAAGGGCTTTCACAGTTTTTATAATAAACATAGAGTAGTATCAGAGGACCCAGCTCTGACAAAGGCAAGACTCCTCCTGGCCGAATGCATAAAGATAGTCATCGCCAACGGGCTTCGATTGCTAGGTGTCAGCGCCCCTACCAGCATGTAAAGAGAGATATTCCCTTCTTGATTATGTTTAAGATGATAAAGTTGTATAGGAATAGGCGGATCAATATTGAGGAGATCCTGTCCAATCTGGTCGCATTCGGATATAAAAGGTGCGATCAGACACTGGAAGAGGGCGACTTCAGCCAGAGAGGCGAGATTATCGAGATATTTCCTTTGGGATTTGAGTCGCCCATAAGGATAGAGCTCGATAATGACAAGATCGACAGGATCGCCAGTTACGTGCTCCTTACCGGCAAGAGGCTCGAGGATCATAATGCGGTAATACTGCTGCCTATAAAAGGCATAAGGCCCAAGAGGATTAAAAAGAGATTCGAGGAATCCGGCGACGAGTACCCCATCAATAATTTCATTGATATAGAGCCCGGGGATTATGTTGTCCATACCAAATTCGGCATAGGCACATACCGGGGCATGGACCGCATCAAAGTCGACAATAAATACGCCGACCACCTTGTCATAGAGTACGCAGAGAGCGATACATTATACGTCCCGTCAAGCGACCTGCACCTTATACAGAGATATGTAAGTTTCCACAAGAGGCCCCCTAAGATACAAAAACTCGACTCAACGGCATGGCAGAAGATAAGAAAAAAAGCAGAGAAGGGAGTCATCACATTCGCCTACGAACTGCTTGATCTCCAGGCAAAAAGAGCCGCAGTAAAAGGCTTTAAATTTTCCGCGGATACAGACTGGCAGAGGGCATTGGAAGAGTCGTTTCCACATGAAGAGACACCCGATCAGGTAAAATCTGTAATAGAGACGAAAAAAGATATGGAGAGCCATAGACCCATGGACAGGCTCCTCTGCGGCGATGTCGGCTACGGCAAGACAGAGGTAGCGTTAAGGGCGGCCTTTAAGGCGGTAATGAATAATAAACAAGTCTGCATATTGGTGCCCACCACAATCCTGGCGGAGCAGCACTATAATACGTTTAAATCGCGGATGAAGGAATTTCCCGTGAATATAGAGATGCTTTCGAGGTTTAGGACAAGGCTCGAGCAGTCTGTAATTATAGAAGGATTAAGATCGGGCAGCGTGGATATTGTGATAGGAACGCACCGGCTCCTTTCGCCCGGTATAAGATTTAAAAATCCCGGCCTCTTGATTATAGACGAGGAGCAGCGCTTCGGCGTAAAGCACAAAGAGAGGCTCAAGAAGCTGAAATTCTCTTTGGATATATTGACGTTGACTGCGACGCCGATACCCCGCACACTCTATATGTCGCTTATGGGCGCAAAGGATATGTCCGTTATAAATACGCCCCCGGCCCGGAGATTCGCCGTCACGACAAAAGTGGTTGAATATAACGATGCCTTTGTTAAGACGGCGATAAGAAAAGAGCTCAACAGAAACGGCCAGGTCTATTTCGTCCACAACAGGGTAATGGGCATTGAAAGAATAGCGAAACACCTCAAAGGGCTTGTCCCTTCCTGCCGCATCGAGGTAGGCCACGGCCAGATGACCGAAAGCCAGCTTGAGAAGACGATGCTGGAGTTTATAAAGGGAAAGATAGACGTGCTTGTCTGTACTACAATTATAGAATCCGGCATCGATATACCCAACGCCAATACATTATTTATAAACAGGGCGGATATGTTCGGCCTGGCAGATCTCTATCAGTTGAGGGGAAGGGTGGGCCGTTTTACCCGCCATGCCTATGCCTATCTTTTGGTGCCGAAGAAGATGATCCTGACAAGCAATGTCCAGAGGAGGCTTGAATCCATTAAAAAATTCACTGAACTGGGTTCCGGTTTTAAGCTGGCAATGGAGGACCTCGAGATACGCGGCGCGGGTAATCTCTTAGGCGCCGAGCAGCACGGCTATATAGAGACTGTCGGATTTGACCTGTATTGCCGGCTGTTGAAATCCGCCGTAGAGCAGCATAAAGAGGCGTAACATTAACCTTGTATGT
>JADHWH010000018.1 GCA_016783555.1 Candidatus Omnitrophota bacterium | reverse complement strand
GCACTTACCTCATAGTTGCCCTGGTCTATCTCCGCCCGCTCCGCCTCTATCTCTTTTCTAAGCTGAATGACCATGGGGTGCTTATTCGTGGAATCAAGAAGCAGGTTATCGAGATTCTCCTGCATAGCGGCGATCTCGGTCTGCTTGAGCTTCTTCTTGTAAAGGTCCAACTGGTCATTTATGAAGTCGATGGCGTTCTCCGTCTCCATTGTCTGCTGTCTTATGTTCTCCTGAATGAATATATCCGTTATCGTCTTTACTATATTCATGGCCTCTCTAGGGTCGCCGCCTTGATAAGAGATACCTATTATATTGCGTCCACGTAGTTTTACCCTTATGCTGCGCCTCAATTCTTTGACCAACCCCTCAAATTCCTCTTGAGTCCTCACATCTTTGGCAAGCCCGAGCTTCTTTATAAGCTGGTTTACCCTGTCCCAGCCCAGTATCTGCTCGCGCAATATAGCGAGCCTCTGGGCGACGCTTGTTGATACAGCGAGGCCCTGTATAAGCGGGTTTATCACCCTGCCCTCTTCCACCAGTATGAGCGTGGAGGACTCGTATATCTTAGGCAGGGCATTCACCGCTATGATGCCCATTACTATGCCTATCACAGTCGGTATGATAATAAGCCATTTTCTCCTGAATAGTATATTGAGGTAATCCAGGGGTTTCTTAAATATCATGTTTTCGCCTTCCATATTCTTTCTCCTTTGTTTTATAATGCCGTAATCGCCGCCGCCTTAACCGCCGCGCCGGCCGCCGTGCCGGCCACCTGGGCCGAGGCGTTGGTTACGGGGGAGATTACACGTATAGCCTTTGCCACGACTGTGGCCGGAACGTATAAAACGTCTCCCGGTTTCATATCTATATTCTCGCCTAAATCGCCATAATACATCAGGTCATACACATTGACCTTTACATAGTTATTTCTGCCTGTCTCATTGGGCGTTATAAGCCTGCATCGCCGCATAGCCGCCGCCTGAGTTGGCAGGCTCGACTGAACCAGCGCCTCGCGCACCGTTACGGTATCACCCCTCATGTAGAACTTGCCCGGGTTTCCTACTTCACCCACCACGTAAAACACCTTGCTAAGATAGGCGGTTATAAGGACATTGACCTCGGGCTCTATTACATATTCTGACAGTATCTCTGTAAGGCAGACCTTAAGCTCATCCTTGGTCATGCCGCTTACGATTATATCGCCTATGTACTTATACTCGATCTTCCCTTCCGCGTTAATCTTATAATCCCCGCTGAACTCCGGGTGCCTTCTTACCTCTATAGATATCTGGTCATCTGGCCCCAGCGTATACTTTACGCCTTCTGTAAGCGGCGCTGCGGTGGTCTCCACAACCGGAAGGTCCTCCAACACGATATCCACCGTCTTCTTTGTCTCTCTTATGCCGGTTGTGTTTGTGCGCTCTACAGCTCCGGCGTAGGCATAATGAGAAAAGAGAAATATAGATAAGGCCCCCGCTATAAGAAATACGCCAAGCACCTCTTTGGCGTTCATGACTATCGACTTGTCAAACTGATTATAGTCATAAGCGCTCTCAAAAAATCTCCTTATCTCCTCTATATCCTCCCTTGAATAAAACCTCCAGCCGCGCCAATCCCTCTTGGACTTCTTAATCTTGCCTGATTTTTCCCATCTCATTATGGTTCTTGGGGTTATGCCAAGCGATTTAGCGACTTCCGTAATACTTAATCTCCCTTTCATATCTTGCTCTCCTTTTTTAAATTAGTTATCTACAATGACTATGTCTGTCAGTTCTTGTCCATGACAGACCGTTACATGTATAAACTTGTATACATTTTCTAGTATAAGCAATATTTGTGCCATTTTGTACATCTCTGTATTGATATGTCAAATCTCACCGAAATCATCCGAAAGAGCCGCGATATGTCGAGCGGATTAGACACGTGTCTACTATTTCGTGCATCTGTTAGACATTTTTAATAAAAAGTTGGCTTTTATCTATGGAGGGTGTATACTGATTGTCCATGAAATATAAGCTATCCGTATATCAGCGAATGCAGCAAAGACTCGCCCTTACCCCTCTTATGAGACAGTCGATGCAGTTTCTCGGCATGTCTACAAAGGAGTTAAACGAATACATCGATTCTCTCCTGGAAAAAAACCCATTCTTGAAAAAACAGTTCAAAGATAGATCCGGCAAAGAGTATGCCTCTACGGCAGGCCCTGACTCCTCTCTTGACTACAGCCGTGATAATCTCACGCGTGATGAAGACCCAAGGCTGAGTTTCATAGCGCAGCTTAGGATGCTCGGCCTCGAAAAGAAGGTGATTGAGATCGCGGAATACCTGATCTATGAGATGGACGCGAACGGCTATCTGCAGGTAGATACCGAAGAAGCGGCAAAAGACCTATCCGTTGAGCCGGATGAGGTAGAGGAAGTAATAGAGACTATACAGAAGATGGAGCCCGCGGGTATAGGCGCGCGGGACATAAGGGAGTGCCTGCTCCTGCAGCTTGAGAGAAAGGGTAAGAAAGAGTCGCTTGAATATGAAATCGCGAGCGGCTTCATAAATGAGCTTGCGAAAGATGACGCGAGTAAGATATCGCGCGCCCTTAATAAAGATAAAAAAAGAGGTCGAGGAGGCTATAGGTAATATAAAGAAGTTAAACCCCAAACCCGCCAGCACCGTCCTTTCGAAAAACGCAGAGCGGGTTGTCCCCGATTTGATAGCAAAGACAAGCGGTGATAATCTCTACCTTGAGCTAAACAGAGAATGGGTCCCCCAGCTTAGGCTTTACAACCCATACGAAAATAAGCTTGAGGTCATAAAAGACCCCCAGGCAAAGGAATTCCTAAGGAATAACATGAACGACGCAAAAGGGCTTATCGACAGCCTGAAGCGGCGCGAAGAGACCATGTGCCGCGTAGCCGACTATGTCCTCAAGCATCAAAAACACACCTTAAACGGCGATATATCGGATATCAACTCCCTGACCATAAACACCGTAGCGGAAAACCTGAAGCTTCATCCTTCCACGATATCAAGGACCGTCTCGAACAAGTACGTGCAGATCAATGACAAGGTAGTGCCTTTAAAGTCCCTCTTAAGCCATTCGGTTAAGAAGACGAACGGCGAGATAATATCAAAGGTCTCTGTTAAGAAGAAGATAAGAGAGATTGTGGACAGAGAAGACAAAAAAACCCCCTACAGCGATAATGCCGTAAAGGAGAGATTAGAGCTCGAAGGGATTGTTATAAAGAGAAGGACGGTTGCCAAATACCGCGAGTCACTTCGTATACTTCCTACCCACTTGAGAAGAAAGAGGTAAGTCACTTCTTATAGCGATAAATAAACGTTCCCACCGCGCTTCCTATGATATCAGATAAGACATCATAGAACGAGGCATCCCTGCCGGGTGTAAAAGACTGATGGAATTCATCAAAGAAAGAATATAATATCGTAATAATCAAGGTATAAAAAATAGCTTTCCTACGGTCGAAATTGTTATGGCTGAATGCCCTTATCCATAAAAGCGCAAGCGCTGCAAAAAGCGGTATGTGCAAAAAGTCCTGAATACGCGGGACGAGCACGGGGATGTCGCTTCCGGGGATAGAGGATAAGATAAATATAAAGACCATAAACAATAGAGGGCTTACAACAGCGCTTTTATTTTTAAACAACACTTCACCTCAAGGTCTTAGCAGGTTTAGCACGTTCTCCTGTGTTAAAATATTAAGATCAGCCGGGTTTTCGAGAAAACTTTCTACATCCTGTTTTATCTTTTTCCAGTCTTTATCTTTAACTGTTTTATAGAGCAAATCTCTCCAATTGTCTCTGGTCGGGATTTCGCCTTTCCAGCCGGTTTGTTTCAAGGCATTCTCCAGTAACGTCAAGTTTGGAACCAAATCCTTCCATTTGGAAAGATACCAGCCGAGATCGAAAAAATCCCTTCCTTTTGTATATTTGCGGCTTAAAAGGGCGTGAATCTTGCCGGCGAAAAGCGATGCGAGATCATATGATAAAAACGCAATCGGAAAATACTTATTAACGACAACGGTCTTGAGCGCCGCCCCGGCCGGGGGGTTGGTATCGATTTCCAGCTTAATAGAGAATTTCTGATTCTTATGAGGTGAAATTCGAGTTTCATACATCAGGCCTTCAAACCTGATAAAAGAACTTAATACGGTCTTTTCTTTCTTATGAGTGGCGGTGACATTATAACCGGCTGAAACCAGATCATCTTTCAGTTTTTTAATGAGCGAAGAAAAATCGTCACCTTTTTTCCCGGCAGCCGAAAAATCAAGGTCTTCCGAGAAGCGCGGCATATCATACAAAAAACGCAAGGCCGTTCCTCCCAAAAAAGCGGTTGTGCGAAAGATGCCCTGGTCATGCAGGATCCTTAAGGCGTAAGCCTGCAGGTACTCACGCATAATGTTTAATTTCGCATTGTAGCCGGTCTGTTTTGAAACAAGCTCCAGGACGTAGTCTTTCATGCCACCCTCCTGCCCTTTTTTTGGTATTCGGCGTATTTTTTGATAAGCCTTGCGGCGCGGCGCATACCCGGTTTTTTAAACCGGCGGCCGTATTCGAGAAGCCGCCTAAGGTTTAGCCTTTCAAGATTCTGCAGTCTTAATTCATCCAGATACGCGGTAGTCGTCTTAATCCTCTTAAGGTATAAAAGATCAAGAAGGGCTTTCTCCGGTGTCGCAAAGAAGGCCGTTTGTTTGTTAATTGTAACCGCTTCGTAACCCCAAAAAAGAGAATTTTTGATATGCTGATAATTAAAAACACCCAGTTTTGTCGTAAATCTTCTTCCTCTTTTTGTCGTTACCGAAGTAAAAATTTTCACTGCTTCAGGGATTATATCGTGGTACTCAAGCGCCTTTTCAATACTGATATATGAGGGTTTCTTTAAAACCGCCGCTAAGTATGGCTCATAAACATCGATCTTACGGAATGCCTTAGGAAGCAGGTATACGCCCCGTCTCAGCTGGATAAGCTTATGCGCCTTTACCCAACGACTGATCTGCACCTTAACGGGGTCCGGATTGGGGACACCCGCAAGAATAAGCCCTACCTCGATAAGAGGCAGATCCCTGACTAACTTGATAAATTCTCCGTATTTCATACTACTAGTTTATCATATTTGTTAAATTAATGCAATAGGTTTAGGAAGGAATCTGACCGAGAGATTTCAATATAAAGTCTGCTTCCTTTAGGTACCGTCTGGATAAAGAGGTTTCTATGGCTATTACCTTCATATTAGCCTTCTTAGCTGCTATTATACCATTGGGGGAGTTCTCTATCACTATGGTCTCTTTGGGGGAGGTCTTTAAGGCCTTTAGGGCTTTCAGAAACGGTTCCGGATGGGGCTTGCCGTGCCTTACCTCGTCGCTGGGGATTACCACATCAAAGAGCGTGTAAAGCCTGCGAGGCAGGATCCTTATGACCTCTTTACGGGGGGTGCCTGTAACAAGGGCCAGCTTAAGCCCTCTCTTCTTTAACGCCCTTATAAGAGGGGGCGCGTCCTTAAAGATGCGGATTTTGAGGATATTCTTAAAGACGTTCTCCCTGTGCCTGAAGACCTCTCTTTTAATCTCATCTGTTATCTTTATTTTGTGTTTCTTCAAGATATCAAAGAAGGTCTTATCCCACTTCTCCCCCTCTCTTAAGTATATATCTTTCTTTGAGACTTTTATGCCGAATTTCTTAAAGGTCTCCTGCCAGGCCCTGGCGTGAAAGGGCATTGTATCGACTATGACCCCGTCGAGATCGAAGATAACCGCATATGCATTATTTAAAATTTTTACAATCTTGGTATTCATAACTCCTTATGCCGTAATAAGTTATATAAATAATGATGAACCTACCTCATTTGTCAAGGGCTTGATTTTTCAGTTATTATCAGGTATAATAATAAAGAGGATGGCGCAGCAGATGTTCCCGCTTGGGATCAAAGGCTAATGCCTATAACGGCTGTGTCCATCCTTTTTTTATATCGACTCTTTCCTGAGTAGCTTCTCCCAGGCGAGATCGACGTCATGCTGAATCTGCTCAATCCCGGTCTTGGTAAGATGCTTGAACCTTCCCTGATGCTTTAGGTATTCCTCAACCGGCCTCTTTCTTGCCGGCTTCTTCACAATATACTTGCCGCCTTCTACCTCGTAAAGAGGGTATACGCAGGTCTCGAAAGCGAGCTTCCCTAATCTTATGGTCATTTCAGAGGAATACTTCCAACCCGCGGGACAGGGGCTTAAGACCTGAATATATTTGGCTCCGGGTATCCCCTTTGCCTTCTTAAGCTTCCCCACAAAGTCTTCCGGATATGATATATTCGCGGAAGCCGCATACGGAATGTCATGCGCCGCTATTATCTCAACCATATTCTTCTTAGGTCTAGACTTAAATTCCTCAACCGGTGTTGTTGTGGTCCATGCCCCGTAAGGAGTGGATGAGCTCCTCTGGATCCCTGTGTTCATATAGGCCTCGTTGTCATAGCATACGTATATAATCTTATCCCTTCGCTCTACCGCCCCTGATAACGCCTGAATACCTATATCGGCCGTTCCCCCATCGCCTGCCCACGCGAGGACATTTGTATCCTTATTGCCTTCCATCTCCAAACCGGCCGCTATGCCGGAAGCGGTGGAAGCGGCTGTCTCAAAAGCCGTGTGAAAGAGGGGCACGCCGAGCGATGAATACGGAAACGGCCCGTCTATAACAGACCAGCAGCAGGCGGGTATTACCACTATGGTATTCCTCCCAAGCGCCTTTAAGGCGTATCTCATAGCCAGGGTTGCCCCGCACCCCTGACAGGCGACATGGCCGGGAGACATTATCTCTTCCTGCGGTATGGAAAACCTTACCCCGTTAGACCTTTTCCCATAAGACCTCTTCCGAGGTCTAACGGGGCTTATTTTTTTACCCCTACCCATATTATATCCTTAAGTCTGTTATTCGATTTTATACTCTTCTTTATGTTAATAATATCTTCTACGGTAACGTCTCTTCCGCCCAACCCCGCTACAAAGCCGTAAATGGGGACTTTCCTCTTTTCGTTGCAGAGGGCTGACTTGACCTCCTGGAAAAATATACCTTCGCTGCCGAAAGATATGTTTCTGTCTATAACCCCTATCCTCTTTACGCCGCGCCTCACAACTCTTCTAATCTCATCTTTGGGAAACGGCCTGAATACCCTTATCCTTAAGAGCCCCGCCCTCTCTCCTTTTTCGCGCATCATATCAACCGCTACCTTTGCGGTAGAAGACATGGAGCCCGAGACTATAAGCAATGTATCGGCATCCCTGGCCCTATATTCCTCTACAAGCCCGTAGCCCCTTCCGAACTTTCTCTTAAATGATGAGTCTGCTCTCTTTATTTCGCTTAAGGCATCTTCCATGGAATTCTGTATCTTGTATCTAAGCTCATAATACAGGTCAGGGCTTGTAAGGCCGCCGAAGGTATGAGGGTCTTTGACATCCAGCTTGTACTTGGGATTGTACGCGGGAAGGTATTCATCTATCAGCTTCTGAGGCGGTATCTCAACCGGCTCAGATGTATGAGAGAGTATAAAGGCGTCCAGGACAACCATGCCAGGCAGAAGCACCTTTTCGCAGACCTTATATGACTGTATTATGGTATCAAGTATCTCCTGGTTATTCTCACAATAAAACTGAAGCCAACCCGTATCCCTCTGCGCGAGCGAGTCGGTCTGGTCCGACCATATATTCCACGGAGGCCCCATGGCCCTGTTTATGTTTGCCATGACCACAGGCAGTCTCGCGTTAGCGGCCCAGTGGAGCATCTCATGCATAAGCGCCAGCCCTTGAGAGGAAGTAGCGGTAAAGGACCTTGCCCCTACGGCGGACGCGCCTATGCACGCGGCCATGGCCGAGTGCTCTGATTCAACCTTGATAAACTTGGCCTTAAGCTCCTTATTTGCCACCATGGTAGAGAGCTTCTCCACCACTTCAGTCTGGGGGGTTATAGGATAGGCGGCTATGACCTCTGCGCGCGCCAGCTTGGCGCCGTAAGATACCGCATGGTTGCCTGTTATAACTAATTTCACCCAGCCCCTCCTTATGAACCCGCCCCCCATATGGAGGGGCTGGGTTCATCTACTTTTTCTCCTCTTCAAGCAGGACAGCGCCCTTTACGCAGACCTCTTGGCATATCCCGCAGCCTTTACAGTACTCATAGTCTATCACGGGCCTTTTGTTCTTAATAGAGACGCACGCCTCCGGGCAGAACTTCCAGCACAAAAGGCAGGATGTGCATTTCTCCTTAAGGATTACCGGTTTTATAGAGCGCCATTTGCCGGTCTTATTATACATCGTATTCGCAAATGATATGGCGCAAGGCGGCATATCCTTATGGCCTTTAAAGATAATGGTCTTTATGCCCTTCTTATTGCTCTTTTTTCTTTTAGAACCTGACTTTTTCATAAGCCAATCTCGCCGCCAGCATATTCTCTTTTCTCTTTACGGGCACACGCCCTTCTATAGCCGCCAACACAGACTTTATGCCTACGATACCTGTAAATTTGGAAAAGGCCCCTAATAGAGTCGTATTTACAATCGGTGATGATTTGGACCCCAGGCCGAGCCTGGTGGCAATGTTAGAGGCATTGACGGTCGCGACCGTATATTCGCCTCCAAACGAAAATGCATCCGGATTCTTATCAGTATTTATAAGTATAGACCCTCCCTTTTTCAGGCCCTTAGCGACATCTATCTTCTCAACCAATGTAGGGTCTAATACCAGTACATAATCAGGCGTGTATATCTTCTGCCTTAAACGTATGTATTTTGAGTCTATGCGGGTAAAGGCGACTACGGGAGCGCCCCGCCTTTCCACTCCGAAGAAAGGAAAAGACTGGACGTCTTTTCCTTCTCTGAATGCCGCCTCTGCCAATATGCCCGAGGCTACAACAGCTCCCTGTCCGCCCCTTCCGTGAAATCTTATCTCTATCATATCTCCTTCTTTTCCTCTCCCCCCGAAGGGGGGAGAGGAATAAGGTGAGGGGGTAGGACCTGTCCTTACCCCTCACCCTAACCCTCTCCCCAAGCCTTCGGCTTGGGGAGAGGGGATTCGTATCAATGACGAAGCTGAACGATTAGTTCTTTCGTCTCTTTCGCTATCATGAGCTCTTCGTCTGTCGGTATAACAAGCACTTTAACGCCGGAATCCGGTTTTGAGATTACGGCGGCATTCGAACTATTCTTCTTATTATCGATCTTAACTCCTAAAAATCCCAGATTCTCACAAACCCTCTTCCTCGTCGGAGGATGGTTCTCCCCTATGCCGCCTGTGAATGTGATGGCGCCGGCCCCGTTCATAATCGCGGCGAAGGCGCCTATATACTTATGTATCCTGTGTATGAATATATCGAATGAAAGCCTTGCTCTTCTATCGCCCTTCTTAACCGCTTTATATATATCGCGCATATCGCTTGATATGCCGGATATGCCCAGAAGGCCGCTTCTCTTATTTAAGAGCTCACCGGCCGCCTTAAGCCCTACGCCTCTCTTTTCCATCAGATAAAAGACGGCGGCGGGGTCTATGTCGCCGCAGCGCGTGCCCATTACCAATCCCTCTAACGGCGTAAAGCCCATGCTTGTATCCACGGCCTTTCCGTTGGCGGTTGCGGTGACGCTGCATCCGTTTCCCAGATGGCACGTTATTATCTTTAAATCCGCGATTCTCTTATTTAAGGCCTCGGCGGTCTTTATCGCCACATATTTATGGGACGTCCCGTGAAAGCCGTACCTTCTTATCCCGTACCTCTTATATAAGCCGTAGGGTATCGCGTAGATGTAATGCGCCTCGGGGAGCGTCTGATAGAAGGCCGTGTCAAAGACAGCTGCCTGGGGAACCTTCGGCAGAAACCTCCTGCACGCCTTTATGCCCAAAAGATTCGGCGGATTGTGCAGAGGGGCCAGCCTGGAGAACCTCTCTATCTCTCTTATCACGCCCGCGGTTATCTTAACGGATTCCTTAAATCTCTCCCCGCCGTGCACCACCCTGTGGCCTACGGCGCGTATCTGGGAAAGATCCTTGAGCGCCCCTCTATTCTTATCCGTAAGCCTTTTTAATATAAGCCTTATCGCGGCGCTGTGGTCAGGCGGATATCCCTTAAGGCCTATCCTGTCTACCGTGCCTCTCGCAAGAAGGGTCTCTCTCTTCTTTTTAAAGACCTTGTACTTTATGGAGGAGCTTCCCGAATTTATTACTAATATCATCTCTTAATAATCGCCTCTTTAGCGAATCCATTGATAAGCCGGAACGTGAAGAAATATCCGAGCCCTCCTATCTTGTTGTTAAATAAACGGTCAAATATAAGATGCTGGGTGGCGCCTATCGCCATAGCTATCCAGATATTCCCCAGAGAAAAAGCGTATATTGAAATCCAGAGTACCGCGATTAACTCGTATGAGTGGAAGATAAGCGTAAGCTTTTTAAACCTGATCTCTGCGCAGAATCTGCTTAGGTCTTCCAGCTTAAATCGCGGGCCGTGGTTCATATAACAATCCAGGATGTGGTCCACATCCAGGAATACGCCCGTTAAAAAGGACGCCGCGCCGCATGCGAAAGACTTAAAATACGCGTATACGGCTATGCTTATAATCAAAGACGCCGCTGCGTGCCTATACGGTTTAATCGCGCACCCCTTCCAGCTTGTCCAAGAGCCTGTTTATGTCGTCTACAAAAGGCCTCAACGCGTCGTTTTTGCGCACGCGTATCCGCTTTTTATAATCTCCTTCTAAAATCTGGTCTAATTCCTTATTAAACCTCTCTATGGGGCCTGCCAGGCGGTGAGAAAGGACCAGCCCCCACCAATAGAGCGCTAAAAATATGACGGGGATCCCTGTAATCAAAAAGATATTTACCCTCTTTAACGCAGGCAGAAGCACCTGAAAGACAAACTCCGGTATGGCCATCTCCTGGGCAATCAGCGAAAAGACAAGATAATATAGGCATCCGCCGACGAAGAGAGTCGGGGTTAACATAGAAAAGACTATAAGCCGCAGGTACCTGCGCTGCAGTCTGGACGATACGGTAAATATATTTCTCGCCTTCATCCCGTTAGACCTCCTTATAGAATCCCGTTAGAAAGGTCTAACGGGATTCACTTTTCCTCCTTCTTGTATCCTATCTTTATCTCGTCATAAAAGGCCTCTGCCGTGCTCTTTGTTGAGTCGGCATCCGTCATAAACGCTATCGCGCCTATGTTGTATCTGGGCTCTTCCCCGAAGGCCTTAATGTAATCCTCATATATGTCGCGCTCCTCACTAACCCACTCCTCCTCTCTCCCGCCGCTCTCAACCACTATAAGCTGTAAATTCCTGGAATAAGGGCTGGGTGAGATCGTCCCTTCCTTTATCTTCTCCGCCCATATATATTCTATGGCCCTGGAATTCGTAAAGAAGAACGCCGGGAATATCACATAGACTCGGGCGCTGAAATCGTCCTGTTTGGCGTTCTTTAAGTCCTCCACGCCGTCTTTTGCGGGAAACTTCTTCGTGTTCCATCTCCAGCTTATGACAGGTCTCTTCTTGATATCGAGCGTTATCTTGTAAAATAACGCGGAGGCGGTGCCTCTTGATGTGGCAAAGACGAAGCTTTCGTGATCCTGCTTCTTTATGTTGTATTCCACCCTCCCTTTAAATATCTTCTCCTTCCACTCTTTTAGAGAGTTCTCTTTGGAAAAGGGAAAATGCTTAATCACCTCTATGGGCAGAGGCGCCTTAACGTACCTTATAACGGCGACCGCCAGGGCAATCATCATAAATAAAACAATGGAAGATAAAAATATCCTGTTCTTTCTCATACCCTTATTATATTATGTTATATGAAATTTACAAACAAAAAATAACCTCTATATCCCCTTTAAGGGGCACGAGCCGCAAAGGGGTATCTTTTTGCAATAGACCTTCGCCAGTTTAACTATGAGCGCGTGGTATTCGTTGAACAACCTCGCGCGTCTTGGGAGGTTCTCCATAAAGAGGGTCTGCACGTTATGGTAGTCCGCGCGCGGGCCTATTATCCTGTGGCGCGAGAATACCCTCTTTGTGTAGGCGTCCACAACAAAGACGGGCCTGTCTGCCGCATAGAGGATAATGCTGTCAGCCGTCTCCGGCCCTATGCCGTTTACCTCAAGCAGCCTCTCCCTCAGTCTATCTGTAGGCTGGCTTAAAAACTTCTTCAGGCTGCCGTTGAATTCTTTTAAGAAGAATCTTAAAAAATTCTTAAGCCTCTTTGCTTTTATATTATAGTATCCGGCCGGCCTTATAAGCCTTGCCAGTCTTTTTTTTTCAAGCCTCGCCATCGAGGCGGGCTTAAGGACCCTTCTATTCTTTAAATTCACTATCGCCTTCTCGACATTGGTCCACGCGGTATTCTGCGTAAGGATCGCCCCTACCATAACCTCAAAAGGCGTATCCGCAGGCCACCAGCCCATAGGGCCAAACTCTTTATAGAGCCTCTTATATATCGTTAAAAGTTTTCTCTTATGATTATTAGGCAATTTTTGCCCTACATTTTACCTTTTATCCCATACGGGGCAGATAGACTTATAGTCGCACCATTTGCAGTTACGGCCGGGCGTCGGCTCGAAATCCTCATGCTCTATCTTAAGCCCTGTCTGGGCAATCATCTTTTTAGTCTCTTCAAAATCCTCCTGGCTTCTTGTCGTAGTCACCTTCTTATTCGGATTGACATAATAAAAACTTAGCCTCGTCGGATTCAACTTGAGGACCTCTTTTGTCGCCATCCCGTATATGCTAAGCTGCAGGCTTGTTTCCGCGAAATCTTCGTCTTTGGGCTTTCCCGTCTTATAGTCTATAATCTCAACACTACCCTTGCCAAGGTCATCTATGCGGTCTATCCTCACATCGAGCACAAAGTCCCCCACCTTTAAATCGATCTGCTTCTCAATAAAAAGCGGCGGCTTATGGAGCGTATCTTTGTGCTTTTCGTAGAAGACCTTAAGCGATGACTCGCCTGCCTTTCTGTAATTCTCCGCGGCCATCTTGCTCTCATAGCCGAAAGACGTCCAGTGCTTATTGAAGAGCCCGAAAAGGACTTTCTCGTCAACCGGCTTCTTCTCCTGCACAAGGCCGTAGAAATCCTCAAGCGTCGAGTGTATATTTGTGCCGAACGCAAGGGCGTTTCTTCTGCGCCGGGGTATCCTGTATACGTACGTAAACTTATACCTAAGCGGGCATGCATTATATGTATCAAGCTGTGTAAAGCTTAGCTTATCCGGTTTGGGCAGTCTATATCTTATGCCTTTTTGGGCCTCGAGCCTCTTAAATCTGCCCAGGAGCGTCTCTATGCGGGACTCCGCGTCGCTTGAGAGCTCTACATCGGTAAATGATATATCGCCCGATTCCTGAGCCTCTTCAACCAGGACCTCTTTTAAAAACATAGACGCCCTGTTATTCGGCTTATCTATGCCGCTTAAGTATAACCCTTCCTGCGCCCTGGTCATTGCCACATAGCAGAGCCTGCGCTCTTCTTCTCTATGAAAATCACCGGCAGGCAGTTTCTCTTTCATAAGGCAATCGGGAAACGGTATGGGCTCTCTCCTTTTAGGCGTGGGGAAACGGGTCTGGACAAGGCTTATAAGAAAGACATAAGGAAACTCCAGGCCCTTTGCGGAATGGATAGTCATAAATCGCACCGCGTCTTCATGCAGGGTAACGTCCTCCTGCTCGGGTTTTCCTCCGGCCTCCATGAAGAAATTCAGATAAAGGAGGAAACCCGAAAGGCTCTGGTCAGGATTATTCTTAAGATACTTTATAATAAAATCGAAAAATTTGCCGATGTTTAAAATCTTCTGGTCATTCTCGGCATTCCTCTCTTTAAGCAGGTCCTTGATATATCCCGACTCCTCAACAAGCGTTATGAACAATTCCGAGACCTCGCATCTTTTTGCCTTGCGCATAAGGATATTCAAATGGTCCCTGAATTCCCCCAGCCTCTTCTTCGTCTCTTTTTTTATCTCTTTTATGCCCTCGGTCTTCTTGATAACGTCATATATAGGTGTCTCGTTTCTGGATGCCATATTCGATATCGAGATTAGATCCTCTATGTCGATACTCCAGACAGGCGCGGTAAGGATCCGAAAGAGGTTCACGGAATCGGACGGATTGTCGATTACCCTCAGGTAGGCGATGATATCCCTTATCTCCTCTGTCTCTAAGAGGCCTACCCCGCGCACTACTACAGTGGGAATAGCGCGGCTCCTAAGCTTCTTTAGCAGTATATCCTTATGGACGTGCGCCCTGTATAGGACGGCTATATTGGAATACCTCTTTTTATCGCCCTTAAACTTTGCGTATAACGCCTCTATCTCGTCGGCAACAGCGTTTGCCTCATCGGCGTAATCATGCGCCACTATAGCCCTCGCCGCGGGCCCCTCTCGCTTCTCTGTCCAGAGATTCTTCTTCGGATCATATCTATCCATGCCGTTATGGGCTATGAGCCTGGAGGCGTTTCCCAGTATCTTCTTAGTGGACCTGTAATTCTGCGTAAGCTTGATGGTCTTAAGTTTCGGATATTTCTCCTTAAACTTAAGAAAGCTCGCGTATGACGCCCCGCGGAACCTGTATATCGCCTGGTCATCATCGCCGACCACGCATATATTCTTTCTCTTTTTGGAGAGTATCATCAGCAATTCTATCTGGGCGATATTCGTATCCTGGAATTCATCGACCAGGATGTATTTAAACTGCTCCTGATAGTGACGGAGTATATTAGGCCTTTCATTGAAGAGCTTTATTGTATATAGTATAAGGTCTCCGAAATCTAAAGCGTTCTCTTCAAGCGCCCTCTTCTGGTAAACATTATATATCCTTGCTACCTCTTCTTCCCTCCTTACCTCAAGCTCTTCAGGGGCCGCTTCATCGGCGCTTAATCCCTTCTTCTTCTTTTCAAAACTCCTTCTTAATCCTTTCGCATACTCCTCGTACTCTTCGGGCAATATAAGCTCGTCTTTGGCCCTCGAGATAAAACGGACGAAACTGTTTAGAACCCCCGCTGGATCGGCCAGCTGCAGGTAATAATCGAGCTTGAGCTCGGGCAGAAGTTTCTTAAGGAGTATCCATTTCTCGACCTCATCTAAGATCTTGAAGTTCGCGGGGATGCCGATATGGCTTCCGTTTTCGGCAAGGATCTTCCTCGCGAAGGCATGGAAGGTGTATATCCATATATCGCCCGCCGCCCCGCCCGCGAGGCCTTCTATGCGCTCCCGCATCTCGTCGGTGGCCTTGTCGGTAAAGGTAAGGGCCAGTATGTTTTCGGGTTTTAAATCTTTTACGGAATTTAAAAGGTAGGCAACGCGCGTGGTAATGACCCTGGTCTTTCCTGTGCCGGCCCCGGCCACTATCAATATGGGGCCCTCTGTCGCTGTAACCGCCTGACGCTGTTCGCTGTTCAGCTCCTTAAGTATCTTTTCGCAACGCTTTTCTCTGGCCACTGCAAAAACTCTCCAAATCTCTTATCCGCCAGACAGTGGGAAAATCCACACAGTGCTTAGGCTTGAGCTCGTGGATGCCGCATTCATTACCTTCAAGAAAGACGCACTCGCCGTTAGGCTTGGTCTTTAAATTAAGGCGCGGGCGGTGGATAATGTCGGCATATCTATTCACAAACTCAAATTCGCTTAAAGAGAGATGTCCCGCCATCCTCTTAACATCCTCTTCTGTAATATATACATATCCAGCCCACCTGCAGCAATCGCCACATCTCTGGCATTCAACCTCACTTAACATGGTAAACCATCCATCCATTCCCTCTCCCCCAAGCCGAAGGCTTGGGGGAGAGGGTTAGGGTGAGGGGGCAACGGTAAGGAAGGAGTTATCCCCTCTTACTCATAATAGTGTTATAAATTACTTCACAAACTTCTTTAATCTCTTTCAATATCTCAGAATCGCTAAATCTAATAATCTCTATTCCTAGTTTAGACAATTCTCCCGTTCTTAATCTATCTCGCTTTTTTCCTTTATCTTCGTAATGTCCGCCCCCATCCGCTTCTATGCCGAGCTGGTATTCCGGACAATAGAAATCCAATATGTACCCATTGATAGGAAACTGCCTTCTAAACTTTGCTCCGGCTATTTGTCTGTCCCTCAATGCCAGCCAGAGTCTCTTTTCTGCATCGGTCTGATTCTCTCTAAGATATCTACATCTATGTGTGTTCTTTTGTTTCACGTGTTATCTTGTTTGCCCCTCACCCTACCCCTCTCCCCGCTTCGCGGGGAGAGGGAATCATGTGTTCTCGTCTTATAATAATTCTTCCGGGTCTAAAAACGAGCTGCCTTTCCTAACCTCGAAATGCAGATGCGCCTTTATCCCCTTATATCTGGCATTGCCGGTCTTGCCCACCCATCCTATCACATCGCCCTGCCTGACCTTCTTTGCCCATCTTACATTTGTCTTTTCAAGATGCGCGTATAAAGTCGTAAAATCGCCTTTGTGATAGACGGTTATATATTTCCCGTATCCGTCTTCGTCGAATTTCCTCACGGCCCAGCCGCTCTTAGATGCCCTCACAGGCGCGCCTACCGGCGCCAATATGTCCAGACCTGTGTGCCTGCGGCCGTTTTTTCTCTTTGCGTCGAAATGGCCCCCGCCGTAGCTGTCGTTTCTTATGCGCAAAACCTCCGTATCTATGGGGGGTGAGAATTCTACGCTGTCGCGGTAATATGTCTTATCTAGAATAAAGAAGGAAGAGATGATGAGTATGACTAATAACAAGAGAGCGTACTTTCTCATGTCAACGGGCGGAATACTTACGGGCCAGCGTGAAGATAAAGAGCCCCATGAGAAAAGCGCCCAGGAATGCCTCAGAGACCGCTATCAGCCTGAATATAGTCGACGTCTTAGGTATGATATCCCCGTATCCCAGCGTGGTAAAGGTCACGACGCTGTAATATATATAATCCCCGAAGTTAAATGAAAAAGCGTTTGACGCTGAAGCTGTTATAGACTTTAAAAGAAAGAATATCGCGGCGTAGGCTATTATGATAAAAGATGAGGATAATATTATCCGCTGCGGCCTTTCGCCGTAACCGCATAGAAGCCCCATGATAGCCATGGGGATATACTTCATGTCCCATGCCTTCCTTAACCGGATCTTCTCCATCGTCTTCTCCTTGAAAGAGGCCCAGCTTGCGTCATCGTACCTGCCTTCGCTTATAAAATACCGCTTGAGATTGCGGTAGGTCTCTTCCGCGGCGACATAACCGTCTTCATAAACCCGGTAGTTAGTAAAGAACCTCTTCTCTTTGCATTGAAAGCTCTTCTTTGACAAGGACAAGGACTTCGATATATCGGCCCGCCATAGACGGGCATCACAGAGCCTTGCCTGCCAGAAATCCGCGGCACTTAAATTTGCCTCAACGAGTTTCGCCCCTGACAGGTCGGCGTGCCATAAGCGCGCGCCTGAAAGGTCTGCCTTTGTCAAGTCCGCGCCCGAGAGATCGGCGCCGGTCAGATCGCACCCCGAAAGGTCCGCGCCGACCAGATCGGCGTTTGAGAAGTCTGTGTCAAAGAGATTGGTTGAGGCGAGGTTCGTCTGGGTGAGGTTTGCCTCTCTGAAGTCGGCCCTGGCAAGCTCTACGTCATTAAGAACGGCCTTATGGAGATTGAACCTCTTTAGCTTCTTCTCCAAGACCGCCTCTATTATCTCTTCCTTGTACTTCTCTTTATTGGGGATATGTTCCCAGCAGAATTCCGACAGCGAAATGGCCTTATCCCTGCAGCCCTCTTTCGCGCACGATACATCCCTAGACTCTATATCCTTCCGGTCCTTAACTACAACCATCTCTCTCCTCGCTTATGTGATTATTATATAATAATTACGGCCAAAAATCAAGAATCAAGAAAAATAGAGTTTTAGGAAGTTTCTTAGGCGGGTAAAGAGCTTTATTATCTTCACGTCGAAATTGCCGGAAGCTATGCCGCGAACGAGCCTTAAAAACCTCCATTCGCAGTATCTCTTAAATAATAGATGAGTGACCAATCGTATCCCGCTTCTTTTGCCCGGCCTTATAGATGCTGCCGTAGAAAAGAACTGGACTTCATCAAGGTAACTCTTAAAAGGCCTGTCAAACCACGGCAATTTTGAATATACATTTGTATTGAAATCCGCCCAATCCTCCAGGCATTCGGGCGCATTAAACCCCATCTTAAGAGACTTGTGATAGAGCGGGGTGCCGGGATACGGGCAGAACGTCTGCGCCTTGCGCACGACGGCCTTTTTATTCTGTCTCAATACCTGCATAAGCTTAAGTGATTCGCCTATGTCCTCTTTTGTCTCTTCCGGAAATCCGATTACGAAGTAGTAATCTACCAAAAATGAGAATCTCTTTATCTTTTCATCCGCCTTTAGAACATCGTCAACGGTCATATCCTTCTCGATCTGCTCAAGCACCCTGTTGGAACCGCTCTCAACGCCGAATGACAAGATTTTACAACCGCTCCTCTCCATCAATTTCAGCAAATCGTCGTCATAGCGCAGGAGCGCGTCTATTCTCATATTTGAACACCAGTTAATGTCAAGCCCCCTGTCAATCATCCCTTTGCAGATATCAAAGACTCTTTTATTATCCACAAAGAACTCGTCCGAAACAAAATTAACGGCGTCTATCTTATACCTCCCGATCGCCTCTTCGATAATATCGAGCGCCTTATCGGCCGGGATTGCCCTGTACCGCCTCTTGTTAAACTCCGAATTATAACAAAAACCGCATCGGTGGGGACAGCCCCTATCCAGATGGATATCAATATATCTTCTCTTCTTGCCCATCCACGGGATATAGCGCGAACTATAATAATCGACATCCACAAGATCATAGGCGGGAAAAGAGAGCGTGTTAAGGTCGATAAAATCCTCTTCCGGGGCGGTATCTCTTATCGCCCCGTCTTTCTTAAAAAATATGCCTCTTATGCCCCCTAAATCGCTCTTGGCTTTTATACCTTCGACTATCTTTAAGAATCTTTCCTCCCCTTCGCCCGCCACGACAATATCCACCAATTCATTTCTCAACGTCTGCTCGGGTAAGAGACTCGGGTGTATCCCTCCCCACACCACGGGTATATCTCTTATATCTTTTACGGCCTTTGAAAATTCCAAGGCGCTCTTAATCTGGCGCCCTGTAACGGTGCCTACGCCGGCGCAAATTGTGGATGAATCTACGGCATCCTTTAAGAGAGGCCTCCAGTCGGTATGCGTGCCGGTATCTATTATCCTGACAGAAAAACCCTTATTGACCAAGGGGGTTGCGACGAATATCAACCCTAAGGGGTACCTCCCTGCCGCAGACCCCAAAGCCGAATCACTCGGACGAAAAAGCACAACCTCCGCCATCTTGCTGGTCTTCTCCTTATTTCAATAACCCTGATACGATCTGGCTGACTGCCTTTCCGTCGGCCCTGCCCTTCGCCTTTGCAAGCACTTCTTTAATCACCTTTCCCATATCCTTCTTTGTCTCGGCGCCGACTTCCTTTATGACATCATCTATTATCTTTTTGAGCTCTTCCTGCGGCAATGCCTTAGGCAGAAATGTCTCCAGTATGGCCGCCTCTTTCTTTTCTTTTTCGGCCAGATCAGCTCTATCTCCTTTCTCAAACTGCTCGATAGAGTCTTTGCGCTGTTTAATCTGCTTCTGTATTACTTTAATGGTATCTTCTTCTTTTAAATCTTCTTTCTTTTCTTTGGCAAGGTTTTGTAAATCCGCCTTCAACATCCTAAGGCAGGATACCTTGATCTCGTCTTTTTGCTTCATCGCTTCTTTGAATTCTTTCTCTATCCTTTTTGTTAACATACTGCCCTTCCTTCCTTTCTTTCTTATGCGCTCTGATCAGAGGGAGCACCCTGTAAAATCTTAAGCCCCACCATTAATATCAAAAACGCCAATAGAAGCGCTATCCTGTATTTCACAAGCCCCAGCGGCTCAAAGACAAAAATCGTCGCCCCCCAAATCAATATACCAAAAAAGGCGAGATTTGATAAGAATCCCAAATGGCCGAAAATCTCACCTACCTTCTCTTTGGCAAAGAGGTTCACGGCCATAGCGCGGCCTGATACCCTGATGGCGCTGAAGGCCAATCCCGCTATAGGGCCTATCACCCAGAATAGATACCTGTTAAAACTTATCACCGCAAGCAGTATCGCCGCGCCGCATATTACTATCGCGCCCGTCAAGGTCTTCTTGGCGCCGAGCCTGTCCACTATGTGGCCTGAAAAGAACGCGCCCAATACGGAGAATACCGCTGAAATGATATAGAGCGTTATAATCTCTGAATCTAAAAATGAGACAACTTTTTTAAGATAAACGGACATAAATATAAAGACGGTATTTACCTCGTTTATTATTATAAATATGGCCAGAAAGAAACTGGACAAGGCCTTTGACCGCCTGATCTCTCTTAATGTCTCAAAGAGGGTCTTGACGGAATCTCTTATAAGCGCGTCCTCGTTAACCTTTTTTGCGGCGCTTTTATCCTTTACAAATAAGAAACACGGAAGCGCGAACAAAAGAAAGAAGAACGCCGTAGGCACGAATGTGGCCTGGTATCCGAAATTAAGGGCTATAGGCCTTATAGCTAAGAGGCCCGCAATTGCGCCAAAATAGCTAAGGCAGACGCCGTATCCTGAGACCCTGCCGATCTTATCCTTCTCTGCCACATGAGGAAGCAGGGCGTTGTAAAAGACCGCGCCTGATAAGAGATATCCGAAATTCGAAATAGCAAAGAATATAAGGCCCCACAAAACTGTATTGACAAAACCTACAATGGCAAGAAATATAACGCTCAAGACCGTAAAGAAGACCAAAAACGGCATCCTTTTTTCTTTCCTGTCGGATATGACACCCAGGACAGGCATGCTAATCGCCGCGAGAAACATCGATGCGCCCAACGCTAAACCGTAGACTATATCTTCGGCGCCTTTATCCACCGTAACCCACAAGGCAAAATAGAGGGCGATGACATTCATGCCGAATATCGCATTGGCAAAATCATAAAGCGCCCATGAAAATATAGTAAGTTTTTTATTTGGTATAGGCATGGGTTATGTAATAAGTCCTCTTATGCCGTCCATGACGCGGTCTTTCGTCTCTTGTAGAATCGACTCGTCTATCTCTTCTTTTTCTTCTTTCTTAAAAGAAAGCGGCCTACCGATGTTTACGCTTATAGGATGAGGTTTGAAAAACTTCTTACCCGGAGGGTACGCCTCAAAAGCGCCTTTAATGCCAACGGGTACAACGGGCCGGCCGCTCTTTAAAGCCAGTATGGCTACCCCGTTACCCGCCTCTTCAAGCTTTCCGTCCTCGCTTCTTCTGCCTTCCGGAAATATACCCAGTACGCGCCCTTTCTCAAGCGCCGTAAGCGCGCTCTTCACGGAGCCGTTTACCGGAATGGAGTCGAATATATAATGTATGACCTTTAAGTGCTTCCTTTCGATCACATCTTTTCTCACAATCCAGTTTATCTTGGCGGGAATCGATGTCTGGACGGCCATAGGGTCCAGGAAGCTTGTATGATTGGCGGCCACTATAAACGAACCCGCCTCCGGCAGATTATTCCTGCCCTCTACTTTTAGACTGAAAAATATCCGCATTATAAGCATGCCGATGGTTTTAATAAATATATATAAAATTTTACTTAATATCGTCCTCATAAAGGCTGTCCAGGAGATCTTTATATTTGGCCGTAACCTCGCGCCTCTTTATCTTAAGCGTGGGGGTAAGCTCGCCGTGGTCCTGCGTGAGCTTCTTATCCAGGATAATGAATTTCTTTACTCTGGCAAAAGGCGGCAGATCCTTCTCTTTCTCTTCGATCCTGCGTCTGATAAAATCACGCACTGACTCATCTTCAACCAATTCCTTTATCTCTTTAGAGCGTATCTTCTTAAAATCGGCGTACTTCTTTAAATTCTCAAAATCGGGTATTACCAGGGCGCTTAAGTACTTCTTTTTGTCGCCGTAAATGAGTATATCCTCTATGTACCTATCGGCCTTAATATGAGTCTCGACTTCGGAAGGCGAGACGTTCTTGCCGCCGCTTGTAACTATGATATCCTTCTTTCTGTCTGTCACGACCAGAAAACCGTCTTTGTCTAAATGGCCTATATCCCCTGTATAGAGCCAGCCGTCCTTAACGGTGCTTTCGGTATCTTTATAGAGATGATAATACCCTTTCATTATATTAGGGCCTTTGGCCATTATCTCTCCGTCAGGCGCTATCTTTACCGTCACCCCCGGAACGGGAAGCCCCACTGTCCCTATCTTATAATTATCGGCCCTATTTACCGCTATAACCGGCGAGCTTTCCGTCAAGCCGTATCCTTCGAGTATCAATATGTCGAAACTCAGGAAAAAATACGCTATCTCTTTAGAGAGGGGCGCGCCTCCAGATACAAAAAATCTTAATCTGCCGCCAAAAGATTTTTTAAGCTTTTTTGAGATTCTGTTTGTAATTATAAGCTTCTGCGCGGCTAAATAAAAAGGGACCCTTCTTTTTCTGATCCTTCTTAACATGCAGGCCCTTCCGATCCTGTATCCCCAGAAGAAGATATTCTTCTTTATGCGAGACCCCCCTATCGCCTTATTTAATATCTGGGCGTAGACCTTCTCAAAGAACCTGGGGACGCCATAGATCAGAGTCGGTGAAAGTCTTTTCGCGTCATCCAGTATCGTATCGCGGCTCTGGGTATAAGCGATCTGGGAGGCGTTAATCAAGAACATGTAATAGCCGCCCATGCGTTCAAAGACATGGCTTAACGGCAGAAATGATAAATAGCGGTCTCTCTGGCTTATGCCGATGGCCTCGGAGCTGGCGCGGCAATTGCTCACAAAATTCCTATTTGTAAGCATTACCCCTTTTGGAGGCCCGGTGGAGCCGGATGTATATATTATCGTAACAACGTCGTCCGGCCCTACGGATTTGGCCCGCTGGTCCAAGACACTGCTGTATGCCTGTAATTTCTCTTTTCCGGCCGAGAGAAGATCCTTGAATTCCGTAACAAGGGGGTCGGGGCTGGGTTTCTCCTTGAAAGATATGATCCTTTTTAATGAGGTATCCCCGGCTATTGATAATACCTTCTGCAAGCCATCGTATGTAGATACAAATATAATCTCGGCTCCGGAGTCTTTGAGAATATATTCGATGTCTTTTGCGGTGTTTGATGTATATATAGGTATGGTTACGGCATTGCAGGAGAGGATTGCCAGGTCAGCATAAACCCACTCGGGCCGGTTCTCCGACAGGATAGCTATTCTATCCCCTATCCTTACCCCCATATCGAGCAGGGCACAGGTGGTAAGCCTGACGGTTTTGTTAAGCTCTCTCCATGTTATATCTTTAAACTTGGCCTTCTCTTTATATTTTAATATCGGTTTGTCAGAATAGTCTTCTATATTCTGCTTAATTATAGAGATTATAGTATTCATGGTTTTTGTTTAAGGTAAATGGGCTTGGGGTCTCTTAGAAAAAAGTCTTGGAAAGAGACGTATTTAAAGCGGGAATCATCTTTTCGGGCTGTCGGGCCCTTTTGTATCTTTTTTGTTCTCATCATCTTTTGCAGCTTTTTTGAATTCCTTTATCGATCTTCCCAGGGACTTCCCGATCTCAGGCAGCTTGGCCGCCCCGAAGATAATGAGGATTATCACAAGGATAATTATTAGTTCCGGCATACCTATGCCAAACATATTGCTCACCCCGCATAAGTTAAAATCCGGATATCCATAAGCATAAAATGGCTATTTGATCCAAATATCTTATGATATCTCGAATACCTTACAAACCTATAAGCCTTATAGGAAGATAAAGATTATATCTTTTTTACTTTGGTAGCCTGCTCACCTTTGGGGCTTTGGGTAATCTCAAACTCGACCTTATCGCCTTCTTTCAAAGACTTAAAGCCTTCCCCGTCGATGCCGGAATGATGAACAAATACATCTTTCCCGCCGTCGTCAGGGGTCACAAACCCATAACCCTTCTGGTCGCTAAACCACTTCACTACGCCTGTTGGCACTGTACCGCTCCTTTAATGAGGCCATGATTTACGAAAATCTTTGATTTTCGTAAATCATACGGCCGAATTAAATCCTTGACATCGGAGATGTCAAGGATTAAGTTCGCACTTATGACTTACGGAGCGCAAAGCGCGACGTAAGTCATGTGCTCACTTAACAAAAAAGAAAGCCCCTGCTATCGCTCGGTTAAAACCTTACTCGAATCTTAATAAAGCAGGGGCTTTCCTTCAAAACTTAAACCTTCGCAAACCTAGAAGCTCACCTTACAGCTTCCGATAACCTCTGTTGCTACCGCATCATGAAGAGGCGTCCGTGTATAGTTAGCAGGGTTTCCCGTAACGCTGTTTGGATACTGCATCAAACCCTGATCACCGTACACATCACTGCTTGGGAAGTACCATGCAGTCAAGAGACTGAAAGTTACGTCCTCTGTGTAATCATAGGTGGTTTGAAAATCAAGCTCTGTGCCCGCATAATGACCCCCTCTAGCAGCAGGCTCAAGAGTGCTGCCCATTGGAGGTGTCTGGTGAAAATAATACCTGGCTGCCGTTGCTTCAAACGTAACGTCATCTAGAGGCTGAATGCTTCCGGTGAGTATAAATTCATGCTGGTTGGTCAAGCCCAAGTCCTGGCCACCAGGAAACCTTGATGTAATGTAATATAACCCTTGGAAGGGTCTGATGATTAACGGATAGTGGCCCCTAAACATCGGATGCCACCCACCGAATGTTCCGGTTGGAAGCTCTGGGTCGCGATCTCCGGATGTGAATATCCATTCCGCGCCTAGCTTGGGTGAATAGAGATACTTCGTCCAACCGAGATATTCCACAAACGCGTTAAGCATGTAGGCGTCCCGTTTTCTTTCACCGGCCTGGTCGGCGGTACCTACATAATCGCCGAACTGGTATGCAGCCTCGCCACCGAATATAAACTCTTCGTTAGGCATGAAGCTTCCTCTCATACCGATTGTGTTCACGGAGTCATCGTCACCGAAGAAAGGATTGCCTACGCCGTTGCCGTGTTTTAACCAGTAATATGCCTCGGCTTCAGCATTGTAGACATTCCACCTATAAGCCGCATTGATACCATAGAGATCGGTATCGCCGCCGCCCTCGACATCTTCCTCGTCAATTTTAGCATATACTAAATCAACGATGAACGGAGCGTATTTCTCAAAATCGATGATCAATCTCGCGGCATCGAATGAGTTATATGCGGTAAGTTCAGGTGAACCTATACCGCGGTCGGCATCCATCAGAATACCCGGTATATTAACCTCTACAAAACCGGGGTCTCTCTGATTGCAACCTATTATCAGCCCGCGTCCGTACCACAGATCCTGGCGGCCTAACCTTAACGTTACAGGCTCAAAGAAGAGCTCTTTAATCTGCACGTAAGCCAAGTCCACGCCTAAATCAAGCAGGCTATGCCCGACAATAACTCTATTGGTGCCAAGACTATCAACCACTTCTCTAAGTTCTTTCCTGTCGCTGTCACCCCAATTCCTCTGGTTTACTATCCTCACGACTGTGGAGACATTATCTGTCAGATCTGCATCCACCTGTACCTCTACAGTTGATAATAAGAAGTGCTCGCCATCAGGTTGTGCCTGCGCGTTTAGATCAAAATTATCTCTCGAGATGCCTCTCATAGTGAGATCACCGCTGATCTTTACGCTTTGTGTTTCGGCATAGGCTGGCAGGGCTAGGGCGAATACTATAATTAATGCCCCTATTATTCCTAAAACCCTCATATACTTCCTCCTTTCCCTTTCTTTTTCTTATTTAAAATGATATGACTAATTTTTATTTTCACGATAAAAAACCAACAATGAAATATCTTTTATTTTTACTTCATCCCCCCTTCCATATAATTATTATAAGATATTATTTATTAAAGTATACCACAAAAACCGGAATTGTCAAGTTTTCTTAACAAAATCCTGCAATCACTCTGGAATTCCGGAAGATCTTGTCTATCTCGTCTTTTGTAAACTCAAGTGACTCCAGAAATGCCTGCGCCTTGGCGTCATCCATTAAATCTTCCGGGGCATGCGTATCCGTATTTAAAAGAAGCTTAACGCCCGTCTTTCGCGCGATATCCCTTATATGCCGGTTAGTCTGGAGATGGGCTTCTCTTGTGGTTATCTCTATATAGATACTGTTTTCTTTAGCGAGATTTGCGTCTTCTTCTGTAAGGAGGCCGGGGTGGGCTATTATATCAGCCTTACATCTTATGGCCTCCCTGTTGGTGCCGGGAATAACGGGCTCTGACAGGGTCTCGCCGTGCACTACGATTATCTTCGCGCCGTTATGCCGCCCGTAATTGATCAGATTCTTTATCTCCTTTAACGGAACGTGTGTTATCTCCATACCCGGGATAACCTTAATCGGCCAGTGCGAATTTAGGTTCCTTGATACCTTTACTATGCGGGGAAGGACAAAATCTATATTTGAGAAGTCGCAATGGTCGGTTAAAGCGATTGCCTCATATCCTTTGACCGCTGCGCGCCTGACAAGTTCGCTCGGAAGAAGATCCCCGTCGCTTAAAAGTGTATGGGTATGCAGGTCTATCATGATAGCATCCTTCCTCTTTGTGCCGTCTTGTTTGCTAATTCGCAATAATACTCCACAGGCGTTTCCATATCGCCTCTCTCAACATATGCCCTGCCCGGACACCAACGACAAGACTCTCTTAAGCCGCAGCCGCTGCATTTAGAATCAACGGTAAATCTTCTCTCTCTTACCAGAGACAATAGTTCATTTAATGCGTATTCAATATTTACCTTAAGGAGATTGAAGGCGGGTTTTCTTATCAGCGCGCACGGGAAGGTGCGGCCGTAAGGATCTACATTAAAACCGTCTCCGCCTCCGATAGTGCAGCGGAATAAGCTGGTGTTTGGTGTTCGGGCCTTGGTATTCGGGGTCCGGTGTTTTGTATCGCGCAACAACTCGCAGGCGTCATCCGATATTCGCCCTTTTCCATTTAAACTTAAAATCTCTTGGGGCGAAAGCCTTAAATTACATGGGGCTGAATCACCGTTTAATCGGGCATATAAATCGGTACTGGGGCTGAATTTTAATCCTAATCCTTTAACGAAGCTTCTTATCTTGGGTATCTCTGCCAGGTTATCTTTCGTTATCTGTGTCTTTATTTTCATGGGTAATTTTGCTTTTTTAACTGACTCTATCCCACGCATTACTTTGTCAAACGAATCCTCTACCCCCGTTATCTTTTCATATAGATTGCGCGTAGCTGCGTTTAATGTTATCTCAATTACAAAAGGGGGATTTTTCTTAAGGTGCTCAACTATTCTTTTAGTCAGAGAAGTTAAATTACTAAATATGGTTATAATAAAACCCTTCTCTTTAGCGTAGGAGTAAATATCCAAAAAATCTTTTCGGGTCAGAGGGTCTCCGCCTGTAAAACAGAGCCAGATTACCCCAGCATCATAGACCTTATCCAGGATATGTTTTACCTCATCAGTCTTTAACTCCTTCTTTAAATAAGCGGGCCTGTTATAACAGTCTGAATAACAATAGTTACAGCGCAGGCCGCATCTAAACGTCAGCTCAAACTGACAGACATTAGGTCTTTTAAGCTGCCAGTTCTTTTTATGCGTATTCAGGCTAAAGGTCTTATATTGAATTTCTCTCATAGGTTCGTCTCTATCTTTCTCACAAACTCAATCATCTTTTTATCATTTACAAACCCTAAGCTGTAACAGGGGACGTTCTCGATTAAATCCTGGCTAAAAGAGACGACATTCTCTAAACACCCCTTATCCCAGAAAGGAGGAAAGAGCGCGGGATAGAGAAGTTTAAATGCCGTTTTTACTGAAATCCGCCTTGCCGTATTTTTCGGGGCATGGTGAATAAAGAATATTTTTTTTAAAGGGGCCGCTTCTATCCTTGAGTTAAGGTAATCGCTGAACTCTCCGTGCCAGGGGCAACCGTGGATAAAAAATCCACCGTTTCGTTTTCGCACGATAATGCGGTCGTCGTTTAAGACCATCGCCCTGCTTTGGTTATGCCAAAGTTTGGCGGTTGTCGTCTTGCCTGCGCCGGATTTACCGGCAAAGAGAAGCCCCTTGCCGTCTATGTCTTTTACACCTATAGAGTGGGTAAAGATACCTGCGCTCCTTTGGGCAAGATAGTTTATCATGAGAACCTGTAAGAAATCGTAGATAATATCGGTGCTACCCCATACCCGGCCTTTATCCTTTTTGGGTAATAGGTAGGCCGTTACTTTATCAAAGGTCTTGTTTACCAGCATAAGCTGTCTCTTGTCTTCGAGCGGACTTTTATAGATATAGGTATCGCCTTTTTGAAGCAGGCGCCAATTTTCGCTTCCATCTTCAGGGTGATAGGTAACAAACGAGAGTTTTGTCTTTTTGATTTGGGGCAATCTATCTACAATCTCTACATTGATTGAGATCTCTTCCTTCCGCTCTTGGTTATAGAAGAAATTATCGAACCGTTCGGTGACTTCCAGCTTCTTCTCTTCTTCGCTAAGTTGCGCAAGCGCAAAATCACTCTGCATCTTGGTAATTATATCAGCGATTTTTAATTTAATCCTGCTATTCATGGCCTAACCTCACAAAGTCCTCTTAAACCTTCTGCATAGTGCTTTGACTCCGGATCACAGGAAGTAAAATTTTTGTTATAAATCCATCCTCTGGCAGGACACCGCTTGCAATAGGCTTTAAGCTCGCACTTATCACACTGATAATCTTCATCCGGTTTTATACCCTTCACTAATCCTTTAAGCTCCCCCCAAACATCCCCTAAAGAGCTGTTAAGTATTCTATATTTGGGGTAATCTATCATCAGGCACATCTTTAACTCTCCGGAAGGGGTAATCGCCGCCTGGGTTACACCCACTCCGCATTTAAATAAGTCTGAAGTAGGAGGCCTGCGGTTTGCAGTTTCTGCGATACAAAGTTGAGGCCTATCTTCATCTGTCCTCTGTTTTCTGTCCTCTGTTTTCTGTCCTCTGTTTTCTGTCCTCTGTCCTCTATATTTATATGGTTCCTTTGAGCCGTTCAAGCAGGGTAAAAGCATATCATCCAAACGATGTAAAGCGTCTAAGGATTTGGCGAAACTCTCTATATCTTTAATCTCGCCTTCATTCTCTTTTAGCACGCAGCTCTTAAACCCCAAATTCACTTTTTTTTCGTACAGAAACTCAATGGCCTTAAAGACCTTGTCTCTGGAGCCTGCTACACCACTAATGCGCTCAAAGGCGTCGGTGCTTACCGCCGGAATAGTGATATCTACCTTGTTCGGCCTAAGCCGCGCCAGCTCTTCAGCCATCTCTTCATCAATCAGTGAGCCGTTTGAATAAATAATGACCTCAAAGCCCTTCCTTTTGGCAAAAAATAGTATATCCAGCATATCTTTTCTCATAAACGGCTCGCCGCCTGTAAGGCCCAGATAAAAACAGCCGATATCGGCAAGCTGGTCTAAGATAGAGAAAATCTCTTTTGTCTTGAGCTCCTTATGTTTTCTGTAACTAAAAGGGACATAGCAATGTCTGCAGTAAAAATTACAGCGGTAGGTCAACTCAAACATTACCCGCAGGGGAATATGCTTCTCTTTTGCTGACTTGTGAATCTGGTTCCAGAAAATATTATAAGATTGTGTTTTCACTGTTATATTCTCAAAGCCGCTAGTTTAGCTTCCATCTCTTCTTTAGTCGCTTTTGCTAATTCGCAATAATATTCTACGGGCCCCTCTTCATCGCCTGTCTCTAAATAGGCCCTGGCCGGACAATAATAACAGATTGACCTTAAAGAGCACCCCCTGCATTTAGAATTGGATTTGAATTTCTCATTCATGAGTTTGGGGAAATTATAGAAGCCTTCTTTAAAAGGGGTGCTCTTTAAATCGACGCTGAATTTTTCTGAAAACTCACAAAACTTCAATCTTCCATAGGGGTTGACAAAAAACTGCGTCATCCAGCTATTACAGCGGTAGAGAAAGTCTCTATCCCTCCCTAAATCAGGAAGATCGGCATGCAGGCCCTTTTGGTACTCCTCCCAGACATCCGGGTCCTGGCTCTTTGTTTCCTGCAGCTCCTCGAAAGAGAGCCTGTAATTGCACGGGGTTTTATCTCCATTGAGCCTGGGATATATCATAGGGTCATATTTAAAGTAGTGCGTATCTTTTGAGGGCTTGCCTAAAAGCTCTTCTGTCCACTTCTTAATCTCGCCGAGTTCGTCTCTATTCTGTTTAAGGCAGTTCGTCTTTAATACAAGCGGCAATTCTTCTTGAGCTAATATCTTGATAGTCTTAACAGCCCTGGAATAAGAATCCGGGGTTTGAGTAATTGACTCATAGGTATCTTTGGTTATGCCGTTTAAGGTGATCTCTATAGAATAAGGAGGCGATTTAGTTAAATAATCGATAATCTCTTTTGTAAATCCCTGGCCATTTGTAAAAATGGTGATAATAAAACCTCTTCTCTTGGCGTAGGAGTAGATGTCTAAGAAATCATCTCTGACTAAAGGTTCTCCGCCGGTCAAGGCGAGGTAGAGACAGCCTTCTTCCCGAATCGTATCAAGGATCTTCTTCCATTCAACGGTGTTTAATTCTCTATTAGCTTTTTTATCTTCGCTCCCTTCACAATAACAATGGATGCAATTAAGATTGCAGCGGTAAGTTAGCTCTATCTGACCAGCCCAAGGATAATGCTTTTTTCTATTGTGTAATCTGTCGTAAAAATGTTCCGGCTTTTGGTTCTTCACTTCTTGCAGGAATTCTCCCGAATTCTAAACTTTAAAAGTCCGAATGACCAAATACAAAAGGGCTTAAGACGCGATGACTCCACTTACAAAATTATTGATATTTATTGTATGCTTAGGATAAAATACGCAGACCGGTCTCTTCGTCCATGGATCGTAAGTACTGCTGTTACCCCACCCCAGAGTCGAACACGAGCAGAACAACACCGCCTGTTCAGGGTTGAGTTTTACCCTTGTTATCCTCGGTCTGAATTTCGGTTTTCTCGGCATCTTCTTGCTCCTTGCTTAACTGCCAAACTGTTTATTTTATCGCCTTTATCTCTTCCAGGTCTTTCAAAAAGCCTTTCATCTCCTTCTCCACCTCTTTAGGGGTAGTGTCAAAATTCTCCAGGACTTTTCTTTTAATATTCTCCAGCGAATTTTTACCATCAATTAGTCTCCAAACCTCAGAGCCGACCTTATTCAAGGTATATATACAGTTTATATCTTCCGAGGTCTTTATTACGGGGACCAGTATGGTCTCTTTATCGATTTCCCGCATTACAAAATCAGGGTTTCTCTTAAAAACCTTTTTATTATCCATTCGAACAGTCCTCCTTATGATTTCTCAATATAGTTATCATCTAATGGTAATGGCCTTTCCGGCCTCTTCCAGCTTATGGGCGAGCTCGCAGTAATACGGTATCGGTGCCTCCACATCGCCGCATTCGAGCTCTGCTTTTCCCGGACAGCGAAGACAGCTTTGCCAAAGCGGACAGGTGCGGCACTCAGAATCAGTTTTGAACTTACGAGAGCGAATCTTTGGGAAGAAATCATAAAAGCCTTGTTTAAACGAGTGGCTGCGCAGATCCCACGTTGGCTTCCTTACTGAGTTACAGAAGTAGAGCTCCCCAAAAGGATTAATATAAAATGCCCAGGTTCCTCCTGGGCAGTGAAAGAGTTCATCTGAAGGAGGCAAAACCTCATTTTCTTGCTCAGTCAGAGGTTCTTCCTTAAAACCATCTTCAATCTCATCCCTTCCTTTAACTATTTCCTCGCGGCTTTCGAGTTCCAATATCTTCTCTACAGGTAAACGCAAAGAACAGGGTCCGGTTGAACCATCCATACGTGGGTCGATTAATGTACTGCAACGAAACACCATACCCATTTCTTGATAGAACCTTCGCATCAAAGGAAACTCATCGAAGTTTAAGGTCATTGCCTGGCATTTTAGTTTTAGGGGGAGATTATGTTTACGGATGAGCTCAATACCTCGCATCGCCTTCTCAAACGAGCCCGGTGTTTGAGTAATTAATTCGTAACTCTTTTTGGTAACGCCGTTTAAGGTTAGCTCAATGCAAAACGGAGGAAATCTCTTCAGGTATTTCGCTATCTCCTCATTTAAAAAAGTAGCATTAGTAAAAATAGTTATAATAAATCCTTTTTTGTAGGCGTAGGAGTATATATCCAGAAAATCTTTCCGCAGCAAAGGCTCCCCACCAGTAAGACAGAGCCATAGACATCCTTCCTGGTAGACCTCATCAAAAATATGGCATAACTCCTTGTAAGTAAGCTCCTCCCTTCTCGAATCATTCACAATATAGCAGTGCTGACACTTCAGGTTGCAGCGATGGGTCAGCTCAAACTGTCCCATAATCGGCTTTCTCGTGCCTTTTAGGTGGACCCGCAAACTAAAATCCTTATATTCCTCGTTTCGCATTTCTATAATCTATTGTTATTTCGTTTATCCAGATAAACAAACCGTACTAGGCTATGAGAGGCCCGAGGAGCTAAATCTGCCTGGTATAGGCACGCACGGAGGTCTGCCGAAACAATATTCGCTGCAGTAGTTTGCGTTCGCGGTCTGTAAAAACTTGTTATCAAGGTTCCTAGCACAGCAGCTCAACACCGCCTGTTCGGGCTGCATTTTTACTTTGGTAATCTCAGGGCTTTTATACGCTTTTTTCTTATCCGGTGTTTGGTATTGGGTCTCTCTTGTTTCTTTTGGCCTTTCTTTAACTTCTTCTATCAGTTTTG
>JADHWH010000063.1 GCA_016783555.1 Candidatus Omnitrophota bacterium | reverse complement strand
TCTTCGAATTCCTGCCCCGGCCAGACCCGATATGACCTTGCGATGGCTCTATCCGGGGGTAAAATCATCGATTTCTCTTTAGTCTTCTTCCCCATATCATCCTTCGGCGATGAGCTCTCCTCCGGCGCGGCGCCGGATGGGTCGGTGGGGGTGGTGGGGGGTTCTTCTTCACCACTACTACTTATATAAATCTCCTTCAAAACCGCTATCAATAGGTCTATCTGCCGGAGATAAACAGGTATATCCAAGAACTCGTGTGGCGTTCCTACATATCCTACGCCGCTACAGAAGTCAAAGGTGCTTTCGACAACCTGCGAGAGTGAATCCGCGTCTCCGGTACCATGTCTCATATTTAAATGCTCGAAACCTTCTATCTTCCTTCCCGTGTCCGCGACGTAATCTATATCCAGATGTCCTGCTGCACTACTGATTATGCTCCCCACATGACCATTAGGAGCCGCATAATGAACGATGGCAGCAGGTAGCTCCTCCGGCATCGGTCTCATGTAGTCAAAGGTAAAGACATAATCTACTCCTTCCAAGATACCGTCTTCACAAGCTCGAATCACCCCTCTATGTCCTCCTTCTTCATCAACAGTAAAAAGTATCCGTATTTTCCCATGCGGCATGCCGCTCTCTTGTATTACGCGCAGCGTCTCCATCACGGCGGCGACACCAACTCTATTGTCTAATCCTACCTGTGCACGTTCATCCCTTAATCTTCCTTCAAGTCTTCCTTTTGAATAAATACAATGTGCACCCGGCGTCCTATGCACATCCATATGGGCAGAGAGTAGTATTGTAGGAAGTCCTTCGGCTGTTGCTTCTAATTCGGCTATACAGTTACCAACACTATCGACTCTTACATCCTGGGCTCCAATTTCAGGCTGCCTTAGTTCAGTCATTAATCTCTCGCGCAACATTTCTTCCGCTTTAGTCGTGGACTCTATAGAGAGGTAGACAAGCAGTCTCTCGAATAATCTCCTCACAGCCATCAGATTTTCCAATCTCACTTTTCCAACAACATAGTCAGCTATTTCGTCCAACATAGTCTCTCTGTGGATTGAAGCTTGACTTCGATCATCATCCTCCGGCGCGGCGCCGGATGCGTCGGTGGTGGATTGGGGTGGGGTCGCTTCTTTGATCGCGCGTATAAACTCGTCTATTGTTTGATACGCGCTTTCACCGTAGCTTTTGCCCGTACCGCACAAGGCATTTCGTATCACCAATTGGATACCTTCCGGAATATTGCCATTTCCTGTAATCTGGTCGATAATACTGCGTGCGCGTATTTCTGCGGGTACTGGGGTATCGCTTTCGTCTATTTGCGCGCCAAGCATTTCCGCAAATATCATACCCAGGCTAAATATTTCATCGCTGTGGGAAAACGGGATATCTCCCGGTTCGTGGCCCAAGAAGATATATCCATACCTGCGCTTTGAGGTATACTGCTCTGTTCCTGACCTATACATTCTTCTTAACCGAAAGTCATCTTCCGTTCTAAAAGAAAGATCGAAATCTGTAACCGTCACATCTTCGACATCCGGATCCATAATCATATTGCCCGGTTTTATATCCCAGTGGTATACTCTCAAAGACAAGAGCGACTTGACGATATTTGAGATCTTGAGCATGATATCACAGGCTTTCTCGTCTGGAAGGCTCTCTTCTTCGCTTATCACTTGTCTAAGCGTCTTTCCTCCCAGCTTTTCTAAAAGAATCACTTTTCTGCCGTCTTCAAGCTCCAGAAAATGTTCGGCCTCATTTATGCCATGGACTCCTTGTGACCGTAGAAACTCAAGAATCCCTGCCTGCGGCCTTGTACATGTGTAGTTATATGCTGAAGTGTAGCCATCATGCCTTGAATACTTTTCAGATAGCATCTTAGCAAAATACTCTCTTCCGTCATATCTGGCTATTCCGGCATAGTTAGCCCTCCTTTCTTCGTTTAATCTCCTGATAAATTTTATTCTTTGCGGGCTATCTTCTTCGGCTGAGCCGTCAGGTAGTACTCTGACCTCTGGTACCCACCTTACACCCCCTGTCTCAGATTCCGCAGGAATTATGGCTCTTATGGGTTCTCCCCGCTCTACATGGGTAGTGGTTTTGGCTCCACCATGTCTCTTGTCAAAGGAAGATGCTGCGCCTCTAAGCCTCGTCGAATCATTTACTCTTAATGTCCTTACAGCGCCCGAAGTAAGCGGCCGAGTCATTGCGGCTAGTGTCAAACAAGAACCGAATGCTATAAACGAAGTTGCGCCTCGATGCAAAGCCTCCTCTATTACATCTCTCCATAGAACCGGTCCAAACGGCGTATTCGCCAAATATGCCCTGCATTCTGCAGCGGTTGTTAACCATTCACCGGTCTTAGAAGATATAATGGGAATGGCGGGTTCATGCACTGCCACCGCATCCCTGAGTTTTACAATTTGTCCCATAAGTAGTTCACAATAGCTAAGGTGGGTAGATTTAATTCGAGGTTCTCTAATACTCAGTATTCTCGCCCCCATGGCAGATAGTTCTTTCTCAATTGCCGCAATATTGTCTCCGTTCATAACAGCTAAAGCCAGCGATCCTCCTGAAGCGTCTTTTAACGAGGCATCCTGAAGCAATTCTACTTCCCCCCGGGAAAAAAGTTTTGCTATAGCCTCCCGGTTTACGTTTGATACTACAATGATTTGATAATCCGGCGCGCTATCTATAATGGTAGATGAACCCAGCGCCTGCATAAAAGGTAATATGTCCTCCAAAGAAACGGAACCACTTACTATTCCGGCTGTTATCGCTCCCAGGCTGTCACCGGCAAACGCCAATGGAGTCATGCGGCGTCTCGTCTCTTCGGAAAAGACTTCGTACATCGCCACGCTGTATAAAATGGTGCAAATTGCCACAATATCTCTCCTGCTCCGGTCTTCCTCCCTTAAAAACAATCTTGATACGTTATCATAGCCTAGTATCTTTCTGGCGTGGTCGTAGATTTTCCGGGCCTCCGCATGATTATCATATAGCTCTCTTCCCATACCTACTTGTGCATCAACGGGGCTTGGGAAAACAATAACGGGCTTTGCAAATGTATCCACGTCGCGTACGCTCTCCGGCGCGGCGCCGGATGGGTCGGTGGGGCCTGCTTCAGGGGGTTCTGCATGCGGAGGATGTATTGAGTCAATGGCTTCGGCAAAGTCTTCGGCTGTCTGAATCTTTACTATTTCGTTTCCTAGTCTTATATATCGGTGATCCTTGAAATAGGCGCTTCCACCCAGGATAACGGTCCATGGTTTGGTGCTGGCAGCGATGTTTCTCCATGCCGCCTCTCTGCCGCCGCCCTCACCGGGTGAAAGGTGCATATCCACATTGGTAAAGACTATTATGTCGGGTTTCTCATCAAGGGGTAAGGGTGATTCCAAGATATTGTGCAGCATAAACTCGTTTTCCGGCAAGGCTAGGCCTCTAGGGCGGAAAGTGTCGGTTCCAACATACCGGGCGTTAGGAAACATCTCTCTAACTCTATCCATATACAACCGCGAAGTGCGGCCTGTGGTCGCCCCTATCTCTACAATAAACGGAGGCCTCTCTATAAATAAACGCCTCTCTCCGGCAACTCTTAATATGGCTAATATAAATTCCGCAACTTCCTCTCTGTAATATTCTATTACCTCGGCCTGGCCCTCCAGGTTCAACATGGGGCTGGTTAACTTCATCTCTTCCGGCGTGGTGCGTTCTGAATCAGAGCTAAATACCTCAAATAAGGAAATAAATTCTCCTAGTCTGTTAAATATAATCCATAGCATCTGTTCCCTCGGTGAGGCATTATCCAGGCTAGGATTTATAATATGTCTCACTAATAAAGCTAAGTTTGGTAAATTTCTAAATCCCATCTCATCCCTTCTCCTGACTTTCTCAAACAGGAGTTCTTCCAGATTTTGTACAACTCGTGCAGACGCAATAAGCGTCAACCAAAACTCGTTTGCTGGCTTTTTAAACTGTATGTCCAGGGCTTCGGCACAAGTAAGGAAGGCTCCTGCCAACCCTCCGGATATATAGGTCATAGACAAATCATTATCATCGTATAAGCCTCGCTTTATTTCTTCAGGGGGGATCTTAATATCCGGTCCTTGCGCACTCTTCTCCTCCGGCGCGGCGCCGGATGCGTCGGTGGTGGTATCTCCGGTTGGAGGTGGTGATGCCGGAGGGTATTTAGATGGGGAAGCGAAGTCGTTTAAAAGATTATTTATTCTCAACCCCATGCCGATGCAATGGTCTTCTGTGACATCAATGGCATAAAACGGGACTATGCCTTCTAACCTCGGGTCTGTACGATAATCGCTTGTATCCCGAAGCACTTGTCTCCGCATCAAACCCGTTGTTTCCCTTTGAATAAAAGTAATAATATATCCAATGGTATCTCTATTTAGTAACTGCATTAAAGCAGCTGCGATCCCCTCAGTGATAGATTTATCTGCAATGAACCTTTTCAGATATAGCACATTCTTACGTATTTTAGATAGAGCCTCAACGAATCTAAATATCTCCGCTACAAAATCTTCCAAAGGCATAATATCTTCATCAAGTACCGTCTCCAAATCATGTCCAAACAATATGTCCGGATCTTCTCTCCCTAAGAAGAAATTCTGTGTATGCGAATCGAAAAGCCCTAAAATATAATCGATGGCTAGCCATCTGCCGAATTGATGAGCGTGTCTTTTCTTAAAGTGCCTTCCGGCCTCCTGGGATTCCAGGGGTATGTGTTCTACATGCTCCATCCAGGCAAACCGGCCAAAGTCATCTGGCGGCCTTACGTCAAAACTGATTGTGGGATATCCTAATCTCTTTAACAATGTCATTATCTTCGCCTCAAGCGCTACGGTATCGAACGCCTTATAAATAATACGCTTCTTGCCGCTTTTGCTGCTAAACGTAATGAGTTTTGTAGAGTCGACTATCAATGTCTCTCTTCTTAATAATGCTACTATCACGCCTATGCCTTTCTGATCTATCTGTTCGGCGATATATTTGATATCAAACGCTCGTTCTGCAGGAATCTCTATATCAAATTCTTCAGATTCTTTCTTAATCCCCTCATCGCATAAAGCGAAATATTCAATCCTACCCGTAATAATACGCTTTTCGGGTCTTTTCGTACTCGCATCTAACACAAGAACATTCTTAAAGTCCCTAAAGCGTTGGTAAGAGTGTATATCGCCAACCACAGTAACGCTTTCTACCTCAACCCTCTCTCCAAACACATCGTCAAAATACCGACTCTCCACAGCTTCATCAATACGCCTTTTAAATACTACTGATCTTGGGTCGATACTCCTCTCCCACGGCGCGGCGCCGGATGCGTCGGTGGTGGCGATTTGCTCCTTAGGCTTAAATCCTGCTTCTTTTAGTATTGTGTCAAAATTGACTTGGGAGTTCCACTCTGCATATCTACCTCGAAAACCTGTAAGCCTAATCTTCTCTGCTCCCTCTTCAATTGCTTCGACAAATTCTTTAAATACATCGAATGTTTGCGGTTCGAGATATGAAATCCCCCAACTAAAGAGCGCTCCATCATCATATACTTCTTTTACTTGATACTCCCCATCTTGCCAAGCCTCCATTTTAACGTGTCCACATCTTCTTTCTTCTTGAGGATCGACCCCATAGAGGACGTACCCGAATTCTTTAGTATAGACATAAAACTCCTGAACCGTAGGTAGGCGTTTGATTAAATCGAAATCGCTACAATTCACTCCAAAACCCGATGGAAATGGAGAAGGTATCCCTCGACAATAATATTCTAACGTAAACCACTTTTCAGCAGCATCTATATTAAAACTTAAGTATTCCCTTCTATTCCTAATCGGTTTCTTATCATGCTGGGGATGATTATGGATAAGGAAGGGTATAGTGTGAGTCTCGATCAACTCTTTATCAATATCTTCTAGAACAACGAAAGATCCTTCATCTCCTTGCGTAATAACAAGTCTGGGACCAGATTCATAGGGGACAAGAATTACACCAAATTCTATCCTTTCTCTATTGTGCCATAATCTTTTTATCTGACGGTCATTAGCCACAGGGGCAGAATAAACTGTTTCTGCAGGCAAGTTACGATATGCTCTCAATATACCTTCTGTTGACGGCTTCTCTATTATTACTGTCTTGGAGGAGTCTCCCGGCGCGGCGCCGGATGCGTCGGTGGTGTCTGTTTTGGGGGCCTTTAGTGCCTCAACACGGGCCAATACTTCTTCAGAGTCGGTAATGGTAAAAGTTATATCAACCCAATTGGGGGAATAGTCTTTAAAAGTTTCCATATCTATGCCCATATTAAGGCGCCTTGCCATCTCTTCATAGAATGCTATTGCTTTAGTATTTGTCTCGGTGACTTCTAAGGTAATCTTACTTCTACCTGCCATACATGCTTCAGTTTTAACCCTCTCCATGAGGCGCTGCCCTATGCCTTGTCTCTTTATCCCTGACCGCATATCTAAAAGATGTAAATGATCCGGATTAACTAAACTATACTCGGCACGACCTAAGTTCCTATTATTTAGAATCGCCTTAAGATAAAAAATCCACGGAAACTTTTGGTCAGGTATCTTTTCTATTGTAAGGTCGTCCAGAGGCAGGGTCTTTTCCTCCGGCGCAGCGCCGGATGCGTCGGTGGGGCCTGCTTTGGCGCGTTCTTCAGGTAATACGGCTGCGTTCTCTTCTTCCGGAAACCTTGTCCGGATAAGCATGTAACAGTAATAGATGTACTCTCCGGCAAAACCGCCTACAAAAGTTAAGGCCGTATAGAGCGCTGCGAGCACGGTTGTTCTACCGAATAGCTGTCTGCCTTTTTTATGGGCCTTTTCTTCCTTACGCTTCGTTTTAACTGCCTCTGCCGCAATTCTTGCCTTAACTACTTCTACTGCTTTCGCCGAGATAGGCTCTCCTCCTATCTGCTCACAGAAAGCCCCGGGGATGGGGATGCTCGATGTGCGCGTTCTTATCTCCTCCTCAATCGGGCTTAGGCCGCCGGATAGAAGCTTAAAGTAGGATGTCTCTTCACCGGGGTTAAACCTCGGTAGTATGACTATGTAGGAATAGCCTTCATCTCTAAGGTATTCCCTCAGATTCATTGTATGGAATCCGCCGGTCACAACTATCAAACTGCGCTCTTCTTCGTCTTCCCCGCAATGGCGGGTTATGTTTTCTATGAAGGCCCTGTCTCTCTTAAAGGCATACTCGTAGAATCTCTCAAACTCTTTCCTGTATCTATCGAGGAGCGTTATCTTTTTCGGGAAGTCTATCTTTATGTTGTATCGGGGGGCATTGCGTTTTATAAACTCCTGAAAACGGCTTATCCTGAAACGGCGTTTGTTCTTCCTGTAGTATCCGTATTTCTCGGAGGTAAGGGATATATTGAAAAAGTCTTTTAAGAGTGAGAGGTTTTTTGAGAGGAGATAGAGCTTCTTCTGGCTCTTCTTCCTGCAGAGTCTCTCTATTATCTCCCCTTCCTGTTTTTCTATATCGCTAAATAACGCCTCTTCCTGGATAGATTCTAATATCTCTTTATATTTTTTGTAGCTGGAAAGGTCGGGATATCTCTTATCTACATCGATAGTTACGGTCCCGGCCTTTCTAAACAGGTATGAATAAAAGTCTATCTCTCTTAGGGCGCCTTCCTTAAAGAGTGATGAATTCTTGATGAGGTTCTCCAATTCCGCCTGCGGCAACCTCTTCTGCAGTTCATTTATGAGCTCTCCTCTCTCGTAATTGGCTGTTTTGAAGTCTATACCGTCTTCGATCTTTTTGGCCTGGAGTAAATTATTGAGATTTTTGTGCTTAGATATCTTGATTTTAAGCCGGCTGGACAGCGCCGCTATATAATCCAGGTACTCCCCAAGGCCCAACTCCGTATTATCGTAGGCGGCCTTCTTCTCTTCGAACTCCCTTAATCTCTCTGGATAGATATGATCCCTCAGGTTTGATAGATAACGGCTTAACGTGCTTATAATGTCGTCTATTTCGTCTTTTTGTTTGAGGCTGTCGCGGTATATCTTCAGGTTCTTCTTGTAGAGCTCCGGTTTCTCAAGCCCTTTCAGCGCAATCTTGCGCGGATTATTTATAGCGAAGAACTCTGCGCCGTTTATCCTCCCTTCTTTTAGAAAATAACCGGCCGTCTTCTCTCTTAAGGCCTTCTCCTCAATTTTGGTAAAGATGGATAGGTCATAATCGCCGGCACCGCCCTCAAGAAGGGCAAGGTCGACACCTCTCTTATGGTTAAAGTGCTCGATTATATCTCTTATCGACTTCTGGCATGAGTAATTACAGTGGGCCTCCTGGATGTATATAACGGTCTTTTTGTTTACGCCAGTGTGGACCTCTTTAATCTCACCGAGTTCTTTAGGCAGAATGGTATGGCCTGGGCTTCCCGCATTGCCCGTGCCGCTTGCGGGAAGCACAGGACTAGGGGTTTTTGAGGCCCAGGCCAATTCCATTCCGAAGGTATTAAACAAAAAAGCCCATATAGTGATAATGCTAATTATCACCTTATATGGACTTTTATATAAAGGTATACTCACTCCGCAAGCTCGCATCCTAATTCGTTTCCTCCAAAATTGTTTAGGATACTACCGACACCATACCATCCCCATGTGTCGTATCTGTTAATAACGTTAAAAGTCAGAAAACAGTAAAAAAATAAGAGGCCCCTTTAGCCCTTTATGTATTATACCCCCACTTATTTCACTTAATTAAAATATATCATATATATATCATAATGTCAAGGCATATTATCTAACTTTTTTAATGTTTAATTTTTAGCTCCATTGTGTACGACTAGCGTAGACTGGTTAATAGATAGTTGGTTGTCTTTTGTGTATAATATTAAGGGGGTGTTCTATGAGTGATAAGGAATTGGTTTTTAGGACGCGTAAGAGGATTATGGAAGAT
>JADHWH010000062.1 GCA_016783555.1 Candidatus Omnitrophota bacterium | reverse complement strand
AGAAATATACCCCAGGCCGATAAGTCCTTAAAGAGCGGTGAGTGGAACAGGAAGAAGTTCATGGGCTCAGAGCTTTACGGAAAGACGCTGGGGATTATAGGATTGGGCCGCATAGGCATAGAGGTCGCAAGCCGCGCCGGCTCTTTTAAGATGAATCTGATAGCTTATGATCCGCACCTCTCTGTAGAGAAGGCGAAGAGGCTTAAGATTGAGTTGGTAGACTTAGAAGAGCTCTTAAAGAGTTCTGATTATATCACTGTGCATACGCCTATCACAGAGCAGACAAGACATATGCTTGGCGAAAAGGAATTTAAGATGATGAAGTACGGCGTCCGCGTGATAAACGCAGCCCGCGGCGGCATAATCGACGAAGAGGCGCTCTATAAGATGTTGGAATCGGGTAAAGTTGCCGGCGCGGCCCTGGATGTCTTCGAAAAGGAGCCGCCCGCAGGCAGTCCATTGTTAAAGATGGATAATGTAATAGCAACACCGCATCTGGGGGCGTCGACCGAAGAGGCTCAGGTTAACGTAGCCATAGATATCGCAGAGACAGTTAGAGATGCCCTATTGGATAAAGGGCTGAGGAACGCAATCAATCTGCCCAGCGTTGCCCCTGAGGAGTTTAAGACGATAAGGCCGTATATAAACCTTGCCGAAAAGATAGGGCTTATGCACGCCCAGCTGATAAAAGGCCACATAACAAAGGTCGATATACGCTACATAGGCGATATCGCAAACCTTAAGTTAGAACCTATAAGCGCCGCGTTGATAAAGGGACTACTCACGCCGATTCTTCAAGAGACCGTAAACTACGTAAACGCCCCTATCATCGCAAAAGACCGCGGAATGAAGATTGTAGAGTCAAGGGCAGGCGAGATTGAGGATTTCGCAAGCCTTGTCTGGGTAAGGGTGAAGTCAGACAAAGAGACTAATATCATAGGCGGGACTATATTTATAAAATCAGATCCCAGGATTGTAAAGATAAACGACTTTTATGTCGAGGCGGTCCCCGAAGGATGTATGCTGGTAATATATAATAATGATGTCCCGGGCATAATAGGCCAGATCGGGACACTGCTCGGCAAAAACAAAATAAACATAGCAAAAATGTCATTCGGTAGAGAAAAACCGGGCCAGAAGTCCATAACGGTCTTAAACATAGATTGTGAAGTCCCAAAGCCTGTATTGGACGAGATAAGAGAGGCAAAGAACATAATTGATGTAACGATGATCAAATTATAATATTTTTATAATATGTAGGGCAGGCTTTAGCCTGCCAAAAAAGGAGAAATTATGAAGAAGAAGAACAAAATATATATATTAGATGTTACAAATAGGGACGGCGTCCAGACCTCTAAATTAGGCCTGGCCAAGCTCCAAAAGAGTATGCTGAATATGTATTTAAACGATATGGGAGTCCATCAGAGCGAGTTCGGTTTTCCGGTTACTCGCCACGAGACCAATTATCTTAACGCAAATCTGGAGCTGGCAAGTATGGGGGTCTTAAAACCCATCATATTAAGCGGATGGATAAGGGCTATAACCGATGACGTAAAACAGGCCCTTAAACTTACCAAGGTAAAACATATGAACCTCTCCATATCTACTTCGGAGCAGATGACGCGCGGTAAATTTCAGGGTAGAAAGACGAGGGATGATATACTAAAGATGATGACCGACGCCCTAGACCTGGCTAAGAAGAGAGGTGTTAAGACAGTCGGCGTAAATGCCGAGGATGCGTCCCGCACCAACGATGAGTTTCTTCTGAAATTTGCAATGGCGGCACGCGATCACGGCGCAGACAGAATAAGATACTGCGACACGTTGGGGTATGATGACCCGTTTACTATTTACAGAAGGGTAAGGACGCTGGCAAGCGAGGTCAGGATTCCCATCGAGATACACTGCCATAACGATTTAGGTATGGTTGTAGCCTGCAGCGTCGCAGGGGCCAAGGCCGCCATAGACAGCGGCGTCGACGCATACATAAACACCACGGTAAACGGCATGGGAGAGCGCGCCGGCAATGCGGACCTTGTAAGCGTGATATTAGCTGTAAAATACTCAAGTGGATTCGGCGATAAGTATCTTCTGGATGAGAAGATAAAGTTAAATCACGCCTGGAAACTTGCGAAGTACGCCTCTTACGCGTTCGGCGTCCCAATACCTATAAATCAGGTAGCGGTAGGAGAGAATGCCTTTGCGCATGAGTCCGGTATACATGCGGACGGCGCACTAAAGGACAGGCGCAATTATGAGCTGTATGATTTTGAGGAGCTCGGCAGGGGCGAGCCGGAGATTATAGAGACCGGCAGGAAGATTACCGCAGGCGAGTACAGCGGCATCAAGGGCTTCAGGAATGTATATGAGAGACTCGAGGTAAAGTTTAAAAACGATAAAGAGGCGACTAAAGTACTGGAGCTTGTAAGGTACGCAAATGTGCATACGCAGAAACCCCTGACTCAAGGTGAGCTGAAGTTTATCGCCAAATACCCGGATATCGCAAGAAAGATATTCGCTATGTTACCGTGAAGGAGATTTCAAATGAGACACCTCATAGCATTATTGCTTATTATGACGGTTTGGGCTGCGTCTGGTAACTCTTTTGCCCAGGACGAAGAGGAAGGTTTTGTTGTCAAGATGCTTAAAAAATGGACCAAGGAAGAGAAACCAAGCGTTACAGAGGAGCAGAAACCCAAAGAGATGGTACAAGAACAAGCAGGAGAAGCGGAAGAGACAGGGCAGGTTGAGGAAGGCATGCCCATTGAGATCGAAGGAGAGAGACCCGCTATAGCCGATCTTTCAGAGAAAGATATTGTAGAGAGATTAGTCAATTTATTGAAGTATCACCCTGACGCGTTGAATCTTATACCGGAATTAAGAAGCGGTGAAGATGAAGAGGGCAACTTATTTTATACCTATACTCCGGAAGATGGTATTACTAAGAACCTGGATGAACTGGAGAGGGAAAAGCTGATGAAGGTCTACAGCAGGGTTACAAGCGAGGTCAACAGGCTTAATACAGAAAAGATAATGAGACAATTAGAGCAGATAAGACAGGCCCAGCAGGCCTCTAGGGTCCCTGCGCAGCCGCCAAAGGTCTATCAACCTCCGAAGATTCCCGCACCTCCCCGGCAGCCGCCGCAGGTGTATACTCCGCCGACTCCGCCGTCTACAACGGGCCCTCCCGCGACGACTACACCTCCTCAGACTCATCAGCCGCCAAAGGTCTATCAACCGCCGAGAAGATAAGAAAGGTATATCATGAACCCCGTTAGACCTAAGATAGTTGGTTGTAAAGACGACAAACGAAAAGACAGGAGGTCTAACGGGGTGAATACTATATTAGTCGGGGCGCAGTGGGGTGATGAAGGAAAAGGAAAGATAATAGATATCCTAAGCGCCGAAATGGATTTTATAGTAAGATACCAGGGCGGCAACAACGCCGGACATACGGTGGTAGTGGGAAAGAAGGAGTTTATACTGCACTTAATCCCCTCCGGCATACTCCATGAGAATAAAAAATGCGTAATAGGAAACGGCGTGGTCGTAGATCCGGAAGCGCTTATAAATGAGATAAATCATCTTAAGAAACATAAAGTAGATGTTGATAAGAGCCTCCTGATAAGCGACAGGGTCCATATCATCTTTCCTTATCACAGGCTCTTTGACGGTTTGAGGGAAGAGAAGAAGACCGGCAAGTTGGGCACGACGAAACGCGGCATCGGTCCGTGTTATGCCGATAAGGCCAACCGCTGCGGCATAACGATGGCGGATCTTTTAAACAAAGAGCTCTTTTGTAAAAAATTGAAGGTCAACGTTGAAGAGAAGAATCTTATTTTGGAGAAGATTTACAATCACGAAGGATTCTCTTACGATGAATTGGCCGACAGATACTTGGGATTTGCGAAGGTTGTAAAAAGATATATCTGCGATACAGCCATCGCATTAAATAAAGCTATAGAGAAAGGCAAGTCCGTTTTATTCGAAGGCGCGCAGGGCACCCTTCTAGATATAGATCACGGGACATACCCCTTTGTTACCTCCAGCAACGCAACGGCAGGCGGGGCGTGCACGGGCGCAGGCGTGAGTCCTAATAAGATAGATAAGATTATAGGAGTGGTCAAGGCTTATACTACCAGAGTGGGTGAGGGGCCGCTCCCTACCGAGTTTGATAAAGAGTTGATGGGCATCATTCAGAAGAAGGGCAGAGAATTCGGCGCCACGACAGGCAGGCCGCGCAGATGCGGATGGTTTGACAGCGTTGTCGTCGGTCACTCTGTATTGATAAACGGATTGACCGAGATCGCGCTTACCAAACTTGACGTCCTGGATGATTTGGAGGAGATCAAGATATGCACTGCTTACAAATATAAGGATAAGGTCTTAAAAGATTTTCCCGCTGACATAGAAGTGCTTTTAAATTGCAAGCCCGTATACGAAAAGATGCCTGGCTGGGTAAGGGATACGGCATCTTGCAAGAGATATGAAGATCTGCCTCCAAATGCGAGGAGATATTTAGAGAGGCTTTCAGAGATTGTCGGATCAAAGATTAGTATAATATCCGTAGGATCGAGCAGAAGAGAGACGATAATAAAGAAATAATAAATGTTAAATCCGAAATCCGAATATCGAAATCCGAAACAAATTCGAATTACCAAAATTCGAATGACCGAAACAAAAAGTTTTGAAAATTTGAAAATTCAAATTTCGGATTTGTTTCGAATTTCGGATTTCGAGTTTCGAATTTAGGAGGTAGTATGCAAATTGATTTAATGTGGTTGGCGCCGGTGGCGTCGATATGCGCCCTTCTATTTGCCGCGTATCTTGTCGCGAAGATATTAAAAGAACCGCGCGGGACCGAAGAGATGATAAAGATACAGGATGCCATCCAGGAAGGGGCTAAAGCCTATATAAAGCGCCAATATGGAGTTGTGACAATATTTTTTGCCTTAGTATTTATAATTTTATTATGGATGGTAAAGTGCGGGTATTTACCGATATTTGTGCCCATAGCCTTCTTGACCGGCGGCTTCTTCTCTGCGTTAGCAGGGTATATCGGAATGAAAGTCGCGACTAAGGCAAACAGCCGCACGGCAAACGCGGCGGTGACCAGTTTGAATAAAGCGCTGCGTGTGGCATTTTCCGGCGGGGCTGTGCTGGGATTGAGTGTCGTGGGGCTGGGTTTGCTTGACCTGAGCATATGGTTTTACGTCTTAAGTTTTTTCTATAGGGATTTGGAGGTGGCCCAGCGCATACAGACGATAACCAGCACCATGCTTACCTTTGAGATGGGGGCAAGTTTTATGGCGTTATTTGCCCGCGTAGGCGGCGGCATATTTACCAAGGCAGCGGATGTAGGGGCTGATCTTGTGGGAAAGGTCGAGGCCTCTATACCTGAAGACGATCCGCGTAATCCCGCGGTAATAGCCGATAATGTCGGTGATAATGTCGGCGATGTCGCCGGCATGGGGGCGGATCTATATGAGTCTTATGTGGGGACCATCGTCGCTACTATGGTCCTTGCGGTTGCCGCAGGATTTGGCCTCGCGGGAGTGACGGTTACAATGTCTATGGCGGCCGTAGGCATCATATCGAGCATTATAGGCACATTCTTTGTGAAGACAAAAGAAGAGGCGAGCCAGAACCAGCTCCTTACAGCGCTTCGTAAAGGCATATTTATCGCCGCCGGGCTGATATTTGTACTTTCGTTCTTTATCGTTAAACATATTTTGGGTATGCAGTATATCGGGGTATATGGGTCGATTGCATCCGGCTTGATTGCCGGAATTATTATAGGGCTATCTACAGAATTTTTTACCTCCGACCATTATAGGATCGCAAAAGGCGTTGCTGAGGCCTCAGAGACGGGGCCAGCCACTGTGATAATAAGCGGGATATCAAGCGGCATGTTATCGACAGCAATCCCTGTTGTCGCGGTAGGAGCGGCAATCCTTTCAAGCTACTTCTTTGCCGGAGGGGCGGAGAATTTCAACGCGGGCCTTTTCGGCATAGGCATAGCGTCCGTCGGCATGTTAAGCACCCTGGGGATTACCCTTGCTACGGATGCGTACGGGCCTATCGCGGATAACGCGGGCGGGATAGCCGAGATGTCGAAACAGAAGCCTTATGTCAGAGAAAGAACCGATGCGCTCGATGCGCTTGGAAATACGACAGCCGCTACAGGAAAGGGTTTCGCCATAGGTTCGGCAGCCCTTACGGCGCTTGCGCTTATTGCGGCATATAAGGATGAGATACTTCACCTCGGCAGAGAGCTCTCTCTTTCGCTTCTTGACCCGCGTGTCATAGTAGGGATATTTATCGGCGGCATGCTGCCGTTTTTGTTTTCATCCCTGACGATGAAGGCGGTGAGCAGGACCGCGTCTTCGATTATATTTGAGGTTAGGAGGCAGTTTAAAGAGATCAGGGGGATTATGGAAGGCACCGCCAAGCCTGATTACGCCAGATGTGTGAGCATATGTACTGCCGCCGCGCAAAGGGAGATGATAATACCATCTCTGATCGCTATCATATCCCCTATCGCTATGGGACTGCTTCTCGGCGTTGAGGCGGTTGTCGGGCTTCTCGTAGGCGCCTTGACATGCGGCTTCGTTCTGGCAATTATGATGGCCAATGCCGGCGGTGTCTGGGATAACGCGAAGAAGTATGTTGAGAAGGGCGCATTCGGCGGAAAGGGTTCGGCGCAGCATAAGGCGCTTGTCGTGGGAGATACTATCGGCGACCCATTTAAGGATACATGCGGCCCGAGCTTGAATATACTGATTAAGCTCATGTCTATGGTCTCGGTGGTCTTCGCTTCATTTATTCTGGCAAATACATTGATGAAATAATGGATAAATCCAACCTCCCTAAACACATAGCCATAATAATGGACGGCAACGGCAGGTGGGCCGCCAAGCACGGCCTACCCAAAATCGCCGGACACAGGCAGGGTATAGAATCCCTAAAGGGGATTATCGAACACTGCCGGAATATAGGTATCTCTGTACTTACGGTCTATGCCTTCAGCACAGAGAATTGGAACAGGCCCAAAAAAGAGGTTGGGGCGCTTATGGGATTTATAGGGGAGTATATAGATAGAGAGATCGACAATTTCAGGAAGAACGAGATACGCTTCAACTGCATCGGAAGGTTAGGCCAGCTGCCGGCGGGAGCGAGAGAGAAGGTCAGATGGGCGATGGAAGAGACAAAGGATTATTCGGGATTGATATTCAATGTCGCGTTAAACTACGGCGGCAGGGCTGAGATAGTCGATGCCATAAATAGAATTTTAGCCGAAGGTCATAAAAATATAGACGAAGAGAGCTTTGGCCAGTTTTTATATACAAAGGGGCTGCCCGACCCGGATCTTTTGATAAGGACGAGCAATGAGATGCGCATAAGTAATTTTCTTCTGTGGCAGGCCTCTTATTCCGAGTTTTATTTTACAAAAAAACTGTGGCCTGAATTCAAGAAAGACGATTTAGAGAAGGCCATAGAGGCTTATCAAAATAGAGAACGCCGTTTCGGCGGAAGATACGCATGAAGACCTTTATCAGCAGATTTATAACTACCGCCTTTTTTTTATTGTTGGTAGTATTCACGATATTTATAGCGCCGACATGGTTCTTCTCGCTGGTTTGCATTGTCTTAATAGGATTGGCGCTATATGAATTCTACTCGATGGTCGAGAAGAAGGAGCTCTCCGTCTACAGATATTTCGGTTTAGTCCTGGGGATTACCGTTCCTTTAAGCACGCATCTTAAAGTCGGCAGTGTCATCGCGCATATAGAGCCGATGCTTATAGTCATAATATGCCTATTCACGGTTATGATACAGCTTACAAGGCGCGATAACTCACAGGCGCTAAAGAGAATGTCGATTACTCTTTTCGGCATATTATATATAAGTTGGTTATTCTCATTTTTAATAAAGATAAAATTTCTTCCTCAAGGCTCGCTTTTATGCGCATTTCTAATATTAGTAACAAAAGGCGGCGATATTGGAGCCTATATTGTAGGCAGCGCCATAGGCAGGCACGCCCTCATACCTCGCATAAGTCCCAAGAAGTCGATAGAGGGGTTTGTGGGCGGTATAATGTTCAGTTTTGTGCTGGCGCTTCTATTTAAACCGTTTTTAGACTTTGTCTCTTTTTACCACGTTATTATATCAGGACTTCTATTGGGGGTATTGGCTCAGATGGGCGATCTATCCGAGTCTCTTATGAAACGTGATTGCGGTGTCAAGGATACCGGTGCGATATTTCCCGGTCTGGGCGGCGCCTTGGATGTATTGGACAGCCTTTTGTTTACTACGCCCGTCTTCTATTTTTACGTAAAGGCATTTTTTTAACCTCTTAGGAGCCAGGGAAGATGAAGAAAATAGCTGTTTTAGGATCCACGGGTTCCATAGGGGTTAATGCGCTCAAGGTGATCTCCCGATATCCTGAAAAGTTCAAGGTGGTAGCCCTCTCCTGCGATACTAACTATAGACTTCTTGCGAGGCAGGCCAGAAGATTTAAGCCCCGGATGGTCGGAATAAAAGACGTCTCTAAGATAAAAGATCTAAGGAGAAGCCTTGGATCTGTAAAGACGCGCATATTCGCAGGAGCCGAAGGCCTGGCTGAGATGGCAAAGAGTACAGATGCCCATATCGTCCTGATTGGCATATCGGGAAACGCATCGCTCCTGCCGCTTGTTAGCGCGATAGACGCCAAAAAAGATATAGCGCTGGCGAGCAAAGAGCCGCTTGTAAGCGCCGGCGAGATAGTCATGAAGAAGGCCCGTGAGAATGGTGTTAAGATAATCCCCGTTGACAGCGAACATAGCGCCGTATTTCAGTGCCTAAGAGGAAGGGATGAGAATGATCTAAGGAAGATATACCTTACCGGGACCGGAGGGCCGCTCAGATCTATTAGAGAATCTCTCTTTGACAAGATTCCCCGGGCAAAGATGGTTATACACCCCAAGTGGAAGATGGGCAAAAAAATCTCGGTAGACTCAGCCACCTTAATGAATAAGGGGCTGGAGGTTATAGAGGCAAGATGGCTCTTTAATATACCTATAGATAGGATATCGGTCCTTATACATCCTGAGGCGATAGTCCATTCGATGGTAGAGTTTCTCGATGGGGCTATATTGGCGCAGCTTGC